>NZ_LRUN01000019.1 GCF_001679645.1 Pseudomonas bananamidigenes | reverse complement strand
AATGCAGCCCGGGACGCTCCGCGTCCCAAAAGCCGAACGCGGAGCGTCCGATGAGGCATTCCCACGCAGAGCGTGGGAACGATCAAGCGTTTCGACGTGGGAACGATCAAAGGCAGAGATTTCGGGCTGCGAAACCGCTCAAGAATGAAGTATTGTTGTGCCCATCCAAAAAAACGTCAGAAGCCTTGAACCGCTTCGGCGGTTGTTCAGTGATAGAGGGTGTCATGGGTAACGAAAGCATCAACTGGGACAAGCTGGGTTTTGACTACATCAAGACCGACAAACGCTATCTGTCGTACTTTCGCAATGGCGAGTGGGACAAAGGCACCCTGACCGAAGACAACGTGCTGCACATCAGCGAAGGTTCCACGGCCCTTCACTATGGCCAGCAATGCTTTGAAGGCCTGAAGGCCTATCGTTGCAAGGACGGCTCGATCAACCTGTTCCGTCCGGACCAGAACGCCGCCCGCATGCAACGCAGCTGCGCCCGCCTGCTGATGCCGCATGTGTCCACCGAGCAGTTCATCGAAGCATGCAAGCAAGTGGTTCGCGCCAACGAGCGCTTCATCCCGCCTTACGGCACCGGCGGCGCGCTGTACCTGCGTCCTTTCGTGATCGGCGTGGGTGACAACATCGGCGTGCGCACCGCGCCGGAGTTCATCTTCTCGGTGTTCGCGATCCCGGTCGGCGCCTACTTCAAGGGCGGCCTGACCCCGCACAACTTCCAGATCTCCACCTTCGACCGCGCCGCGCCACAAGGCACCGGTGCCGCCAAGGTCGGTGGCAACTACGCCGCCAGCCTGATGCCGGGCTCCCAGGCCAAGAAAGCGCACTTCGCTGACGCCATCTACCTGGATCCGCTGACCCACAAGAAGATCGAGGAAGTCGGTTCGGCCAACTTCTTCGGGATCACCCACCATGACAAGTTCGTCACCCCGAACTCGCCATCGGTATTGCCCGGCATCACCCGTCTGTCGCTGATCGAACTGGCCAAATCCCGTCTGGGCCTGGAAGTGGTCGAAGGCGACGTGTTCATCGACAAGCTGTCGGACTTCAAGGAAGCCGGCGCCTGCGGCACCGCTGCGGTGATCACCCCGATCGGTGGCATCAGCTACAACGGCAACCTGCACGTATTCCACAGCGAAACCGAAGTCGGCCCTGTGACCCAGAAGCTCTACAAGGAGCTGACCGGCGTACAGACCGGCGACATCGAAGCGCCAGCCGGCTGGATCGTCAAGGTTTGATCTGACGGCCAGATGCACAAAAGCCCCCATCGATCACTCGATGGGGGCTTTTTCATGGGGTCTGTTTTTGCAGCCACGCCACAAATGTCTGAGCCGAGGCAGAGGCCTGTGGCGCAACACCGTAGTAATAACGTGGCAGCGGCATCCGCAGATCGGGTGACGGACAGACCAGTCGACCACTCGACAGATGCGTGCCCAGCAACGTGGTCGGACACAACGCGATGCCCTCGCCCGCCACGGCAGCTTCCAGCACTCGATGCATGTAATCGAACTGGCGAATCGCCTGGCTTGCACTCTGAGGCTGACCAAAACGCAGCGCCCAGTGATGCCAGTCTTCGCGCCGCGCCCTGACAGTCAGCAGAGTGTGCCGACCCAGATCGGCAAGGTCTGCCAGCGGTATCCGCTCAAGCAGCGCAGGCGCCGCCACCATCAACAATTCATCTTCAAACAACGGGTGTGACTCGATGGTTGACGCCCAGTCGTCGCGGCCACGACGGATGACAATGTCGAAACTGTCCTGCGCTGGATCCGGCGACCGTGTCTGGGTGACCACCTGCGGTTCGATGTCCGGATGCTCTGCCATGAAGGCATCCAGCCGGGGCTTCAGCCATAACTGGGCAAACGACGGTCGGGTGTTGATGGTCACTGTCGGTCGCGCCGCCTGCTGACGCAACTCGGCAGCCGCGTCGGCGATCTGCGCCAGTCCGGCGCTGACTTGCTGATAAAAGCGTTGGCCGGCAGGCGTCAGCAGCGATTGCCGGATACGCCGCTCGAACAGCAACACGCCCAAGTGTTCTTCCAGCAATTTGATGTGCCGGCTGACGGCGCTATGACTCACGTGCAGCTCTTCGGCTGCCAGCGTGAAACTCTGGTGACGGGCGGCGACCGCAAAGGCACGAACCGCATTGAGCGGCGGGAGTGATTTATTCATGGGTCTAATTTAGTCACACATACGCCGCATTTAAAGCGTTTGTCACAGGCACGTCGTCACGCCAACCTGACTGCACGCCCGCCCCCGCGCCCCGATGGAGCCAGACATGCACAGTTACGGACTCTTTGTTCTCTTCGCCACCCTGACCATTTTGAGCCCGGGCCCGGGTGTGGTACTGACCCTGTCCAACGCCGTGCGTCTGGGCTGGACCGGTGCAGTACCGGGGATTCTAGGGATTGCCTCGGGGGCGTTCGTGGTCGCTGCCCTCAGTGCAACCAGTGTCGGTCTGATCCTCAGCGCCTCGGCGGCAGCCTTTACCGTGCTGAAATACACTGGCGCCGCTTACCTGTTGTACCTGGGTTTCAAGAGCTGGCGTTCGGATCGTTTCCGTACCCTGCGAGACATCCGCCCATCGCGCCCGAGCTACCGCTTTCTGGAAGCCGCGTCCCTGCAATTTCTCAACCCCAAAGCCATCTTCTTCTTTCTGGCGGTGTTCCCGCAGTTCATCGACACCGCACAGGCTTTCCTTCCGCAATTTTTCAAACTGGTGGCCTCTTACGCCGTGCTGGTCATGTTGGTGCACGGCAGTTATGCGCTGCTCGCCAATGCCGCCAAGGGCTGGCTGTCGAGCCCGAAAGGTTCCTGGCTGGCGGCAAAGGTCTCGGGAGTGACCTTCGCCGGTTTTGGTTTGCTCATGGCTTCGGCGACGCGTTGAACGGCGGGCGGATGCTCCACCTGTTTCAACGCGATACGTTTGCCGCTACGCCCGGTCATTCCACCGGCCTGCCCGTTCTGCTGCTTGCCCGTCCGCGCCTGGGTAATCAGACCAGGGATCAATTCCCCCTCAGGCAGATTCTTCCAGAAGCGCAGGGGCAAATGCCCCTGCATGACCTTCTCGTTCAGCCGCGCCGGGTTGAAGATATGGCTGTAGTAAGCCAGCCATAAATCACCGCGTGGATCGTCGACGTTCTGTGCCAGTTGTTGCCACTGCGGCGGACATTGGCGCTGATGGATCAATTGTTCGCCATCGTAATAAACGCCATCACGCGGCGTTGCGATCAACCAGCGATGTCGCCCCATGCGCCCGATGAAGTGTTCGCTGGCGCTGTGCAGGATGTCGTGGGCCGGTTCGTGCCACGCCACGTATTGCGGGCCCGGCAGTTCTGCCGGACGCTCGATGAAACGCACGAACGCATGCAGATGATGGGCTTCACGCTGCACCTGCTTGATCCGCCGCTGCAACTCGCTGCCCAGTTTGTCGCCGGCCATCATGGCCGTGCGATCGCCATGGCTGACTCGCCACAGCACCTCGTACAACAGGCTCCAGCGCTGATCACCACGATAGCGTGACGCTTGTTCCAGCGTGTCGAGCAACGCGCGGGGAATCCGCGCCTGAAACGGCCCCTGCCCTTCTGGCACCGACACGTCACTGGCAAACAGATCACTCACCCTCTCCGACGCCCAGCTCACCAGACTCGGATCGATTTCATGGCTGAGCAGCCAGCGGGCCTGTTGGCGCCAGACGTCGAACAGATCGTCACAGTCGAGATTGATCATCCCCATAACCCCATCTGTTGCGGCGTCGGCCGGTCGCGCAACTGCTGATAGAGCATCTGGCTGGAGACCTCCGCCTGTTGCGGGTGGTAATCGCTGGTGATGATGAACGGCTTGGCCTTGGCCAGCACACAGCGCATTCGGGCCACGTCTTCATAGCGGATACGCCGCTGCCGACGCAGCTCCACCAGACGCTCGGTGGTACGCAGGCCGATGCCGGGAATACGCGAAATCAACGCCGGTTCGGCGCGGTTGAGATCCAACGGAAACACTTCACGGTTCTGCAGCGCCCAGGCCAGTTTCGGGTCGATGTCCAGCGCCAGATTGCCCGGCCCCTTGAGCAACTCACCGGCGCTGTAGCCATAACCGCGCAACAGGAAGTCAGCCTGATACAAACGGTGCTCGCGCATCAGCGGCGGCGCGGCCAACGGTACGCTTTTCGGGCTGTCGGGAATCGGGCTGAAGGCGGAGTAGTACACACGGCGCAAACGGAAGTTGCCATACAACGCCTGAGCGCTATGCAGGATGGTACTGTCGTCGGTGTCATCGGCACCGACGATCATCTGCGTGCTCTGCCCGGCCGGGGCGAACTTCGGTGCGCGAGGTTCGTTCAACACAGTCTGTACGCCGGTGTGAATCGTGTTCATCGCCTGCTTGATCGAGCCGATGTGTTTCTCCGGCGCCAGGGTTTGCAGGCTGGTATCGGTGGGCAATTCGATGTTGACGCTCAAGCGGTCGGCATAGCGCCCCGCTTCTTCGATCAGCGCGGGATCCGCTTCGGGGATGGTCTTGAGATGGATGTAGCCTCGAAACTCATGCTCCTCACGCAGCAGCTTCGCGACACGTACCAACTGCTCCATGGTGTAGTCCGCCGAACGGATGATTCCGGAGCTGAGGAACAACCCGCTGACACAATTGCGCCGGTAGAAATCCAGAGTCAGCGTCACCACCTCCTCTGGCGTGAAACGCGCACGAGGCACGTCGCTGGAACGCCGGTTGACGCAATACTGGCAATCGTAGAGACAGAAATTGGTCAGCAGAATCTTGAGCAACGACACGCAACGCCCGTCCGGCGTGTAGCTGTGGCAGATGCCCATGCCGTTGGTGGAACCCAGCCCGTTCTTGCCCTCGGAGCTACGCTTGGGCGCGCCGCTGCTGGCGCAGGAAGCGTCATATTTGGCGGCGTCGGCGAGGATGCTGAGCTTGTCGATGAGTTGCATGGCATGGACCTTATACTGTTCGCATATACAGTATAGAGTCCATCCACAGGCGACAAGCCGTAAAACGACCCTTCGTCAGTCAGCCTGATCACAGTCGGCTGTCAGCTGCGATGGTCGAGGATTTACGCACCGGGACAGGCCGCGTCGCTTCGGACCATTGCACCCCGAATCGCGCCGCCATTTCCTTGCGCCCCACCACCGTCAACGCCAGCGCCCGGCTGTCCAGATCCTGTGTCACCCATTTGCGTTGCAACGCGACCTGCAACAACGCGGCCCCGAGCGATCCGCCCAAATGTGGCCGGCGCATGCTCCAGTCCAGACACGGGCAGGCAAACCGCCGACCCAACGTCGAAAGATCCCTGACCTTGACTCCCAGCCCTTGGAACAGCGCCTCCCCGCGTTCGCTCAAGCGATACGTCTGTTCATCGGTTTCCACCAGCCATCCGCCTTCCAGCAACCGGTCATGCAGCAACACCGCCAACGTCCCGGCCATGTGGTCGTAACAAGTGCGGGCGAATTGCAGGCGATCCGGTGTGTGGGGTTTGAAGGTCGGCGCAGGGTTCTGGCCGATCACCATCAGCGCTTCCAGCGCCTGGGCCACACGCTTGTCGGCGAGGCTGTAATAACGGTGGCGGCCCTGCACATACAGGCGCACCAGCGCCAGGTCCTTGAGTCTGGCCAGGTGCGCGCTGGCGGTCGAGGCGCTGACATCGGCAAGGCTCGCCAGCTCCGTGGCGGTGCGGGCGTGGCCGTCCATCAGCGAACACAGCATTTTGGTTCGCGCCGGCTCCGCGATGGCGGCCGCCACCTGCGAGACGCCGATGTCTGGATGTTCTGCGTGCATATTTCGCTCCCGGACGAATCATCGCCCCCAAGGACTGGAGATAGTAGCAACACTTTCCCCACCGACAAGGTTGCGACCCATGGACCCGATCATCGCTGCGACTCACGCCGATCCTTATCCTTACTACGCAAAACTGCGCTCTGAAGGCGGTCTCATCTTTCATCACGGACTGAAACTGTGGGTGGCCAGCAGTGCCCGGGCGGTTTGCGCCGTCCTGGCGAATCCGGATTGCCGGGTGCGTCCGGCGCAGGAGCCGGTGCCCAAAGCCATCGCCGATGGCATGGCGGGCAAGGTGTTCGGCCAGTTGATGCGCATGAATGATGGCGAAGCTCAGCGGTGCCCGCGTTCGGCCATTGAGCCGACGCTTGGGCTGATCAATGACGACGATGTCCGGGCGTTGGTCGCCGCTCGGCTGGTGACTGACGATGCCGACGGCTTATATAAGGCAATGTTTCGTGGGCCGGTGTGCGTAGTTGCAGCGTTGCTCGGATTCTCCCCGGCGCAAGCGCGGGCGATCAGTGAGCTGACCGCCGATTTTGCAGCGTGCCTGTCGCCGCTGAGCAATGACCTGCAACTGGCCGCAGCCCATCGGGCAGCGGAGCAATTGCACGGTGACTTCATTGAATTACTGGCAGATCCGAACCCGTTTCTCGCCGACATTCAACAACGCTATTCAGGCGAAGAGGACGTGCTGATCGCCAACCTCATCGGTCTCTGTTCGCAGACCTTTGAAGCCAGTGCCGGCCTGATCGGCAATGCGTTGGTGGCGTTGCAGCGTCAGCCGGAATTACGCAACGTGTCAGTCGATTCGCTGCTGGCCGAAGTCCAGCGCTTCGATCCATCGGTGCAGAACACCCGCCGTTTTGTCGCGAACACCTGCGAAATCGACGGCATGCGACTTGAAGCAGGTGAGGTGATTCTGGTGTTACTCGCCTCGGCCAATCGCGACCCGGCACTGAATGAAAACCCGGATCAATTTCTGCCGGATCGCCCGAACCGCCGCAGTTTCACGTTCGGCAGCGGTCGCCATCAATGCCCGGGGCAAAGGTTGGCGATGACGATTGCCAGCGCCACCGTCGGTGAAATCCTCGCCCATGACATCGACCTGAGCCGCTTCACCTGGCATTACCGCCCTTCCCTCAATGGGCGGATTCCACTGTTCAGCGAAAAATGACTTAAGCGCTGCGCAACTCGATGGTCAGGTGCGACAACTCATGCACCGGCGCCAGTCGTTCGCGAATCGCTTCTGCCGTGACGCCGGCAGCCGCCACCACACTGACAATCGCGGCCCGCGCCTGCGGGCCGACCTGCCAGACGTGCAGGTCGCTGATGCGCACGTCGTCGCAGGTTTCCAGCAGTTCGCGGATCTCCTCGGCCACCGGTTCATCGGTGGTGTCGAGCAGCACGGCGGCGCTGTCGCGCATCAGGTTCCAGGCCCATTTGGCGATGACGATGGAACCGACGATGCCCATCACCGGGTCCATCCACACCCAGCCCAGATAGCGGCCGGCAAGCAGCGCCGCGATTGCCAGCACCGACGTCAACGCATCGGCCAATACGTGCACGTAGGCTGAACGCAGATTGTTGTCGTGATGGTGGTGACCATGATCGTGGCTATGGCCGTGTCCGTGGTCATGATGACCGTGGTGGCCGGCCAGTAAAAAAGCGCTGAGCAGGTTGACGCCCAGACCGATCACGGCAATCAGGGTCGCTTCGCCGAACGCCACGCTGGTGGGCTCGAACAGACGGAAAACCGATTCCCCGGCAATGCCCAGCGACACCAGTCCCAACACCATGGCCGAGGCAAAACCTGCCAGATCGCCGACCTTGCCGGTGCCGAAACTGAAGCGACGGTTGTCGGCGTTGCGCCGCGCAAAACGGTAGGCCGCCGCTGCGATGCCCAAGGCGCCGGCATGGGTCGCCATGTGGAAACCGTCAGCCAACAGCGCCATGGAGCCTGTGAGATAACCGGCGGCAATCTCACCGATCATCATCACGAACGTGAGCACCACCACCCACAGGGTGCGACGGGCGTTGTCGTCGTGGGACGCACCGAGAAACTGGTGGTCGTGGGAAAAATCATCAACCTTGAGTGTCATGATCTCGGTGCTCACTTGGAATATCGGCGAATCGCTTGCAGCAACTCTTCCACGCCCTGGGCGCGGGCTTCGTCGCTGAGATCGGGATGGGCAACGTGCTCGCGGGCGTGGGCCTCGATGAACTGCTCCATCAGCCCGTTGACCGCACCGCGAATCGCCGCCATCAAATGCAACGTCTTGGCACAATCGGCCTCGGACTCCAGGGCTCGCTCAACCGCCTGAACCTGCCCGGCAATGCGCCGGACCCGATTGAGCAACTCGCCTTTGTGTTCATGTGTGTGCGACATACCTATACCCCCTACCCCTATATGGCGAGCATAGTCGCTGTTCCGACCGAAAGGAGCAAGGCCTGTTTCCGACCGTCCGTCGCGGCTTGAGATTTTGATGTGGAAGAATGAGGCGGCGCATCAGACGGCGCCGCCTCTGGAAGGCTTTTCAGAGGCAGGATCGTTGGGAACCCTCGCCTGTCAGGCCCATTGCAGTGGCGGAGACGACGAGAAGCAGAGGTCTACGTCCAGCTGCGCTGCGGCCGACAGGTTGACCAGCGCATCCAGAGAGAACTTGTCGATTTTGCCGTTGAGTACGTCGTTAAGGCGCGGCTGGGTGATGCCAAGACGCTTGGCCGCCTCCTTCTGCGGAAGCTCCCAGGCTCGTATGGTTTCGCACAGCGTACGCATCAGTTTGGCCCGCAGGCGCATGTTGGCCGCGTCCTGCGGCGTGTCTTCCAGTGCATCCCAGACGCTTGCGAAACGCTGGGAAGAGTTTTGATGATCCGTCATGGTTCAACCTATTTCCTGGTATCTGGCCCGTGCCAGTTCTATGTCTCGCGTCTCGGTTTTGCGCGTGGTCTTTTGCAGGGCGTGCAGCACATAAATCGCGTCAGGCCGGTTGACCACATAAAACACTCGAAACGCCCCTGAATCCTCGGTGATTCTGATTTCATTGACGCCCCGCCCGACTGTTTTCATGGGGCGCCAGTCAAAGGGTTCGTCGCCCTGTTGCAACAGATCCAGCTGGAATCCTGCAGCTCTGCGAGCATCGAGGGGAAAAGCTCTCAAATCCTTGAGCGCACTCCCGACAAACACCACGTCCTTGTGTCTTGGCATTGGCTTCTCCTGTGTTGGAAAGAAAAGCGTAATAGCCCGGACGGAATCGTGTCGCGGCGGTGTGTTGCAAGGAATGGCAGCGATCACATACCAGCAGACTATATCAAAACCGATATAAATCAAGTTTGAATTGGCTTATCTGACATTTGGTATCACAAAGCAGAAATGCGCGAGCCGGCACACCTGATAAGCCGCAACGGAGTCCATGTGGGAGCGAGCCTGCTCGCGATGGCGGACTGAAAAATGACGCATCATTTTGCCCTCATCCGGGAGGCTACATTGCCTTGCGCCTTTGCCTACAACTACGCCAGAATCCGCCGGCTTGTGCGGTTTGGGGTCTGCCCGTAACTTGATTCGCATCACTGAATGGTCAGTGAACGGGTTTAGTCGCTCGGTGGGTTTTAAGCTGCATAGAGTCATTTCTGTCAGGCATTTCTACGCCTGTACTTAATGGTAGCTGTGCGCAGGGCACCTTCGGGTGCGCCGGGAAAGCTTAGAACCACCGGTCGACTAACCTGCGCATAGCTGCCACCCAATTTGTTTAGTCGCAAATGACGGTGTAAGCCTCAATTGAAAGGTTCTAAGCAAATGATCAAGCCAACACCCAATCCTCCGGAAACAGACATCCAGTCCGAATCCGACCCAACCTCCCCTTACTCCTCAACTGATTCAAAAAAACTCCACGAAGCCGCCGAGCGCGCCCTCGACCATTACCTGAAACCCACCGCCCCGAAACAGCACTGCCCCGGTCGCATGTTCCTCATCGCCCCCCACGTCGATCAACATGCCTTGCTGGCCCACGCCTGCGAATCGATGGCCTCGGCCAGCGTGATGCTCAGCGACTTCGCCGCGCTGCTGGACCCGCCCTACCGCAGTACCGTGCTGGGCATCGCCCAAGTGGTGATGTGTGGCGAGCTCGCCGTGAACCGGGCGCTGGACACCCTCGATGCCACGACCTGAGGAACACACCATGGAAAGCAAATCCGATGCACACGTCGTCGCCGCCCTGATCTCCATCGGCCTCAACGAAAAAGACAGCCAATGGGCCGAAAAGGCCTGTCTGCTGCTGCTCGAAAGCGAAAGAAAATCCATCGTCACCGCCGCCCTCGAGGCCCTCGTCCAGCTCGCCCGCGATCACGGCAAACTGAATCAAAACCGCGTAATGCCGGCACTTAACAGCGTCAAACGCAGATTCCCGAGCCTGACCAGCACGGTTGCCGCGACGCTGGATGAGATGGCGATGGCTGCGTAACGCCTCAGGTAAAAAGGCAAGAAAAAACCCGCTGCTCCATGATCGGAGGCAGCGGGTTTTATGACGTCAGCTGTAACGCGGAGCAATCAATCCTCCCGCGTCAAAACCTCCAGTAACTCAATCTCGAACACCAGATTCGAATTAGGCGGAATCTTGCCCATCGTCCGCTCGCCATACCCCAGATGCGCCGGCACCAGCAGTTTGCGTTTGCCGCCGACCTGCATGCCCATGATTCCTTGATCCCAACCCTTGATCACACGGCCCGTGCCGATCACGCACTGAAACGGTTTGCCCCGGCTCCAGGACGAATCGAATTCGGTGCCGTCTTCCAGCCAACCGGTGTATTGGGTGGTGATCAATGCGCCTTTGACGGCGGCTTTTCCGTCGCCGGGCTGAAGATCGATTATCTGCAGTTCATCATTCATAACATTCACTCTATTGTTCCGCTGGCCGCCGTTTTCCCAGAAATGCCGGACATTGGCAACCGTTTGACCCAGCGTTGGCCGTGATGAATGATAGCCACCCGCCACCAACCCCGAATCGATACGCCATGTCAGCGATGCTTGAATGACTCAACTCTGGATCGGCTTTGCCCTTGTCGTTGTGCTGATGGTCGTGATCGCCGTGTTGATTCGTCGCGAGCGTGCCCTGCGTCGGCAGCTTATTGAGTATCGCGAACTGCTCACCCGCGCCGCGGAAGGCCAGAACATCCACCAGGATGGCGATGCCGAGCGCTTCAAACGCAGCCAGTATTTTGCGCGGATCGGCACCTGGGATTGGGAAGTCGACACGGATCGACTGTATTGGTCCGACGCAATTTTCGGCATGTTCGGCTTCAAGATCGGCGAAGTGACGCCCTCCTACGCCTTGTTCTGCTCCTGCGTCCACCCGGACGACCGGGCCAAGGTGCGCGCCGGGGAGTTGCGCTGCCTGGAAACCGGTGAAAACCACGACGAGGAATACCGCGTGGTCTGGCCCGACGGGACGATTCGCTGGCTGCGGGAAACCGGCAACGTGGTGAAGAACGATCATGACGCGATGATCAAGATGATGGGCGTGGTGCGCGATATCACCGAAGAAAAGGCCTCGGCCAGTTACCTTCAGCACCTGGCCCACTTCGATCCGCTGACCGGTTTGCCCAATCGACTGGTGCTGGAAGAACGTCTGTCAGAAGCGCTGGAACATGCCCGCGCTACCGAGACCCGGGTGGCGCTGGTGTTTATCGATCTCAACGGTTTCAAAAGCATCAACGACCGCTACGGCCACGCCGCCGGCGACCGTGTCCTGATCACCACCGCCACACGGCTGAAACGCATCCTGCGGGTCAGCGACACCGTCGCCCGCATCGGCGGCGACGAATTCGTGGTCATCCTGCAAGGCCTCGCCCCCGGTCTGAACCTGCAGGACGAGGCCCGCAGCATCTGCCAGAAAATCTTCATCGAACTCTCCCCGCCCATCAACATCGGCAACGACCAACGCCACATCGGCACCAGCCTCGGCGTCGCCGTCTTCCCCGACCATGCGCCGACCATGGACCGGCTGCTGCACATTGCAGATCTGGCGATGTATGAGGCCAAGCGCAGCGGGAATAATCAGTACCGGTTGGGTGGCGGACAGGCGTTGAGCCATAGCCGGGTCGACTGAATCTCAGCGCCCGGGTGTACCGAACACGACGCCATTGAATGTATGAGTGCAGCACTGACAGTTGGGCGTCATATCTTCGGCTTTCAGGGCGGGATTGACGATTTGCAGGCGCTTCTGTTCATCGACATACAGACCATTGAAGAAACTCGACTCACCGAGTCGCACTATTTCTTCCCGGTCACTTTCAAGCACAGCGACCATCCAGAACACCGGCTCCTGCCGATCCAGCCGCGACACTGCCTCACTGAAAATTTCATCCCAATCACCGCCGACACGCGACAGTAAAAAGCGGAACAACGGCGTGTAATCGTAGCCATGATGCTTGATGCCATGCATCGAGCCGCGTGTAGCGTCGCTGTGAATTTCAGCCTTGGTGTTTCGCTGATGCCGATAATGCCCGCCCGGGTTGTTGCGCCATACGTTGTGGGCCGTGGTGTTTTCTTTGCGGTAGAGGGGTTTCTTTTCCAACGAATTGCTCCTGACATCCAGTCACTCGAAACGCCCCTCGCGTTTTACCCGAACGGCGCTCGAATGCAATCAACCGTCCATGGCCAATTGTTGCTGACGGCCTAACGCTCCACCGGCTTGATATCCACAATTGTCCCGTTGGTGATCATCACCATCACGTACTTGTCGTTCATCTGCACCCACTGCGCCTGCGGATCGGGTTGCCTGAGACCTTTCTGTTTCCAGTTCTTGATGGCTTTTTCGCTGCGCTGATAGACGTCCGGGGCGCGGTCGTTGACCTTCAGTTCGCGGCCGTCGGTGGGCGAGCGTTCGACGGTGTCGGTCGAGGGTTGCGCCGCTTGAACGAGTGGGGTGATCCCGGCGATGCCGGCGACAAGGGCCAGGCTGGCGATCAGGGTCTTGTTGTTCATCGGTGAACCTCCTTCAGATGTGTGATACCTGAACTCCGACTGCGGTGTTCTGGAATCATTCCTTGTTTTTTGATGATGCCGGATTCGAAAGTGTAGTCGTCCCTCCAGATGCATTGATCCGGCATGCGCATCAATCCATGCCAACTATGCAATTAACAGATCGATCCCCCTGCGCCACTATCCGCCCCAATAAAAACCGTGCGCCGCCTCCCCGTCGCGCACGTCATAAAAGCGGTGGAGTATTTTTCGATGACAGCCTCAATCCCACACGGCGGCTCGCGGGCCGGTGCCATTTTCCGGGTGACCTCGGGTAACTTCCTCGAACAGTTCGACTTCTTTCTGTTCGGCTTCTACGCCACGCAGATCGCGGCGGTGTTCTTTCCGGCGAGCAGTGAGTTCGCATCCCTGATGATGACGTTCGCGGTGTTCGGCGCAGGCTTTTTGATGCGTCCGCTGGGGGCCATTGTGCTCGGTGCGTACATCGACGACGTGGGTCGTCGCAAAGGTCTGATCGTGACCCTGTCGATCATGGCCAGCGGCACGATCCTGATCGTGCTGGTGCCCGGATACGAAACCATCGGCCTGTTTGCCCCGGCGCTGGTGTTGATCGGCCGGCTGCTGCAAGGCTTCTCTGCCGGTGCGGAACTGGGCGGGGTCTCGGTGTATCTCTCGGAGATCGCCACGCCCGGTCGCAAAGGCTTTTTCACCGCCTGGCAGTCGGCCAGCCAGCAGGTGGCAATCGTCGTCGCCGCGGCACTGGGTTATGGCTTGAACCAATGGATGGCGCCGCAAGCTGTCGCCGATTGGGGCTGGCGGATTCCGTTTTTCGTCGGCTGCATGATCGTGCCGTTCATCTTCATCCTGCGGCGCAAACTGGCAGAGACCGAAGAGTTCGCCGCCCGCAAACATCGCCCGAACATGAAAGAAGTGTTCCGCACCCTCGGCCACAACTGGGGCGTGGTGCTGGGCGGGATGTTGATGGTTGCCCTGACCACCACCGCGTTCTACCTGATCACGGTTTACGCGCCGACCTTCGGCAAGACCGTGCTGCACCTGAGCACATCCGATGCGTTGCTGGTGACTCTGCTGGTGGGCGTCTCCAACTTTTTCTGGCTGCCGATTGGCGGCGCTTTGTCTGATCGTGTCGGGCGGCGTCCGGTGCTGATCGCCATGTCGCTGCTGGCCCTGGCCACCACGTATCCGGCGCTGTCGTATCTGGTGCAGGCACCGAGCTTCAGCCACATGCTGCTGTCGCTGTTGTGGCTGTCGTTCATCTACGGCCTGTACAACGGCGCAATGATTCCGGCGCTGACCGAGATCATGCCGGTTGAGGTTCGTGTGGCCGGTTTCTCGTTGGCCTACAGCCTTGCCACCGCGATCTTCGGCGGCTTCACCCCGGCAATGTCGACTTTCCTGATTCAGTACACCGGCGACAAGGCTGCGCCGGGTTACTGGATGAGCATCGGCGCGCTCTGCGCACTGGGTGCGACGCTTTATCTGTATCGCCGTGCGGGCGGTCGTCTGCAACCTGTTACTGCCTGAGAACATCACCATGAAAAAACTGTTTACCGTTACCGCCCTGCTCGCCGCTCTTGCATTCAACGTTACGGCCCAGGCCGAAGAGCTGCGAGTGATGACCTCCGGCGGTTTCACCGCGGCTTACAAGATCCTGGGGCCGAAATTCGCCGCTGCCACCGGCAACACGCTGGATACCCAACTCGGCCCGTCGATGGGCAAGGCACCGGAGGCAATCCCCAATCGCCTTGCCCGTGGCGAAAAGGCAGACGTGGTGATCATGGTCGGCTACGCCCTCGATGATCTGATCAAGCAAGGCAAGGTCGACCCGGCGTCACGGGTAGAACTGGCAGATTCGCGAATCGGCCTGGTGGTGCGCGAAGGTGCGCCGAAACCGGACATCAGCAACGTCGATGCCCTGAAGAAAACCCTGCTCGATGCAAGATCGGTGGCCTATTCCGACAGCGCCAGCGGCGTGTACATCGAGCAGCAGTTGTTCAAGAAACTGGGCATCGAAGATCAGCTGAAACCGAAGGCGAAGATGATCCCGAAAATCCCGGTGGGCTCGGTGGTCGCCACGGGCGACTATCAATTGGGCTTCCAGCAGGTCAGCGAGTTGCTGCCGGTGCCGGGGGTGAGCTTTGTGGCGAAGATTCCGGAGTCGGTGCAGTCGGTAACGCGTTTTGCGGCGGGCATTCCGGTGGGTGCGCAGCATCCGCAGGAAGCCAGGGCGTTGCTCGCCTACCTCGCGGCACCTGCCGCCCAGGCCGACGTGCAGGCTACCGGGCTGGATTCGGTCAAGCGTTGACGTCAGGCGGCTGGATTTTCATCTCCACCACCAGCCGCTCCAGTTCCAGTGCCGCCGGGGTCAGGGTGCGACCCCGGCGCTTGATGATGCCGACGCTGCGCATCACTTGCGGATCGATCAACGGCACCCTTGTCAGGATCGGATGATCCGCCGCCGGCATCGCCATCAATGGCACCGCCGCTACCCCCAGTCCCGCCTCCACCAGACCGATCATCGTCGTCACGTGCAGGGTTTCGCAGATGCTCGGCCGTTGCGGCACCACTTTCGCCAGCGCCTGATCGAGCAAAAAGCGGTTGCCGGAAGTCTTGTCCAGCGAGATGTAATCCTGTCGGTAGAACTCGTCCCAGGTCACGCTGCTGCGCCCGGCCAGCGGATGATCACGGCGACAGGCGACCACATAGCTTTCCTGCACCAGCGGCTCGAAATCCACGCCCGCATCCTGGGTGCCCATGAAACTCAAGCCGAAATCCGCTTCGCCGTTGACCACCGCCGTCAGCACGTCGTGGGCGCTGGAGTCGAGGACTTTGACCTTGATGCGCGGAAACTGCCGGTGATAGCGCGCCACCACTCGCGGCATGAAGTAGTACGCCGCCGACGGTACACAGGCGACGGTGACGTGGCCCTGACGGTTCGAGGCGACTTCGCTGATGCCGAGCAACGCCACGTCAAGATCGTCCAGCAAACGCTCGACACTGGGCATGAAGCCGCGTCCGGCCTGGGTCAGGCTGACCTTGCGTGTGGTGCGCTCGAACAGCTTCACGCCCAGGGCGTCTTCGAGCTTTTCGATACGCCGGCTCAGGGCCGGTTGCGAGATGCGCACGGTATCGGCGGCCTTGCGGAAACTGCCCTGCTCGACCACGGCGCGAAAGGCTTGCAGGTCGTTGAGGTCGAAGTTGATGGCCATGGCACACTCGCGGGAAATTGATTCGCTGAGGCTATCAATGTAACCAATTGATGCAAATTGTTACAGGCCTCGCTTCTCCCTCGAACCCGACGGCTATCGGTCTTGCACCTGAAATTGCCTTTGAATCGTCGCCAGGGTCCGCCGCCGGATCCAGCCGCTGGCCAGACGGATCACCAGCCAATACGGTGTGAACAACCATCGGGTCCGAGTGTTGGGGCATGACACGAACGTTTCGGTGCGCAGCGTGCGCAAGCCGTCCGGCTGCTCGATGACTTCAAAGCGCAACACCAGTCTGGCGACGCGGGGATCGTCCAGCGCCATGAACGCCGCTGCATCGGCCACATGGCAGGGGTCCAGATCCGGGCGCCAGAAACGCCCCGCCAGCCCGAGGGACACTTCGTTGTCAGTGCGCCGCAGCAAGGTGAACGCGTCAAAACCGAACGGCGCAAGCGCCGGCGTTGGTCGATTGCTGATGATTCTGATGAGCTTCGCCGGCAGTTCGCGCAGGGTCAGCAAGGCATCGGCCACCCGGTCCGCTCGCATGTCCAGGGCGCACACGGCGGCGATGATGGCATCGGGCTGCGCCGCGATCATGCCCGACTGATGCATTTCGTAGAAGTTGAATCGCACAAGAAACGGCGACGGAGAGATCCCGTGTGCAACGCTCTTGTCACCCAGAATCCCGAGTGTTTTCCAGAATGTCCCTGACATACCGTGGCTTTCCTTGTCATTCGATGGCGAGAACCGAATGCCTTCGAGGATACCGGCAGGCATCCCCGAAAGCTTGGCAACGGTCGCCTGTCAGGCTTCCAGACGCTCGTCGGCTTGTGCCACTTGCGCAGCTTTTTCAGGTACGTAGCACGGCGGCACGGCCAGCGTACGCCGCAGGTCGAGCTTCAACGCGCCCCAGGACAGACCGGCGCCAAACCCGCACAGCACGACATGCTCTGCCTGCGCAGTACCGACGGCACTGTGGCGGGACAGGACAATCGGAATCGACGTGGAGCTGGTGTTGCCGACATCGTCGATGTCGACCGGCATCTTCTCCGGCGCCACGCCGATCATGCGGCGCAGGTAGTTGAGCATGAACCCGTTCGCCTGGTGCAGCACCAGCAGATCCAGCGACGCCGGAGTCAGCCCCGTGGCGTCGAGCAAGGCCTTGACGGTCTGCGGTACGCGGTTCAGTGCAAAGTTCATCACCGCCGTCCCGTCCATGTGCAGACGCTGGATCGAGGCACGGGTGTGACTGTCGCCTTCACCGCTGTAGGCAATGTCGGACTCCAGCGCTTCGCGACCGCTGCCGTCGGCGCCGCACAGGAATTCGAACGTGCCCTCGCCCGCCTCCAGCAACGTGGCGGAAGCCGCATCGCCGAACAGCATCTTCACATGCCGGTCGCGCCCGTCCAGCAGCTTGGTGGTCACATCGCCGGTGCACAGCAATACCTTTTTGCAGGCACCGGCCGAGATCAGCGCGCCGGCCTGAACCAGTGCGCTGACGTACCCCGAACACCCGGCGGAGACGTTCAGGATCAGGCAGTGCTGTGGCAGCCCGAGCGCCTGCTGAACCAGAAAACCGACGCCCGGCACCCACGAGTCGGGCGTCTGGGTCACGACGATCAGCCCGTCGATGTCCTGCGCCGCGCAGCCGTCCTGATCCAACAGGTGGCGGCATGCGGCGATCACCAGATCGGAGGTGTTCAGCGATCCGGCTTCCCTGATCGATTCGATGCCGGTGCTTTTGGCGATGCGGGCCACTTCCTTGGCGCCGAACAGCTCGGCGAAGTCATCCAGCACCACACGCCGCTCGGGCATCGCGGACGTGACCGCACGGACGGCCACTCCGGAAAGACTGTGCAGGGTCATGCCGATTCCTTCATTTTCAGGGTGACCAGATCGAAGATGTCCTGCACCGTCACGATTCGGTCCATCTCCTCGCCCGACACGGTCACGCCTGTGGATTCGAACACCAGAGCGACGATGCCGATCCTGGCCATCGAATCCCAGTAGTCGCTGTTCTCCAGCCGGAAATCGCCCTTCAGCTCGTCCAGCGGCAGGGTCAGGATTTCAGCGATGCTTGCGCGCATTGTTTCGAGTACGGCCATGTTGTCATTTCCTTATAACGTGATAAGCAGGTCTTACGACCCGCTGAGGACGCCGGGATGGCGCATTTTCTTGAAGCGGCTGGTGAACAGCGGCGTGTCGCTGACGGAAATCAGCCGAGGCAACTGCTCCGCTGCCAGCACGTCACGGATCGCGGCGTAGAGCCGGGGCTTGAACACCTCCAGTGACTCCGGTTCGACCAAGGTGAAACGCGCGGCCACGATCTGGCCCAGCAGCGGGTTGGGCTGACCGTACACAACCACGTCGGACACATTGTCGATGCCCATCAACACGCTTTCCACATGGGACGGGAAGACCTTTTTGCCACCGACGTTGATCACATCGACCGCCCGGCCGCTGACCCTGAAGTACCCGTCGCGTTCTTCCGCCAGATCCTGGGTGATCAGGTAGCCGTCGTCGGACAGCTCACCCGGGCCGGTCAGATAGCCGAGCATGTTGGTCGCCCCGCGCACCTGCAGAATGCCGTCGACCACTCGCAGGCTGTAGGCCGGATCGTCGACGGTCATCCAGGCGCTGTCGCCGTCCAGCCCGCGACAGGGCAACACACCGATTTCCGACATGCCGTACAACTGGTTCAGGCGCACCTGCGGCAATGTGCGGGCGATGCGTTGAATGGCTTCGGACGAGCTTGGTTCCGAGCCGTAATAGATGCGTTGCAGGCTGCCGGTATCCCAGGTCTGGAACACGCCGGTGATCGTCGCCAGGTTCAACAGCGTCGGCGACACGTGCAGCGTTTGTACCTTGAACGTTTCGATGCAGCGGCCGACCTCCTGAGGCGAGCGCTCGTTGGGCAGCACCAGTGTCCCGTGAGTGGCCAGCGCCTGCAGTACGGTGACCAGCCCGCCAATGTGATCGAACAGCAGGAACGCCAGAATCGCACCGCACTGTTCAGCCTTCAGGTAGCGCTCGAAGAACGGGGCGGCTTCGTGCACCACGCCCTTGGCCGGCCCGGTCGAGCCGGACGAGAACACAATGAAACCGGCCTGCCGGCGCGACACGAGGCCCTCGACGGTCGACGGCAGCCCGGCATTATCGTTCGCCAGCACCGAGAATCCCTGCGGCCCGTTGCCCGTCACGGTGAATCGCGCGCCAGCGGCGTTCGCCAGGTTGGCGAGCTGTTCGGCGCTTTTGGGCACCGACAATGCCACGACGTTGTTGCGCCGCCACAGCGCGAACAGCAGGCAAACGCTGTTGAAGCTGTAGTTGTCGACCAGCAGCACACAGCAATCGCTGACCGATTGCGCCGCGAGCGTCTGGGCATAGACGTCGATCTGCCGACACAGTTCGGCATAGGTAAAGCGACCTTCGTCGCTGACGATTGCCGGTCTGTCCGCGCCGGCCTTCAGATGATCCAGAAACGTTTCGACTTGCATGTCCACCTCTCGAAAAAGATGCCGCCCGACGGCGGCGGCCGTTGAGTCAGATCGCCTGTGCTTCGCCCCCTGCCACCGCAGACGCCAGACGGTCCATGACGTAGGCACACAGGGTGCCGAGTGTCGCGAACGGCGTGGCGGTCGCAGGCAAGTGTGAGGTGTCGGCCAGATGCACTTCAGCGCCGAATCGGTGACGGATCTTTTCTTCGGTGTCGACGATGATCGAGACCAGGGTCATGGAGTCGATGGTGCCTTCGACGCCATACAGCGGGCTGTCTTCGCCACGGGACAGGTCGATGGGTTCGCTCAGCAACAGATCCTGTTGCCGCACGGCGGATTCGACCAGGGTTTTGACTTCGTTGAGCATTCCAACATTCCTTTATTGGGGGTGCGTCCAGGGGTTCGTCAGGTTTGCGGCAGCACTTCGCTCGCTTTCGCCTGACGGGTCAGCACGGTTCTCATGTCCACGAACACGCCGCTTTTCACGCCGTAGTCGGCGGGTGAGCCGATCACCTCGCGGATGTCTTCGGCACGCTGGGCGGCGGAGATCATGTAACCGGGGGCCAGGGCTCGCTGTTGCAGGGCCTGCAGATCCGGAAAGTCAGCGATCCTCTGGCTGAAGCTCACTTGCCGCGACAGCCCGGTGTCGACATTGCACAGGCCCAGCACGGCAAAGAAGATGTCCGGGTTCTCTTCGGCATAAACACCGCCCAGTGCCGCCAGTGCCGCCTTCGACAGGCTGTAGGTCAGCGTGCCTGCCCGAAACCGCACGCCGGCCATCGATGCCGACAGCACGCAGGTCGCCGGACGATGAGTCGACGTCAGGATCAGATCCAGAATGGCCTTGTTCGCCAGCACGTTGACGTTGAGCACGTGCTGCACCTCCGCCAGCGAGAACTCCTCGCCCCGGGCCGGCACGTTGCCGCTGACCCCCGCATTGAGAAACAGCACATCGACGCCTCGGCTCGGAATCTCGGCGAACGGTCCCTTGAACAGCTCACCGATGTCCGCCGTTTTCGACAGATCGAACGGCCGGAACCGGAAGTTCGGGTGCGTCATGAAGCGGTAAGGTTCCCGTCTGGACGTGCCGAACACGGTGTAGCCATGCCGCAGATGCAGTTCGGCCAGCGCTTCGCCGATGCCGCTGCTCACACCGGTGATCAATACCCGTTTGCCCGCCGCAGGAGGCAGGTTGCGTTCTGTGCTGCCCATCAGAATTTCCCGGCCGAGAAGCCACCGTCCACCGGCATCACGGCGCCGGTGACGAACGACGAGGCGTCGCTGAGCAGCCACAGGATCGCCGCCGAGATTTCACTCGGGTCGGCGAACCGTTTCATCACCGTGACCGACAGCTTGTGCCTGGTGGACTCCGGGTTGGCGTCCAGACGCTCCTGCGAGTTCATGCCGCCCATGGTCGGGCCCGGGCACACCGCGTTGACGCGAATCGGATGGCGCTCCGGCAAAGCCGCCTCCGCGCATTCGATGGCGCATACCTGGGTCAGCATGTTCAGCGCTGCCTTGCTGGTGGAATAGGCGCTCTGGCGGGCAACGCCCAGCAGGCCGGCACAGGAGGACACGTTGACGATCGAGCCGCCCGGGTGCTTCGAGATCAGGTTCGTCTGGTGCTTGAGCAACAGCAGCGGCCCCAGCAGATTGATCTCCAGTACGCGTTTCCAGTCGGCGAAATCCATGTCACGGATCGGTGCGTGTTTCGAAGTGACGCCGGCATTGTTCACCGCCAGGTCGAGTCGCCCGTGACGTGCTTCGATGGTCCTGAACAGCTCGGCCACCGACGCTTCGTCCGTGACGTCGCTCTTGATGAACGTGCAGCGTTCGCCAAGTCGGCTTTGCGCGGTCAGACCGTCGTCCTCGTTGCGACCGGTGATGTAGCAGATGCAGCCGGCTTCGATCAGCTTCTGGCTGACGTTGAAACCGATGCCGCGCGTGCCCCCGACGACCAGGGCGATTTTTCCGGTGAAGTTCATTTCAGGCTTTCCTCATAGTGCTGTTGCAGTTTGTCCGGCCGGCGGTAGTCAGGGTTGACGCAGCAGTACACCCGCTCGGCCATGGGATCCTTCTTGTCACGGAAACAGAACGCATCGCCCCGGCAACGGTTGACCCGCTCGGCCCCGCCCGCGAGTTCCTTGGCGATGAAATGGTTGTCGGCCAGCATCGCCCGGCCGAAACCGACGAAATCGGCATCGCCGCAACCGATGATTTCATTGGCTTGCGCCACATCGCTAACCGAACCGGTGAAGCCCACCGGGATCCGTACGAACCCCTTGAGGTAGCGGCAGCCGGCACGGGACAGGGCCAGCGCCTGTTCCTTGTTGCTGAAAAAGAACGGGAAGGTTTCGCTGACGCCCGTGGAACAGGTGATGGCCGCGACCCCGGCGGCCTCCAGCGCGACCATGACTTCACCCAGCAGACTCGCACGCTGCCCCGCCTCGCCCAGCCCGTCGTCGATGCCCAGGCGCACCGTGACCGGCACCCGGTCGCCGGTGGCCTGGCGGATTCCTTCGACTATGGACAGCAGCAATCGCGCCCGTTTGAGCGGACTGCCGCCCCATTCATCCTCGCGGTGGTTGGTGCGCGGCGACAGGAAGCTGCTGACCAGATAACCGTTCGATGCCTGGATCTGGATCAGCGCGGCTCCGGCCTCTTCCGCGAGCCGGGCGGCGCTGGAGAACTGCTCGACGCAGCGCAGGATCTGCGTGTGCGACATCGCCACCGCCCGCGCCTGCGGATAGGCCTTGAGAACCGAGGCGGAGGCGATGCCGCTCGGGGTGAGGATGACGCCCTGCTCCGACGGCATCGACTGCGGGCCGTAGTGCTGCAGTTGCACGCCCAGCGGAAAGTCTCGCTGCCGGGCGGCCTCGAACAGCGGACGCAGCGCCTCGGCGTGAGCCGGCGACGTCAGTTTCAGACCGCGACTGTTGTAGCGTGCGTCGGCGTCCACACTGGCGTTGCCCAGAAAGCCGAAACCGGCGCCGCCCTCCATCAGCGAGCGGTAGACCGCAAAGAACGCCGGACGAGGGAAGCCCTGTTCGTCACACAAGTCCATGCCCAGCGACGAAAAGTACATCCGGTTTTTCGCCACGGCCTGCGGGCCCAGATGCAGCTTGCCGGTGGCCGGCATCGGCTTGTCGCCGCTCATGCCCGCAGCGCCGCCAGGGCCGCTTCATCCAGGTAGACGAAGCCACGCTTGATCATGTCGCTCAAGGTCTGCAGTTCGTCGAACCCCAACGTCTGAAATTCCCACGATGCGTGCCGGCCATGCCCGCTGCGGCGGATCGCACCCGAGAATTCGAATTTGCCCTCATGGCTAAGGTGCAACGTGGCCGAGTCGACAACCTCCAGGTCCGGCAGCGTCGTCACGCAACCGCTCTTGCCCAGGCCCAACAGCTCCACCTCGGCCTTGCGCCCCTGGCCATCACTGATGCTGCACGCCAGCTTCGATGCGTGGATCGGCGCGAACCAGTCGCTGGCCTGAATGAAGATGTTCCGGGTTTTCTCGAACAGTCGGATGTCGATGATCGTGGCCTTGGTGTCGATGGTGGCGAACAGGGTCTGGCGTTGATAGAACGCCACCCGGAAGAAGATTTTCCTGGGCGATGCGCTGTCGGTCGGGGTCATGTTGTCGACCACCAGTTCGATCGGGTACATCAGCTCCGCATAGGCGAAGAAGCTTGCATTCAGCTCATTGACGCTGACGGTCACGTCACCCCGCGCATGGCCGGTATGGTGATAGAGATGGTGATACACCGCCTGGCGCGCCGCTTCGATGAACATGGTGCCGGGCACATGCTCATGGGACTTGCGGTAGAAAAAGTAATTGTCGGCGTTGTTGATGAAGCGGAACGAACTGGCACGGCGGCTGGCCGCAAGCGACTCGCACGCGGCCGCCACGGTCTGCTCCGGGCTGGCCTCGGCGACCGGGTCCTGAAGCAGAACCGGGGTGACGATCTGATAGGGCAGCGCCCTCACCCGACCCCATTCGTCATCGGCTTCGATGCCACCGATGCGGCTCTTTTTCTGCACCTCGGGCGTCAGCTCAAAGGTTCGCCGGGAGCCGCTGCCGCCGCTGTACCGGCGCGCCAGCACATCCTGGTCGGCGGCCTGCAGAACCGCTTCGTCCATTTGCAGCGGCAGCGCGATGCGGGGGGCGCAGATCAGTACGTCGTCGGCCGAGCCTTTGTGCAAAAGATCCGGTGAAATGCTTTCGTTGGTCATGTGTCCACTCATTCTGGTCGTTGGTGTCTTGAAGGCGGATGAATTGGCGTTGGCTACGAGGCTTGCTCGACGTCATGGGCTGCGTCTTTGCGAGCCTGCGGGGCAACGTTCGAATGCGGTTGCCACGTCTCGACGACAGGCGCCGTCGACAGGCTGTGGGTGCCCGCCACGATCTGCACGATCAGGTCCTTTTCCCGTTGCCGGGCTACGGCGATCGACCGCTCTTTGACGTGACCGTAGCCGCGAATCGAGTCCGGCAGATTCGCCCACTCCACGAACAACGGCAGGTTTTCCCCGTTCAGGTTCGGCAGCAGGCGTTGCAGCGTCTGTTCGTAGTCGAGCAGCAGGCGCCGCTCCTCACGCCGTTCGGCGGACCAGCCCAGAGGGTCGAAGCGGGTGTGACGCAACACACGCCCCTTGGCCAGCACCTTCAACAACGGCAACACCCAGCCGGAGATCGCGACTTTCTTCGGCTCGCCGTTGCTGCCCTTGCGGTTGCGCATCAAGGGCAACGCAAAGTGGAACTTGAGCCGAACGCCACTTTCGAAGCGGGCCTTGAGCGATGCCATGAAGCGACTGTCGGTGAGCAGCCGCGCGACTTCGTATTCATCCTTGTAGGCCATCAGCTTGAACAGGTTGCGCGCCACGGCCTCGGTGAGCGGGCTGTGATCGCCGACCGTCGGCATCGACCGCAACTTGTCGATCACATTGCGGTAGCGGGCTGCGTAAGCCGCATTCTGATAGTGGGTCAGGAACTCACTGCGGGTTTCCACCAACCGTTCGATGCGTTCGCGCGGGCCGCTGAAATCGATGATCGACACCGGCGACACGTCATTGCTGGCCGGCTCGAGATACGGCATTACGAAGGCCGGCTCCTGCGCCCACAGCCGACCCCAGGCGAACGCCAGGTGGTTGGCCGCGGCGCTTCCGGCCTGATCGATGGCCTCTTTCAGCGCCTCAAGCGATACCGGCACGGTTCCGCGCTGCCAGGCGAAACCCAGCAACAGCATGTTGGCCTGCATCGGATCGACAAGGCTGTTCGCCAGTTGTGCCGCATCCAGCGCGTGGTAATGCTCGGCGCCTACCCGTTGCTTGAGGAATGCTTGAATGGCTGCGGTTTCGATGCGCAATTCGGGGTTGCGCAGCATGGCCCCGGTCTGGGTCTGGGCGGTGTTGGCAATGACCACCGTTTTGTCCGCGCGCAGCGTCGACAGTGCATCGTCTTCGCTGGCAACAACCAGATCGGCCGCCAGCAACAAGTCGGCACCGCCCAGATCGATGCGGTGCTGATGCAGCACGTCAGCTGAATTGGCCAGCCGCACATGGCTGAGCACCGATCCGCCCTTCTGGGCAAACCCGGTGAAATCGAGCACGCTGACCGCCCGGCCGTCCAGATGGGCAGCCAAAGCGACCGTGCGCGCCACCGTCACGATACCGGTGCCGCCGATACCCGCCAGCAGCATTTCATACGGGCTGTCGAGCGAACGCGAAGACGGCAGTGCGAGCGCCTCGGCACGCGCCAGCACCTGGCGGCTGTCGGCCTGCCGACGGCGTTGTGCGCGTAGCTTTCCGGTCACCGTGACGAAACTCGGGCAGAAGCCCTTGATGCAGGACAGATCGGTGTTGCAGCCGTGGGGGTCGATCCGGCGCTTGGTGCCGAACGGCGTCGCCACCGGCGTCACGGACAGACAATTGGACTTGACCTGGCAGTCCCCGCAGCCTTCACACACCGCTTCGTTGATTACCACTTCCGTTTTCACGGCAGGCACCGGCAACTGCTTCTTGCGCCGACGTCCCTCGATGGCGCAGACCTGATCGAACACCAGCACGCTGACACCACGGGTCTCGCGCAACTGCCGCTGAACCTCTTCCAGGCGCTCACGGTGGAACAGCTCGACGCCCTGCGGCAGGCTGCCGGGGGCTTCGAAACGTTGCGGATCATCCGCCACCACCACGACCCTCTGGGCACCTTCGGCTTTCATCAGTTCAACGGCTTTCTTCACCGTCAGCTTGCCGTCGATGGGCTGCCCGCCGGTCATGGCCACCGCATCGTTGTGCAGCAACTTGTAGGTGATGGTTGCGCCGGCCGCAATGGCCTGACGGATCGCCAGATAACCGGAATGGAAAAACGTCCCGTCGCCGATGTTCTGGAAAATGTGCGGCGTTTCGACGAAAGGTGCCTGGCCCAGCCAGTCGACCCCTTCTCCGCCCATCTGCACGCTGCCGCTGGTGGAGCGTTCAGGCATGCGCGCAGCCATCGCGTGGCAACCGATACCCAGCCGCGCCTCGCTGCCTTCCGGCACACGGGTGGAGGTGTTGTGCGGGCAGCCCGAACACAGGTAAGGCGTACGGCGGACCCAGTCATGAGCCCGAGCGACAGCGGGCAGATACCAGTACTCGGGCACGCTCAAGGTAATGCCCAGGCCTTGCAGTCGTGCCTGAAGCAATGGCGCCAGGCGCGACGGCCGCAGTTCTTCGTGATCCGAAATCAACGGCGCACCACGCTCGTCACGCTTGCCGAGGATGACCGCACGCTGCCCGGCCTCGGCGTTATAAAGCGCCTGCTTGAGCTGCTCTTCGACGATGGCCTGTTTCTCTTCGACGATCAGTACCTGATCGGTCCGTTTCGCCCAGGCTTCCAGTACCGGTGACAACGGGTAAACCAGATTGATCTTCAGCAACGCCACACCGGCGCTTTCCAGTTGTTCGAGCGAAACCCCGCCCTGCTGCAAGGCCTGGCGCACATCGCCATAAGCCTTGCCGACTGCACCGATCACCAGCCTCGGTTGCGCCGGTGCCGTCACGGCAACGTCGATCGGATTGGCCACTGCGAAGGCACGGGCAGCGTCGAACTTGTAGGGCACCCGCCGCTCGATCTGCATGCCCGGCAGGTCGGGCCAGCGCCAGTGCAGGCCGTCCGGCCCCGGATCGATCTCGGGGACGACGAACCGGGGTAACGCAAGCGACTCGACGGAAGTGGTGGCCTCGACCGTCTCGGTGATGGCCTTGAAACCGACCCACAGCCCGGACACCCGTGACAGCGCCCAGCCCCACAGGCCACAGCGCTCGTAGTCGGCGAGACCGGCGGGGTGAATCACCGGCAATCCCCAGGCCATCAGGGTGCGGTCGGACTGATGGGACATCGACGACGACACGCAACCATGGTCGTCGCCGGTGACCACCAGAACGCCCCCTGTGGGCGACGATCCGTAGAAGTTGCCGTGCTTGATCGCGTCCCCCGAACGGTCGACGCCCGGACCTTTGCCGTACCACAGGCCGAAGACACCGTCGTAGCGTTTATTCGGATCGGTCTCGACGCGCTGGGTCCCGATCAGTGCCGTGGCTGCGAGGTCTTCGTTGATGGCGGGCAGGAAGCGGATATCCGCGTTTTCCAGCACGTCCCTGACTTTCATCAACTCCCGGTCCACGCCCCCCAGCGGCGAACCGCGGTAGCCGCTGACGAATCCGGCGGTATGCAGGCCGTTGGCGCGATCCAGCGCGGACTGGGACAGGAGCAGTTTCACGAGCGCCTGCTGTCCGCTCAGGAAAACCCGACCGTTCGATGTCGTGGACGTGTCCTGTGAGTGTTTTTCGGTCTGAAGCCGCAGGCGTTCCGGATCAATGGCATTTGAGTACACAGTTTCAAATCCTTATGAAAACTTCACGTTAAATGTGCTTGCTTATCCACTACAGCGAATGCGAATTCAGAACTTCCAACGATCTTTCATCAGAATCCGAGAACTACACCTTCGCTACCAGCCCCCTCTTTCAGGGCCTGAAATGAGCGATTCCGAACGCTCAAATACTTATCCGTCGACTTCACAAACTTGTCGAAGATCCTTGACGTCATTATTCCGCCGCTCCAAAAAACACAGGCCCGATCTGTATCTGGCGCTCGGGTAAAAACCTTTTGGCCCGACATGAAAATCAATAATTCCCGACTAATGCCGTAGGTTTAAGGAGGTCAAAAAACCTCAACGCAAAGTCTGAAATGGCTGCGTACGCTTCAAATCAAATGCAGTACCGGTCCGCCACCAAGTGCGTGGTTTTAAAGAAGCAGGACCGAAGCTTGAATAGCGAAAGTGCCTGTCACCCCGGCCGCACAGGCGAGCCGAAAGTCAACGAGCCCCCGGCCATCTGCCGGAAAACAGGCACGGTGCGCGCGACCGGCACCGGGAAATCCCGGATGGACATCACGCTGTTGGAATGTTTGAAGACGGGCGACGGAAATGTTGCCGATTGACCGCGCAAGTGCTCGCCAGCCGCGCTGTGGGGCTTGCTGCAAGCGGACTGTATGGATATTGGGCGCAGGAAGAGCTGCCCCTCGAGATACAAGTACAAGGTTTCAAATCCTTATGAAAACTTAACTTCAAGCGGGCTTTCCTGCCCACCCTGTCTTATGAGACCCGACATTTGCAGCGGCACCTTGACAGGTTTTCAGCGCAATCGGGGTACGTGGTCGCAACCACCTCGCCGCAGACTTCTTGTTTGCGATCAAGGGGATTCAATAATCGTTATTTGCAACTTCCCTGCAACGATCATTAACGACCTGCTTTGGCGGCAAAAATAGTAAGTTCGGAAGAATTGCGTTGTCAATAATTGTTAAGAAAGTTTCACAAATAAAATTTCCCGCATGAACTACCTAGTCCACGCACTCACCTCGAACCGCTTTACGAACCGTGAAAAAGTTCACACTTTATCGAATCAGTCCGCGAGTTTATTGAGCGATAACCGTGACTTGAGTCAACTTCCTCACAACATGGCACCCGTCATACAAGTTACATATTCAGGTGAGGCGCTCTCGCAACTCTCTGAATTCGAGCAGTCACTCTATAAAAAAATTCGCAATCGTCTAAGACCAAAGTAGAACTTTACTTGACCGGAACATATCCGGGCGGTTCGAAGTGGAACGCAAGCGCGAACAACATCGCCAGAATGTCTGTAGACGACAGCAGCCTTCCCCGAAACGGATCGCCCGGCACCGGCAGGTGGTGTGCCATGGAACGAGCCTTTATCCTTGCCCTCCCGCCGTACCGTGTTCTGGAGTTGTGCCATGCCCCATGAAGGCAACCTGTTACAAGCCGCTGTCGTGTTTCTGTTCGCAGCCGTACTCACCGTGCCGTTGGCCAAACGCCTGCAATTGGGCGCGGTGCTCGGCTATCTGTTTGCCGGCGTGATCATCGGCCCGTCGGTGCTGGGCCTGATCGGCAATCCGCAAAGCGTCAGCCACATCTCGGAGCTGGGCGTGGTGCTGTTGCTGTTCATCATCGGCCTGGAGCTGTCGCCGCGACGCTTGTGGGTGATGCGCAAATCGGTGTTCGGCGTCGGTCTGGCGCAGGTGTTGTTGACCGGATCGGTGATTGGCGTTCTGGCGCTGTCGGTGTTCGGCCAGCCGCTGAACAGCGCGATTGTGCTCGGCCTCGGGCTCGCCCTGTCGTCCACCGCGTTCGGCCTGCAGAGCCTGGCGGAACGCAAGGAGCTGACCAGCCCCCACGGGCGCCTGGCCTTCGCCATTTTGCTGTTTCAGGACATCGCCGCGATCCCGTTGATTGCTCTGGTACCGATGCTGGCGGGTGTCGAGCACCACACCAGCACGGCCGACGACGTGCGCCACAGCTTGCAAGTCCTGGGCAGTATCGCCGTGGTGGTGATCGGCGGACGTTATCTGCTGCGTCCGGTGTTTCGCATCGTCGCGAAAACCGGTCTGCCGGAAGTCTCCACCGCCACCGCATTGCTGGTGGTGATCGGCACTGCGTGGATGATGGACATGGTCGGCGTGTCGATGGCACTGGGGGCGTTTCTCGCCGGGCTGCTGCTGGCGGACTCGGAATATCGTCATGAACTGGAAGCGCAGATCGAACCGTTCAAGGGTCTGCTGCTCGGACTGTTTTTCATCAGCGTCGGCATGGGCGCCAACCTCGGCCTGCTGCTCAGCGCGCCCGCCACGGTGCTGGCCCTGACGCTGCTGCTGATTGCCTTGAAGCTGCCGTTACTGTTTGTGGTCGGGCGTCTGGCCGGCGGGTTGAACAAGGTCAGCGCGATTCGCCTCGGCATTGTGCTGGCGGCGGGCGGTGAATTTGCCTTCGTGGTGTTCAAGATAGGTCGTGATCAAGGGCTTTTCGAACCACGCCTGTATGACTTGCTGGTGTTGACCATCACGCTGTCGATGGCGGTGACGCCGTTGCTGCTGTTGATCTGCGCACGACTGGTCAGCCCGAAGGTGCAGCCGGTGGAAGTGCCGGAGAAGTTCCGCCAGATCGACACCGAAACCCCACGCGTGGTGATCGCCGGCATGGGCCGGATGGGCCAGATCGTGGCGCGGATCCTGCGGGCGCAGAACATCAAGTTCGTGGCGCTGGACACTTCGGTGGAAACCATCGAACTGTCACGCAGCTTTGGCGGCGTGCCGGTGTTCTACGGCGACCCGATGCGCCCGGAAATCCTCAGCGCGGCCAAGGTCGGCGAAGCGGAATATTTCGTGATTGCCACGGACGATCCGGAGACCAACATCAAGACCGCCGAGATCGTGCGCAAGCTCTACCCGCACATGAAAATCATCGCCCGGGCGCGTAACCGGCAGCACGTTCATCGTCTGGTGGATGTCGGCGCCGATCCGATCCGGGAGACCTATTACTCCAGTCTGGAAATGAGTCGTCGCACCTTGATCGGCCTCGGCCTGACCCAGGCCCAGGCCGATGCGCGGATCAAGCGCTTCAAGCACCACGACGAACAGGTGCTCGAAGCTCAACACGCGGTGTACGACGACGCCGCCAAAGTCCTGCAGACCGCGCAGGAAGCGCGGGCGGAACTGGCCAGATTGTTCGAGTCGGATCAACTGGAAGAACAATCCGGCAAGTCCTGAGTCCACACACTGCGCGCACCCTGATCGTTCCCACGCTCTGCGTGGGAATGCCTCAAGGGACGCTCCGCGTTCCAGCTCGGGAAGGGACGCGGAGCGTCCCGGGCTGCATTCCCACGCGGACGGTTCGACGCCTCGACGTGGGAACGATCACAGCCAGCAGGCTCAGGCCATCTCCAGCGTCCGCTCCTCCTTCGCGGGCGCCACCACAAACCGGTCCGCCAGAAACGGCGTGATGTCCAGTGGCAGCGGTTCATCGTTGACCAGTTTGTCCAGCAACACCCCGGTGATCGCCGATGTCAGCACCCCGGTGCGGAAGTGCCCGCAGGCGTTGAGGTAACCCTCCACTCCGGCCATCGGTCCGAGAATCGGCAACTCATCCGGCGAACCCGGCCGCAGCCCGGCCCAGGTGCGCTTGAGGTTGATGTCCGCCAGCTCCGGCAGGCAACGCACCGCACCCTGCACCAGACCGGCGATTTCCGGCCAGGTGGTGGTGACGTCGAAACCTTTGTCCTCGGTGGTGCTGCCGATCAGGATCTCACCGTTGTCCTTTTGCGCCATGTAGCAATCGCTGGTGGTCAGGCAACCGTTGAGGATTTTCGGCAGGCGCTCGGTAAGCAGGATCTGGCCTTTCACCGGTTTCACCGGAATGCGCACGCCGGTGGCCCACTCACTCAAGTCCGCCGCCCATGCCCCGGCGGCGTTGATCAGGGTCTTGCAGTGGAACACTCCGGCCTCGGTGGTTTGTACACCGGTCACTCGCGAGCCGTGGTGCAGCACGCCGGTGATGTTGGTGTTGACGTACATGTCCACGCCATTTTGCCGGGCGCCTTCGGCGTAGGCGTCGGCGAGGCGGAACGGGCTGACCTGGTGATCGCAGAGGAACTCCAGTGCGCCGCGTGCCTCATGGCTGACGCTTGGCTCCGACTCGCGCAACGCCGCCTGATCGAGCCAGCGCACCTGATCGGCCAGGTGCGGAATGCAGCCGACGATGTGTTCGGCGTACAACCGGTCTTCGTCGTCATAAATGACGAATTTGAGCCCGGTCCTTTCGAACTTGAAGTCCATCCCGTGGTTGTCTTTCAGTTCACGGTGCAGCGCCGGGTAGAGCGCGTTGGACTGCAAGGCGAAATCGAAGAACGACGGCGGCAGGATGTGCGGCGTGCTGGAATCCACCGCCACCGCCGCGCCCTGGGTCTGACGCTTGCGGTTGGCCGACATCATGCGGAAGAAAATCACCCCGCAGCCCAGGCCGACGGACTCGCCGATCGCCCACAGGCCACCGGCCGAGGCACGGGTGGCGTTACCCGGGCGTTTGGCGTCGATCATCGCGACCTTGAGGTGTTTGCGCTTGGACAACTGATAGGCGATGGACGCGCCGATCACACCGCCGCCGGCGATGACCACGTCATAGAACTTACTCATGGGAAACGGCCTCCGTGCCGAGGGACTGGAACGCGGAAAAGGGAATCGGATCGATCGGGAAACGCGGCCGCAGCCAGCCCACATCCTTGCGCCCGGTGGCCTGACGCAAGCGGTCACTGCAATAGCCGACGCACATCCGCCCCTGACAGTCGCCCATGCTCACGCGGGTGCGCATTTTCAGGCTGGCGATGTCCTGCACGCCCTGCTCCAGTGCGCGATCAATGTCGGCGCGGGTCGCATGTTCGCAGCGACAGATCACCGTGTCGGCCGCCGGCAATGCAATCTGCCCCACGCCGCGTTCGGTGTAGCGATCCACCGCCGCACGGAAACGCGCGATGGCCTTGAGCTTGCTCAGGTAACGGTCGCGACGCACACGCGCCAGTTCTTCTTCAAGCACGCCACGTTGCAGCAGGATCGAGGTGGCGGCGATCTTGCCGGCAAGCATCGCGGCTTCACCGCCGCGAATCCCGCCCATGTCGCCGGCCAGATGCACATGAGGTTCGCTGCTCTGCTGCCAGATGTTGGCGTTGGCGCGCAGATAGCCGTCGTCGCTGAAGCCGTGATCCAGGCCCATTTGCTGGCTCAACTGGGTTCGCGGAATAAAGCCGTAGCCCACCGCCAGTGTCTTCGCTTCGAAGCGCTCGACGCGGCTCAGATCCGGCTCCCATGTCGCCGAGTACGGCGCCACGCTGACGCTTTTCAGTTCGTCTTCGCCGTGTGCCTCGACCACGCCCCAGCCGTAGTGCATCGGGATGCCATGCAACTTCAGGTAAGCCAGCATGCTCAAGCCGTCGAGGAACAGTTGCGGCTTGTTCAGCAACGCGAGGCTTTCCTTGGCAATCTTGCCGAATGCACAGGCCTCGTAGACACCGACCACGCTCACGCCCGATGCGTGCAGTTGGGTCGCCACCAGCGGCAGCAGCGGGCCGGTGCCGGCGATGACCACCGGCCCCTGCGGCTTGACCACCCCGCTTTTGATCTGCAATTGCAGGCCACCGAGCATGATCACGCCGGGCAACGTCCAGCCGGGAAACGGCACGCTGCGCTCGTGGCAACCGGCGGCCAGCACCAGTTGCGGATAACTGATTTCATGCAGGCGCTCATCGCCATCGAGCACCACCAGCGAACGGGTGCCTTCAGCGCCCACCACCCGGTGATGCAGACGCACGTCGATCAGCCCCGCCTGTTCCTGAAAGTCGCCGTGCAGTTTGCTCAGCGCTTCGGAGTAACGCGGCCCCAGATAATCCAGCTGCACGCCGTCACGCAGCGGCCCGCGATAAACCACGCCGCCAAGGCGCGACGCCTCTTCAAGCAATGTGCTGCGCACACCGTGGCGCGCCAGTTCAATGGCCGCCGCCATGGCCGCCGGCCCACCGCCGACGATGACCGGATGCTGACTCATGGTGCCTCCTGCCCGTGAATGCGGTTGACCCGGGTTTCGACCTGCATGCCTTCGCGCACGACGGTCTGGCAGGCGCGACGTTTGTGCCGGCCGTTGATTTTCACCAGGCAGCACTGGCACACGCCCATGCCGCAATAGGCACCGCTGACCTGGTTGTGATCGTTGCGTGCGACCTGGCGCACACCGAGAGATTGAATGACGCTGAGCACGGTTTCGCCGATGGCGGCGGTGACCGGCTGGCCGTTGATGTGGACAGTCATATCCGCCTGCGTCAAAGGCTGGATATCGAACGTTCTTTCTGGGCAGTGCATTGCGATGATCATCCGTGAAAAGGTTCAGGTGAAGTTGAAACAGCTCCTTGCTGCACTACGACCTCACCGGCACGTGGCGATTGTCTCTCTATCGGGCCGGCGGGTGGGTTCCGCTCGCGCAGCAAAGTGCGCGCAAGCAATGTAGTCGATCCAGCGGCAAGGGCCGGGAAATTTCACGGTAGGGGATATCGCACTGAAGAATATTGATCCAGGCCATGGAAATGACTGTACGGTTCTGTAACGGGTCGTCGAGCGCAAAGCAAAAAGCCGCTTGCACCCGAAGGTGAAAGCGGCCGAGGCACCAGCCTCAGAGGGATCAGTGCACGAACAGAGCGATCAGGATAATGATCGGGATGGGTACGCCGAGGAAAAACAGCAGTAATGAGCGCATGGTGATGCTCCTTGATTAACGGACTGGAGGGACAGTGGTCGTGGTGTAGGTCTCGACTTCGATGTACTCGACGGCATCCCGGCGGCGACCGCCAAAGGTGGCCGACAGGCTGGCGAAGAACGCGCCGGCCAGCAGCGCGATGAACATCCACAACGAGGTCCACGCAGCGACTTTGGCGGCGGTGTCGGCGGCTTGTTGCGCTTTCACTTTGGCGTCGGCAAGGGCCTTTTGCGTACGGGCGTAGATCTCATCGACGCGACGTTCGGCATCGGCCTGGGTCAGGTTTGTCCGTTGCGCCACCAGTTGCGCCAGGTAGCTGCGATCCTCAGGGCTGAGCTGACCGTTGGCCAGGCTCTGGGCAAAGATCCGGGTCACGGTGCCGCGAGCGGCATCATCGCTGACGGCGGCAGGCCGGTCATCACGGAACAGGCTGTCGACGAAGTAGCCGTACTGATCGCTGTCGGTATTGGCGGCAGCGGTGCCGGCGGCCTGGGTCATGGCGCCGGCGGCGCCCCCGGCGACACTCGCACCGGCCTGCACGCCACCGCTGACGAGGCTGCTGACCGAGCCGACCACCAGTGTTGCAGTCACCAGCGTGGCCACGCACCAGGCGAGGAAGCCATGGGCCGTGTCGCGGAAATACACCTCGTCACCGTGCATGTTCGCCCACTTCACCCGCAGGCGACCGGCAATGTAGCCACCGAGTCCGGAAGCGATGATCTGCGTGGCGGCCAGCCAGATGATCGTTGAAATGCCCAGGCCCTTGGCACTGACGCCCTCCCCGGCCCACGGTGAAACAGCGGAGAAACCCAGCCCGAAACCGAGCAGCACCAGAATCATCGACAGCGCCGCAGCGGCTGCGGCCCCGGCGAAGATCGCGCCCCAGGACACTCCCGAGACATTGCTCGACTCGCCTTCGAAGGCAGGATAAAACCCATCAGAGGATCTATTCATTGTTGTTCCGCTCCCGGCATGAAAAATGGTGTAACAACTCGTCATGAGACGAATTGCAGTGACCGTGCCAGTCGTCACTAATAAATAAACTCAATGATTTCAGTGAGTTAAAAAGAATGAACTTCCCTGGGCCGTGCAAATTGCAACTATGGCGCTTTTGCAGCGGGTTTTATGCATTGGCACAAAAAACCGGCCCGGAGCGTTTGTATCGGCTAAAACATGAAAGTTAATTTAAAGCGTTATTGCAAAATCTTGGCAAAATGCTGCCATTCCGTTTGAACCGATCAGCAGGCCCACCATGACTCGTATCCTGACCATCGAAGACGACGCCGTGACCGCGCGGGAAATCGTCGCCGAACTGAGCAGCCACGGCCTTGAAGTGGACTGGGTCGACAATGGCCGCGAAGGCCTCGACCGGGCCGTCAGCGGCCATTACGACCTGATTACCCTCGACCGCATGCTGCCCGAACTCGATGGCCTGGCCATCGTCACCACGTTGCGCACCATGGGGGTGTCCACGCCGATCCTGATGATCAGCGCCCTGTCCGACGTCGACGAACGCGTACGCGGCCTGCGCGCAGGTGGCGACGATTACCTGACCAAACCTTTCGCCACCGACGAGATGGCCGCCCGGGTAGAAGTCTTGCTGCGCCGGCAGAACAACGGCGGTACCCAGCCCACCACTCTGCGTGTGGCGGACCTTGAACTGGATCTGATCAGCCACGAAGCCAGTCGCGCCGACCAGGTGCTGACGCTGCTGCCCACCGAGTACAAACTGCTGGAATTCCTGATGCGCAACAGCGGCCAGATCCTGTCGCGGATGATGATTTTCGAGGAAGTCTGGGGTTATCACTTTGACCCGGGCACCAACCTGATCGACGTGCACATCGGTCGTCTGCGCAAGAAGATCGACCCGCCGGGCAATGTCCCGCTGATCCGCACGGTGCGAGGCTCGGGTTATGTCATTGCCGAACCCGTCTGACGGTTGGCGTTCATCCAGCAGCCGGTTGCTGGCGCTTTACAGTTCATTGTTCGTGGCCTGGAGCGGGATCCTCATGGGGGTCATGTATTTCGAGGTCTCCGGTTACCTCGACAACCTCGCCAAGCATTCGCTGATGCAGCGTCAGCATCTGTTCTCGCACTTTCGTGGTGAGCAACTGGAAGATGCGCTCGCCGCCAGCATGACGTTCGATATTCGCGGCATCGATGCCTACGGCCTGTTCGCCGCCGACCACACCTACCTTGGCGGGGCCTTGCAGCAGATGCCTGCGGGCCTGCCGCTGGACGGCAAGATCCACGAACTGCGCGACTGCTCCGAATCCGACGACCCGACCCTGCCCGCCGACAGTTGCGATGCGGTCGCCACTCCGACCCGCGACGGTCGCTGGCTGGTGCTGGTGCGCGACAACGGCTCGCTGTTCGCCGTGACCCGGATCATTCTGCGCGCACTGCTCTGGGGTGTTTCGCTGACGATCGTGCCCGGGGTCATCGGCTGGCATTTGTTGCGCCGGCGGCCGTTGCGGCGCATCCGCGCGATTCAGGCCAGTGCCCAGTCGATCGTCGCCGGTGACCTGACCCACCGCTTGCCGGTGTCCAATCGCCGCGACGAGCTGGACATGCTCGCCGCCATCGTCAACGCCATGCTCGATCGCATCGAGCGTCTGATGAACGAAGTCAAAGGCGTGTGCGACAACATTGCCCACGATCTGCGCACGCCGTTGACCCGCCTGCGGGCGCAGCTGTACCGCATGCAGCAGCAGGCCGGTGAAGGATCGCCTGAAGCTGCGCAGCTCGACCTGGTGCTGGCCGAAGCCGATACGCTGATGGCGCGGTTTCGGGGTTTGCTGAGGATTTCCGAACTGGAAGACCGCCAGCGGCGTTCGGGCTTCGTCGAACTGGACCCGGTGCGTCTGCTGCAGGAACTGCACGAGTTCTACCTGCCACTGGCCGAGGAAGACCAGCTGCGCTTCGAATTGCACATGCCGCAAACCTTGCCAATGCTCAATGGCGACCGGGCGCTGTTGTTTGAAGCCCTGGCCAACCTGCTGAGCAACTCGATCAAGTTCACCCCGCCCGGAGGTACGGTGATTTTGCGGGGTGTGAATGATGCGGGGCATACGCGGATCGAAGTGCATGATTCCGGGCCGGGCATTCCCGAATCGGAACGGGAAGCGGTGTTCCAGCGTTTCTATCGCGCAGAAGGCGGGCAACCGCAGAGCGGCTTCGGACTCGGGTTGTCGATTGTCGCGGCGATTGTCAGCCTGCACGGTTTCAATCTTGAGGTGGGTCGCAGCGATCTGGGCGGGGCGAAACTGGTACTCGATTGCCGGCAGAGCCTGATTTCACAGACCTGAAAACACCTGCCGAACTTGTGGGAGCGAGCTTGCTCGCGAAGGCGGAGTATCAGTTAACACATCTGTAAACCGATCAACTGCTTTCGCGAGCAAGCTCGCTCCCACAAGGGGTCGTGGTATGCCTGTCAGGTTGGGTAATTGGCGCGCAGCGCCTCGAGGCCACCCTGATAGATGCCGCTGAACAGTGCCACCACTTCCTCATCGCTGACACCTTTGGCCGTGAAGCGTCCCGACCATGTCACCTTCGCCCCCTGCCCTTGGGCTTCGACGCGAAGGGTCGACAGGTAATCGGTGGCCGGAAACGGTGCCTGCAGGATCGAATAGCTGTAGCTCTTGCCGGCGTTATCGAAGCTTTCCAGGCGTTCGATCACCACCCCGCCATCAGCGGTTTGCAGGCTGCGCACGCGCCCGCCTTCGCTCAGTTCACTCCTGGGAATGAACGGCAGCCAGTCCGGCAGGGAATTGAACCCGCCAATCAATTGCCAGACCTGATCGGCCGAAGCCGGGATGTCGATGGATACCGATGTTGTTGCCATAAATAAATGTCTCTCTCAAAAATTCAGATTGCCAGGCTGTCGACCACGCCGCCGTCGACGCGCAACGCAGCGCCGGTGGTGGCCGAAGACAGCGGTGAAGCGATGTAGGTGACCAGGTGCGCGACCTCTTCGACATCGGCCACGCGCTGGATGATCGAGCTCGGACGTGCCCGGCGCACAAACGCGTCGGCCTCGTCCCGCAGGCTGCGACCGGATTCGGCAGCGGCGTCCTTGAGCATCTCTTCGACGCCGTCGGTGAAGGTCGGCCCGGGCAGGATCGCATTGACCGTAACCCCGGTGCCGGCCAGCCGTTTGGCCAGGCCGTGGGACACTGCCAGGTTGGCGCTTTTGGTCACGCCGTAGTTGATCATGTCGGCCGGAGTCGCCACGCCGGATTCCGAAGACAGGAAAATCACCCGGCCCCAGCCCTGCTCGACCATCGCCGGCACGTAATGCCGCGACAGGCGCACGCCGGAGATCACGTTGATTTCATAGAAGCGCGTCCACTCATCGTCCGGCGCGTCGAAGAAATCCACGGCGTTGTAGATCCCGAGGTTGTTCACCAGAATGTCGGCTTTCGGTTCGGCGGCGAACAGTTTCTGCGCGCCTTCAGCCGTGCCCAGATCCGCCGTCAGACCACGCAGTTGCGCACCCGGCACTTTATCCCGGATGCTCGCCAGCGCCTGGTCGACCTTGGCCGAGTCTCGGCCGATCACCACTACCGTGGCGCCCGCCTCGGCCAGCGACTGGCTGATGCCCAAACCGATGCCCGCCGTGCTGCCGCTGACAATCGCCAGTTTCCCGCTCAGATCGATCTTCATGCTTTCACCTCGTCGATAGGTAATGGTGCACGTTCGGACACCAGTTTCGCGTCACGCATGGCCTGCCAGAAACCGGCAGGAATCACCGCCGACAACGCCGCCACATCCTCGGCAATTCGCCCCGGCTTGCTCGCACCGGGAATCACTGCGGCCACCGCCGGATTGGCCAGGGAGAATTGCAGCGCCGCCGCTTTCACATCCACACCATGGGCCGCCGCGATGCGCTTGATCTGCTCGACCTTCGCGATGATGTACGGGCTGGCTTTCTGGTATTCGAAGTGCGCGCCACCGGCGAGGATCCCCGAGCTGTAAGGGCCGCCGACGACAATCTCGACGTCTTGCGCCCGCGCCGAATCCATCAACCGTTGCAGGGCCCGTTCGTGGTCGAGAAGAGTGTAGCGGCCCGCCAGCAGAAAGCCGTCAGGCTGCGCCTCGGTCAGATCAAGGGTCAGTTCGCAGGGTTCGACTTTGTTCACCCCAAGACCCCAGCCCTTGATCACGCCTTCCTCGCGCAGGCGGGTCAAGACCTTGAAGGCACCGGTGCGGGCCTGATTGAAGTAGTCCAGCCACTGATCACCGTAGAAGTCCTGGGCGATGTCGTGGACCCAGACGATGTCCAGGCGATCGGTATTCAGGCGTTCGAGGCTGTCCTCGATCGAGCGCAGCGTGGCGTCGGCGCTGTAGTCGTTGACGATCTTGTTCGGGCGGCCATGCTCGAAGACTCCGCTCTTCTCGCCCAGATCCCGGGCCGCGGCGTCTTCGACTTCATCGAGAATTACCCGGCCGACCTTGGTGCTCAGTACATAGTCATCGCGCTTGTAGCGGGACAGTGCTTCGCCCAGGCGGATTTCCGAAAGGCCCGAGCCGTAGAACGGTGCGGTGTCGAAGTAACGAACACCGGCCTCCCAGGCGGCGTGTACGGTGGCCTGGGCTTCCTCTTCAGGAATGGCGCGGAACATGTTGCCCAGTGGCGCGGTGCCGAAGCCCAGTTGGCCAGGCAGTTTGTCTTTCAAGCTCATGGAGATTTCCTCGTAACGTCTGGGTCGTGATTGACCGTTGGGCAGATTCTGGATTGCGGCACTAAGACCGTCCAAGACATAATTCGCAAAACTTGAGTCCCTTAAGGTCTGAAATGATCGATTTCCGCCAATTGCGCTACTTCGTGGTCGTCGCCGAAGAAGAACACGTCGCCGCGCGGCCGAGCGCCTGCACATTTCCCAGTCACCTCTGAGCCGGCAGATCGCCCAGCTCGAAGAACGCCTTGGTTTGACCCTGTTCGAACGCAGCCAGCAACGTATCCGCCTGACCCGCGACGGTCAGACGTTCCTCGCCGAAACCCGCGCCCTGCTGACCCACGCCAATCGCCTGGAATCCCTCGGCAAACGTCTGGGCCGTGGCGAAGAAGGTGGGTTGTGCATCGGCTACATCGAAAACGCCATGCACGCCGGGGTGCTGCCCAACGCTCTGCGCGTGTTGCGGGTGGACCGGCCGAACGTGCATGTCGCGCTGTACAACCTGAACTCCGCCGAACAGCTCGAAGGCCTGCGTCAGCGCAGTCTCGATATCGCGCTGGTCAGTGAACCGCCGGCCGTGGATGATCCGGATCTGCTGGGTTTTCAGGTATTGGACGACCCGATGCTGCTGGCGCTGCCGGAACAGCATCCGCTGGCCGCACTGTCAGCGCTGACCCCGGAAGATCTGGCCTCACAGGAATGGATCGGCGTGCAACCGCGCCAGGATGCCTGCGACGACTTTCTGAGCGCCTGCCTGCGCGCCGGTTTCACACCGGATGTGCGGATGCAGGCGACCGAGCCGTTCACCGCGCTGGGGCTGGTCGCTTCGGGGCTGGGCATTGCGATGATCCAGAAAGGCCTGAGCCACAACGCCCCGCCGGGCGTGGTGCTGCGGGAAGTACCGTGGCTGGCGTTTACCACGCCGTTGTGGGCGGCGTGGCACCGGATCAATTTGCGACCGTTGGTGGAGACGTTCAGGACGATGCTGACGGGCTAGGACATCTCGGGCGCCAGATAATCCGCTGGCCCCTCATCGGAACGCCGCCCGCCTAACCCTCTCCCCCGAGGGAGAGGGGACTGATCGGGGGATATTGACGTGATACAGCGACCTGAAAAATCTGGTGTTAATCCATGATCAGGTTGATCCGGCGCTGACGGTTTGTCCGGTCTACAGTGAATTTTTCCATCCCACTTCACAAGGACGTGAAGCATGCAAAATCGCCCCACCCTCGACCAACGCCGATTCGCCCTCCGCTTACGCGCCGGCCAGACCGATTGCGAGCAGATGCTTTGGCAAAGGCTGCGTGCACGCCAGATAGCGGGGCTGAAATTTCGTCGGCAGGTACCAATTCCGCCGTTTGTGCTGGATTTTTATTGTGTGGAGTTGAGGTTGGCGGTGGAGCTGGATGGGGGGCAGCATTATGAGGAGGCGGGAGAGGTTCATGATCGGCGGCGGACGCTCTATCTTCAGCGGCTTGGGATTGAGGTGGTGCGGTTCAGTAATCTTGATGTGATTCAGCAGATGGGGGATGTGTTGGAGCAGATTGTCAGGATCGCGGAGGATCTGAGATCGCAGTCCTGATCCAGAAAGCGCCCTCACCCTAACCCTCTCCCAGAGGGAGAGGGAACTGATTGGGGGATATTGCCGTAATACATCGACCTGAAAGATCTGCAATGAATCCATAATCGACTCGTTTTTTCAGGTCGATACATCCCTCAAGACACCTCGGTCGGCTCCCTCTCCCACCGGGAGAGGGAACTGATTGGGGGGATATTGCCGTAATACATCGACCTGACAGATCTGCAGTGAAGCCATAATCGACTCGTTTTTTCAGGTCGATGCATCCCTCAAGACACCTCGGTCGGCTCCCTCTCCCACCGGGAGAGGGCTGGGGTGAGGGGCTTTTGAAGTTCAACGCCAGCACTGAATCAAGCCCCCAACCGCGCCCATCCCGCCACCAACTGCGCACTGACACTCACCCCGCCACACACCACAATCACCACATCCCGAGCCCCAGCCAACGCCGGATGATCCAGATAAGCCACCGCCAGCGAGACCCCACACGCCGGCTCCACCAGTTGCCGCAAGTCACTGGCATAACGCACTACCCCCGTGATCGCGTCGTCATCGGACAGCACCAGGCATTGGTGATCGAACTCGCCAATGTGTTGCACGGGCCATTGCGCCACTTGCGCAGCGCCCAGGGAGGTGGCAACCGTGTCGATCTTGCTCAGGCGCACCGGATGCCCGGCCTCGACGGCGGCGGCAAACGAGGCGGCGCCACGGGTTTCGCAGGCGATGATCCGGCAGTCGTGTCGATCATGACGGAGCAGCCCCGTGAGCAGTCCTGCGAGCAATCCCCCGCCCCCGACCGAGGTGACCACAGTGTCGACCTGTGGGCAGTCTTCGAGAATTTCATCGATCATCGTGCTGTGCCCTTGCCACAACACCGGGTGGTCGAAGGCCGGGACGTATTCGGTGTCAGCCGAACTGGCCAGTTCCCGCGCCCGCTGATTGGCTTCGTCCCAGACCTTGCCATGAACGATGACTTCGGCACCGGTGCGGCGGATGCGTGCGCGGGTCGCTTCCGGGGTGGTGTGCGGCACCACGATGCAGGCTTGCAGGCCCAGACTGGCCGCCGCCACTGCCGTGGCGAGACCGGCATTGCCGCCGGACGGACAGACCACTTTGCGTTTGCCCTGCGCCGCCGCCTGACTGCACAACAACCCCATGCCCCGCAGCTTGAAGGAGCCGCTGGGTTGCAGGTTTTCCAGTTTCAACCAGATACGCCGGGAGCTGGTCGACAGGGTCGGATGGAGGATCAACGGCGTGCGGATGTGCAGCATGGCGGGCTCCTGATGACGCCACGTCCGGGCGACCGCTGCGTCGGAGCGTGGACAGGTGAAAGCGAAACGTCCCTGTCTGAAGCTTAGTTCACCTCGCCCACCCAACGCTGAACGCCGGGGATCGTGCCCGGATCTACACTGAACGGAACAGCCGTGAGGTGCCTATGAAAATGTCAGCGCAAATGACTGTCGTCGCGGTGATCGCCACCCTCGCCTATCTGGGTCTGGCGATGTGGGGCATCGGCGGCGTGGCGGTATTCTTTTCCCACGGAGCACTGGTGGTCGTGGCGCTGGCGACGCTGGTGATGGTGGTGGCGTCATTGTTCAGCGAGGTGAACCTGAGTTCGGGAGAACGCGAAGACCGGGCCAATCGCTGGGTGATTCCGGCGTTCGGCGTGATCGGTCTGGTCAGTGCCTTTCTGCCGGCTTACTGCGATCGCATCGAATTCTGGACCCTCGGTCGCGAAGGCATTCGATGGCTGGGGGCCTTGCTGTTCATTGTCGGCGGCGCATTGCGGCTGTGGCCGGTGTTTGTACTGGGCCGCCGTTTCAGCGGTCTGGTGGCGATTCAACCGGGGCATCGCCTGGTGACTGACGGCATTTATACCCGTCTGCGCAACCCCAGCTATCTGGGGCTGATTGTCAACGCGCTGGGCTGGGCCCTGGCATTTCGTTCGGTGGTCGGAATCCTGCTGGCGGCGCTGACGCTGATCCCGCTGATTGCCCGGATTCACTCGGAAGAAGCGCTGCTGCGCACCCAGTTCGGCGCCGAATACGACGCCTATTGCGCACGCAGCTGGCGGTTGTTGCCGGGCGTTTACTGATCGCGAATTCAATGCAGGTCCCCTGTGGGAGCGAGCTTGCTCGCGATAGGGTCATGTCAGTCAATGAAGAAGGTGACTGATAAACCGCTATCGCGAGCAAGCTCGCTCCCACAGGTACAGAGGTGTCAGTTGGTTTTCTGCAGGCGCAACTGGCCGTTGTGGTCGATAGTCAACGTCACCTCGCGGTAACTGGCAATCGTCGCGTGCGGGGTGTTGATCGGATGCTGATGGGTCGCTGTAATGATCATCAACGGCGCACCCGCCGCTTCGGCCGCCTGGATGCCGACAGTCGCGTCTTCGAAAATCAGGCAATCGGCCGGTTTCAGTCCCAGACGTTTCGCAGCCAGTCTATAGCCAGCCGGGTCGGGTTTACCTGCCGTCACGTCTTCAGCCGTGATCATCACCGCCGGCTCCGGAATCCCCGCCGCCGCCATCCGCCGCAACGCCAGATCCCGTGGCGCCGAGGTCACCATGGCCCATTGATTTGCCGGCAACGACTTGAGAAACGCCGCCGCACCCGGAATCTCGACAATGCCTTCAACGTCTTCGATTTCCGCCTCGGTGATGAACGCCGCTTGCGCCTCGGCGTCCACGCCCGGCAGGTTCAGCCGGGTGATGGTGTCGATGGCGCGCACGCCGTGGATGGTCGGCAGAAATGTCTCGACATCCACGCCGTGACGCACGGCCCAGGCCGCCCAGATCCGCTCGGCGGCAGCGATGGAGTTGAGGACGGTGCCGTCCATGTCGAACAGGAACGCGCCGAACGCGCGGTTGTAAACAGCATCGTGAGCAGACAAGAGATCGCATCCTCAGGCAAAGCCGGGCAAATGTGCCCGGCAATGTAGCATCTGCCGCAGGCTTCAGTGCAGACGCGGCGCCTTGGATTTGAACGCGCCGTCCACGCAATCGAGCAACTGGCCGATGGCCCAGGGCTTTTTGATGAACGCCACCGGGTGACGGACACCGGAAGTCTCCGGGGTTTCATAACCGGACATGACCATGATCGGTTTGTCCGGCCAGCGCTCGCCGACCAGATTGGCCAGGTCCGCGCCATTCAAGGTGCCGGGCATGGTGATGTCGGTCAGCAGCAGCGCAACTTCCGGCGCGTGCTCTTCCAGGTATTGCGACGCCGCATCGGCACTGGTCTGCGGCTCCACCTTGAAACCTTCCTCCTGAAGAATTTCGCACAGAAACTCCAGAATCAACGGATCGTCTTCCACTACCAGAATCAACCCGTCAGGAAGGTGCGCGCTCGACGACGGAACTGGACACATGAACTGGCACTCCCTGAACAACATGAACGTTTTCAGCGGATTGAAGCCGCTGCTTATCTGGTATGAGCGACGCCTTGTACAGAAATTCATTTTTGATACAGGTCTTTTCGATAACGTCGGTCGGCGAGCCCTCGTAACAGCCTGTTTGTGGTTAAAATGCCCGCCCTTTTGCCGGCCGATTCCGATTGATGAACCCTCAAGCCCTCGCCATTCTCCACACCCATCTGCTCACCGCGCTGATGTCGGCACCGACCGAAACCCGGCGCCTGTTTCATGGCCGTGGGCGTTGCTGGCCGGGGCTGGAGCAAATCACCGTGGACTGGCTGCAGGGCGTGGTGCTGGTGTCGCTGTTCAAGGAACCCGAGGCCTCGCAGCTGGAAAACCTCAAGCGCCTGCTGCTGGAAATCACTCATTCAGATCAATGGCAGCAGTCCGGCGCTCACACCCTGCTGATCCAGCACCGTTACCTGCCGCAGAGCACCGCCGAATGGCTGTTGGGAGAAGAGATCGACGAGATGACCATCGTCGAGGGTGGGCTGAAATACCGTGTGGATCTTGGCCGCAAGCAGAACGCCGGGCTGTTCCTCGACATGCGCTACGGGCGCAACTGGGTTCGCGCACAGGCCGCCGGCAAACGGGTGCTGAACCTGTTCGCCTACACCTGCGGTTTTTCGGTGGCGGCCATCGAGGGCGGCGCCAGCCATGTGGTGAACCTCGACATGTCCCGCGCGGCGTTGAGCCGGGGCCGCGACAATCACCGTCTCAACGGCCATGACCTGAGCAAGGTGAGTTTCCTCGGCCACGATCTGTTCAAGTCCTGGGGCAAGGTGATCAACAGCGGCCCCTATGATCTGGTGATCATCGATCCGCCGTCATTCCAGAAAGGCAGCTTTCTGCTGACCAAGGATTACCAGCGCGTGCTGCGCCGCCTGCCGGAACTGCTGACGGCACAGGGCACGGTGCTGGCGTGCATGAACGATCCGTCGTTCGGTCCGGACTTCCTGATCGATGGCGTGACCCGGGAAGCATCGAGCCTGCGATTCGAACAGAGGCTGGAAAACCCGCCGGAGTTTCCGGATGTCGATGTGGAGAGCGGTCTGAAAGCGCTGGTTTTCAAACGCATCGACTGACAACAGGTTTCAGCGGAACAGTCCATGTCCGATTTCGCGCGCTGCCTGCAACTGGATCGCAGGATCGCTCGACTCGGATTCCAGCAACAACGCCGAGCCCGCCACCGTCGCCCCGCAGTAATCGAATATCCCGTGATCGATCTGCGTCTTCATCGCCGTACCGTAGCCGTGGCGTTCGTAGGTGCGTGCATCCGCCCCGCCGAGTGCGACCAGATGCACGCGCAGGCGTCCGAGCTTCTTCAGGGTCGAATCGCCGTCGAAGTCAAACGCCCAGCCATTGCTGAACACCCGGTCGATCCAGCCCTTGAGCAGCGCCGGCATCGACCACCAGAACACCGGATACACCAGCACCAGCGCATCGGCGCGGTCGAGGCGTGCCTGCTCGGCCAGAACGTCTTCCGGCGGTGCGGATTCACGGTGATGCACGGCCCAGTCGGCCACGCCGAAACGCGGGTCGAATTCCTCGGCGTGCAAGTCAGCAATTTCGAAGGTGTTGGACGGATCGTTCTCCGACAGGCCTTCGGCGATTTTCTGCGCCAGCGCATGAGTCAGCGAACGGGGATCGTCATGAGCCACAACAATCAGTGCGTGCATGGGAAATCTCCGGTTGGTGAATGTTCATCAGGGGCTATATGCTGTTCGCAAGCTACTCTTGGTAAGTTACCGTCAGTAAGTTACTTTTGGTATATAAACAATGTCAACCACTGAAATCTCCGATTCCCCACCACCCCGCCGGCGACTGTCCCGGGAAGACCGTCAGCGCCAGTTGCTCGACATGGCCTGGCAATTGGTTCGCGAAGAAGGCACTGATGCCCTGACCCTGGGTTATCTGGCGGAAAAGGCCGGTGTGACCAAACCGGTGGTCTATGACCACTTCATCACCCGCGCCGGTTTGCTGGCTGCGCTGTATCAGGACTTCGACAGGCGTCAGACCGCACTGATGGATGCCGCGCTGGACAACTGCGAGGCGACATTGAGCGGCACGGCCTCGGTGATTGCCACGTCGTATGTCGACTGTGTGTTGACTCAGGGCAACGAGATTCCCGGGGTGATCGCCGCCCTGGCCAGCTCGCCGGAACTGGAGAAGATCAAGCGCGAATACGAGGCGATTTTCCTGGAGAAATGCCGCCGTGTGCTGTCGCCGTTCGCTGACGGTGGTGACATTAGCCAAGCGGGACTGCGCGCCATGCTCGGTGCCGCCGAGGCGTTGTCTCAAGCAGCAGCTACCGACGAAATCACTGCAGCGCAGGCCCGCGACGAGCTGCTTGCAACCATCGCCGCGATGGTCGAAAGGGCAGCAAAGCAAGTGACTGACGGTACTTGAGACCGTCCGTGCACCTTCCTAGGATGGAGTTACGCAGCTGCTTGGCTTGCCAGACCGCTGCGCAGGTACGGGTGCTCTGAACCCCAATCAAGCCCGTACCTTGTTTCACGCGCATCTTGAGCCTCACGGGCTCTACTTCCTCCCCATCAAAGAGTCTTGAGGCTCTTTTTTTGTCCCTGAAAATCAGCGTTCCGGTTCGCGACGAATCGAACGCCATGCTGCCTGTGCCAGCAAAAGGCACGACGGTCATCGCAACAAGGGCTGTTTGCCGTTGGCCGGATCAGTGAACCGTCAGGCGCTGGCGGACGAATGCCTCTGTGTGGCGCGTGACTTGATCCAGGTGCCGATCACGCTGTTTTTCGGCATCGACCATCGCCCGTTTACCGTGTTTTTGCAGCAGATAAGTGTGGATCTGCTGCACCTCCAGCGAGCGGTAGATCGGCGTGGTGTCGATGAAACCACGCAAACCGTTGCTGCGGTAATGCCGGGTGCTCATCAGCACTTGCGTCTCCAACTGGCCCAGCACTTCAAAGCCCAGCGCCTCGAAATACGGAACTTTACCCACGCTGCACGTCAGTTCGGCATGGGGGTAGCGCGCAACCATTTCCGCGATCAACGCACGGGCCACACCCTGGCGGCGATGCTGTTGATCGACCGCCAGGTACGCGACGTTGCACGCCTCCCAATCCCCTTGCACCGGCAGGTACAGCAGGAAGCCGATCACCTGCTCCGGGTCATCCTCGTCGGTGGCCACCAGCAGCTCCACTTCGGTGCCCTTCTCGCCGTTCAGTGCCTCCAGATACAAATGCACCTCGTAGCCGACCGCGTACTGATAGACGTTGTACAGCAGGTTGCTCGGGCCCAGGCCGATCGCGCTGATGTCGGTCAGGTAGTCGACCACCATCTGCAGGATCTGGCTGTTGACGCCTTCGGGGCACGGGGATTTGTAGTGGGTGATGCGGGGCATGGCGGGTGAACTCCGGCGGTAAAACACAGGTTGCCGGGCGGGTTGATCGACCGGCGAACCGCGACATCATACCCTGTGCAAGCCTGACAAAAATTTCATCTGCCGGCGAACGGACTTTTTGCCCGTTTGGCGTCCAATTCTTCAGCTGCGTTCATTTCCCGACGCAGGCCTTGAGGAGTTGTCATGAACGTTCTGCGTTCCCTGTTGAAATGGCGAAAAGCCCTGCTGCTGGTGCCGGTGACACTGGCAGCACTGGCCAGTTCGCCGGTATTTGCCCAGCCCGAAATCATCATCCGCGAAGCGCCGCCACCGATGCGCATGGAACCGATGCCCGGTCCACGGCCCGGTTACGCCTGGGATCGTGGTCACTGGCGCTGGGAAGGTCGCGGTTATGTCTGGATGCCCGGTCACTGGCAACCGGTGCGTCACCACGGCGCACGCTGGGAACCGGGCCACTGGCAGGCGCGCGGGCCGAACTGGTACTGGATTGAAGGTCACTGGGTGCGTTGATCGCGCAACCGTCTGCCAACGTTACCCACCAGGAACACCACCATGTCAAAAATCATAAAAACCCTGCTCACCGCCACGCTCGTGGCGATTACGCTGTCGGGCTGCGTCGTCGAGCCGGTTCGCCCGCACCGACCACCGCCTGTGGTGGAGGTCGTTCCGGCGATGCCTGCGCCGGGCTACCACTGGGTCGCCGGCCATTACCGATGGGCCGGCAATCAATGGCGCTGGGTGCCGGGGCACTGGCGGGCGTATTGAGGCCGGTCACTGCGCCGGCGCAACGATCTTGAACTTGATCGCAATGTCATTGGAAACCACGGTGTCGGCCCACTCTCCGGCACCGAGGCCAAAAGCATCGCGCTTGAGTACCAGTTCACCGTCGAAGATGCCGATGCTGCTGTCGGGTTTCAGGTGCACCGGCACTTGCACTTCGCGAGTGATGCCTTTGAGGGTGAGCCGGCCGGCAACCCGATAATGGTTTTCATCGACCTGGCTGAATCCGGTCGATTCGAACACTGCCGTCGGAAACTTTTGCGTGTCGAACCACGCCGGTTTCACCAGTTCGGTATTGGCGTCTTCGCTGCCGGCGTCGATGCTCGTAAGGTCAATGTGCAACGTAGTGCGGGCGTTGCTCAGATTGGCAGTGTCGAAATCCAGCGTCGCGTCGAATTTGCCGAACGTGCCATACATCCGCGAACCCATCTGGTTGTAGGTGAAACTGATCTGGCTCGCAGTGGTGTTGACCCGGGTGTACTCCACGGCCTGCACCGCCGGTGTGACGATCAGGCAATACACGGCAGCCAACAACAATCGAATCGACATGGGATGCTCCGCTGCCCCGGTGGACCTCGAATGACTTAAGCAAAGTTCCGGCGGTTATGCCACTGCGTCGGTCATCCGCGCCTTCAGATAGCCGATCAACGCCTTCACCTTGGGCGATGGCAGATGCTCGCGGGCCGTGACCGCATTGAGATCCTGAGGCGGGCCGATCCACTGCGGCAACACCCGGATCAGGCGCCCGGCCTGCACGTCCGCTTGCATGCTCTGCTCCATCGCCAGGCTCAGTCCCTCGCCTGCCAGTAACGCTTCGTGCAACAGCGCCGGGTCATTGGCAAGAATGCAGGGTTCGACGCGATAGTCTCTCAGGCGGGCCCCTTCCCGGCGCAATGGCCAGACATAACCGACATCGCGCCGGGCCTGATGCAGCGTCAACGTCTGATGCTGCAACAGCTCTTCCGGGGATTGTGGCGTACCGTGGCGCTCGAGGTATTGCGGGGCCGCGTAAATGCCCGTGTCAAAACTGGCCAGTCGCCGGGCGATCAGGCTCGAGTCCGGCAATGCACCCAGCCGCAGGGCGACATCGATCTCCTCGCCCACCAGATCCATCGGCACATGGGAGGCCAGAATCTCCAGACGGATGTCCGGATACGCCTGACGAAACCCTGCCAGCAACGGAGCGAACCAACTGACCCCGAATGAAAAAGGCACCGTCACCCGCAACCAGCCACGGGGGCCGTCACGCAATTGATGCACCGCCCGTTCGGCGTGCTCGAGCGTATCGGCGATGGATTTGCACTGTTCGTAATACACCGCGCCGGCCTCGGTCAGGCTCAACTGGCGCGTGGTCCGGCGCAGCAACTGTACGCCGATGGCCTGTTCCAGTTCGCGCACCCGGCGGCTGACCGTGGTTTTCGGCATCTGCAACGCATGGGCAGCGGCGGTGAAGCTGCCCAGACGCACCACACGGACGAAAACCAGTGTGTCGTTCAAGTCACGGATCATTTCGGGCCTGCCTGAGAACGATAAACTGTGCCACCAATGGCACATTCCATGCCGCGATTATGGGCTAATCAGCTGATACCCTGCGACTTAATATCGGTGCTCCCTCTCGGAGTGCTATCCATGAACCTCAACGAATACGCCGAACATGACGGCATCGCTCTCGCGCAACGGGTTGCCACAGGCGAAGTCCACGCCAAAGAACTGGCCGCTCTGGCCATCGAAGCAATACAGCAGGTCAACCCTGCGATCAACGCCGTCATCGAGCACTGGACACCGACCGCGACTACGGGCAGCGGCCCCTTGGCCGGGGTGCCGTTTCTGATCAAGGACCTGGCGATCACCGCAGCCGGGCGACGCAATGAACTGGGCAGCCGACTCGCGCAAGGCCTGGTCGCGCAAAGCGACTCCAGCCTGATGCAGCGCTTCAACGCCGCCGGGCTCATCACCCTGGGCCGAACCACCACCCCGGAAATGGCCTTCAGCACCGAAACCGACTCCCTCCTGCAAGGCCCGACCCGCAATCCCTGGAACCCGCAACACTCCGCCGGGAGCTCAAGCGGTGGCGCCGGTACGGCTGTCGCAGCGGGCATCGTACCGATCGCCAATGCCACTGACGCAGCAGGATCGATCCGCGTTCCGGCAGCGTTCAACGGGCTGGTGGGCCTCAAGCCGACGCGTGGCCGCAGCTCTCACGGGCCATTGATGGACGAGGTGTTTGCCGGGCTCGGCGTGCAACTGGGCCTGTCGCGGACGGTGCGCGACAGCGCGGCGTTGATGGATGTGGTGCAGGGCTGTGCGCCGGGAGATCCTTATTACACGGCAGCACCTGCCGAGGGTTTTCTGGCTCAGGTCGGCCGCGATCCCGGACGCTTGCGTATCGGTCTGCTCGATACTCCGTGGAACGGCGCCAGCGTTGATCCCGAGATCAGTGCTGCCACCGCCCGTGTTGCCCGAGAGCTTGAATCCCTCGGCCATCAGGTTGAAGCCGTCCGGGCGCCGCTCGGCCTGTCGTGGGACGCGTTCGTCGAAGCCAACGCGCACATCTGGTGTGCCAGTCTGGCGCGCTGGATCGATCATCTCGCCATCGCTACCCGGCGACCAGTCGACCGCAGCACCCTGGAACCGGCCACTCTCGCCTGCTACGCCTTCGGTCAGCAATCGCGCGGCACGGACTTCGCCGCCGCGCTGGAAGTGCGCAACAGTGTCGCCCGGCAAGTGGCCGCGTGGTTCGGGTCCATCGACATTCTGCTGACCCCGACCCTGCCGCAATTGCCGCAAGCCCTCGGCCTCTACAATCGCGGCGCCGGCATGCTGGATGGTCTGAAATGGACGGCGCGAGTGTTCGAGCACTCGCCCTTCACCCCGGTGTTCAACGTTGCGGGAACGCCGGCCATTTCGCTGCCGTTGGGGATGTCCCGCGAAGGCTTGCCGATCGGTGTGCAACTGGCCGCACGCTTCGGCGCTGACGATGTTCTGCTGCGTCTGTCAGCACAACTGGAACAGGCGTTGCCGTGGCATCACCGGCGCCCGTTGATTCACCCGGGTCGCTGAGAACAAAAAGGGCCGCTTCCCAAGGAGCGGCCCTGCGTTTTCTGACGATCAGTCCTACACCAACCGCTCGATCTTCTGATGCTGCCAGACCCGTTTGTAATACAGCGTCTGCAGCGCCAGCATTCCCAGATAGGCTATCGGAAACGCCATCCAGACGCCCTGCAGACCAAACTGCCCGTCCAGCCAGTAGGCCGCCGGCAACTGCACACCGAGCACGCAGACGATCGCCACACCCACCGGCACCAGCACCGTGCCGCTGGCACGCATGATGCCGCCGATGATTGCCTGAAAGCCGAAGATCAACAGACTCCACAGCATGATGTGCAGCAAGTGTTCGGCCATCGCCCGGGTCGATTCCTCGGTCAGGAACAACCCCAGCAGCCAGTGCGACAGCAGGTAACCGAGCACGATCAGGCCACCGGTCAGGCACACGTTGATCCACAACCCGGTGCGCAGGATCGGCCCCATCCGCTCCAGCCGCCCGGCGCCAATCGCCTGGGCACCAAGGATCGATGCGGTGATCGCAATCGACAGCGCCGGAAACTGCACGTAGTTGACGATCTGCGTCACCGCACCATACGCCGCCGTCGCCTGCGAACCATGCTGGTTGACCAGCGCCAGAATCACCAGCTCCGACAGCGACAGCACGATCATCTGCACCCCGGTCGGCAGGCCGATGCGCAACACCTTGCCCAGGATGGCACCGTCGAGCCGCAGCGCTGCAAAGAACTCACGGTCCGGCGCCAGCGGATGGCCCTTGCGGATGAGGCTCCACGCCAGCCACGCCATCGCCGCCAGCGTACCGGCCAGTCCGGCGAACGCCGCACTCTGAATCCCCAGTTGCGGCAGGCCCAGCCATCCGCGAATGAAAGCCGGGGTCAGCGCCAGACCGACAACCGTCGACAGCAGCAGAGCGAGCATCGGCGACAGCGTATCGCTCACCCCACGCAACAACTGGGTGAACAGCACGTACACCAGCACAAACGGCAACGTCCACATCATCACCCGGGCGTAGGAAACCGCGTCGTCCAGCACATCCGCCGGCGTGCCCAAGCCCTGCAATGCCTGGCGCGCAAACACACTGCCAGATACCGCCGCGACCAGGCCGATCAACACGCCCAGCAATAAAGTGGCCCCGGCGATCGCCTTCACCCTGTGCGACTCCCGTGCGCCCCATGCCTGGCCTATCAACACCCCTGCCCCGGCGCCCAGACCAATGACCAGCGCGATGAAGAAAAAGATGATCGGAAACATCCCCGACACCGCCGCCAGCGCCTGGGTGCCGAGCATCTGGCCGATGTAGATGCTGTTGACCGTGCCCGACATCGACTGCAGGAAGTTCGACAGCACCATCGGGGCGAGGAACAGCAGGTAGGTTTTCCAGAGGGGATTTTGGGCGGGGGTCTGCATCGAGCGTCCGTCTCGGTGAAAGCAATGGGGGAGAGTCTAAGGTATGCACAGCCTTTCAGGTCGTACCCCTTTGCATTAAAACTTCGTAATCTCCATCCCCTGCCCAAAATGCAAGTGAACCGATCCCATGCCTCGTGTCTCGACCCTGCTGACCTCTGCCCTGTTTGCCGCTCTGGCAACGACTGCCCACGCGACCCCGACGCCAGCCCCCGAAGCGCTGCAAAGCCTGCTGGTGACCTTGAATGAACGCCTGAACATCGCCGACCTCGTCGCCCTGACCAAATGGGACAGCGGCAAGCCGATCCAGGACAGTCCCCGTGAAGCCCAGGTCATCGCCAATGCCCGAGCGATGGCCACCGAACGCAAACTCGACCCGCAAGACGTGGCGCAATTGATCGCCGCACAAATGGAAGCCAACAAACTGGTGCAATACGGTTTGCTCGCGAAGTGGCAGGCGGCGGGTGCTGCGCCGGACACACCGCGTCCGGACCTGAGCAAACAGATTCGTCCGCGTCTGGATGAACTGCAAACAAGGCTGTTGCAGCAATACACCGACTTCACGGCCTATCGCCACGATCCGGACTGCACGGCGTGGCTGGCCAAGGCGCGCAACGGTCTGGCGAAGGATGCGTTGCATGAACTGGCGCTGATCCGAGCCACCGGAGAACTGTGCGTCCGGGCAACCGCCCCGTGAATCGATGCCCGGGCATCCATCGTTGGCGTCGATAGTCACCATCACGCCAATGAAGTTCTCATAAAAAATCCCGGGCGTAACATCTGCTCCATACCAACCCGACAACACCCCGGAGCACACGATCATGAAACGCCAAATCCTTCTCGGTATCGCTTTCTCGGTTCTCGCAGTCAACGCTTTTGCAGCCAAACCCGCCCACACCATGATCGCCGAAGGCGGTTCGGATCGATTGATCGAACAGCGTGTAGCTGAAGGTGGTTCGGATCGTCTGCTGGAACGCCGCGTTGCCGAAGGTGGCGCTGATCGTCTGCTGGAACGCCGCGTAGCTGAAGGTGGCGCTGATCGACTGCAAGAACGCCGCGTGGCCGAAGGTGGCTCGGATCGTCTGCTGGAACGTCGTGTGGCAGAAGGCGGCGCGGATCGTCTGCAAGAACGCCGTGTGGCCGAAGGCGGCGCGGATCGTCTGCAAGAACGCCGCGTAGCTGAAGGTGGCTCGGATCGTCTGCAAGAACGCCGTGTTGCCGAAGGTGGCGCTGATCGTCTGCTGGAACGCCGTGTGGCCGAAGGTGGTTCGGATCGTCTGATCGAGCGCCGCGTCGCATGAGGCTGAAAGCGCTTTCGCAAGATAAAGAAAAGCCCGGCCTGATCAGCCGGGCTTTTTCACATCCAACCGTCGCTTATTGAGCGGTTTTCAGCTTGATCACATCACCGGAGACTTTGGTGGTGTAACCGCTCAGGACCCATGCCCAGAACCAGTTTTCCTGAACCTGAGTGTTGATCATCGCATCGCCGCCGCGGGCCTTGATCGCCGCATCCTGGGCGCGGACGAAACGGCTGTTCTGGCGAATCGGGATAACGCCGAACAGCATCAGGCCGGTGGCGGTCGCTTCGCTGTGGCCAATCACGGTGTACTGATTGCTGTCGTAGTTACGGGTGTTCATCGGGGTGCCGGTGCAACCTGCCAGAACCACACCGAACAGTGCGGCGGCGACTACTTTGCTGAGGTATTTCACTACAAGACTCCATGGGTAAACGCCCGGGATCCATCTCTCGGGCGGCGCACACTTTACCGGAGGCAGTGGCACATTAGTATCAACCACGACAGATTTCATGAAGTTCCAACAATGCCGGCGCCGCTTGGCTGTTACTCCGTGAATGACTGGAGATACGCCAGCAGATTATCGATCTTCTCTTCATCACTCAGCCCCCAGAAGATCATCCGCGTCCCCGGTACAACGCCCTTCGGGTCCTTCAGGTACGCCGTCAGCGTTTCCCGATTCCAGGTAATGCCTGAATTCTTCATCGCATCGGAGTACACGTAGTTCGCCGACGTCCCCGCCGGGCGACCGATGATGCCGTTGAGTTGCGGACCAAATCCGGGCCGGGCGGACTCGCCGACCTGATGGCAGCCGCCACACAGGCGCGGGAAGATTTTGCTTCCGGCCTCGGCGTCGCCAGCCGCCAGGGCGGGCATGCTGAACAGACCTGCGTTGAGGATCAGGGCGAGGGTCAGTAACGCGGTGTTTTTCATCGGGAGCATCCAGATCTTCGGCGGCGCCAAGGGTAATCCTGCGGGGAGCGTTGTGCTACAGGTAAGCCGCGATCACCTGCCGGACTTTGAGCAAGGCTTGACGCAGGACAAGCCTGTCCACCGAGCCCAGCGCCAGGCGGATCGCGTGGGGCACATGGGCCGATACGGTGAACGGCTCGGCATTGGTGACCGAGATCTGCGCCTTCATCAACTCGATCACCACCTGATCGGATCGGGCATCCTCCGGCAACGGCAGCCACAGGAAATAAGAAGAGGGATGGCCGACACACGGCAGGCCTTGCAGGATTTCAGCTGCCAGCGCCTGACGGGCCTGAGCGTCATCGCGCTTTTGTGCCTCCAGCAAAGTGACGGTGCCGTCGTCGAGCCAGCCGCAGGCTATCGCGGTCATCACACCCGGCGTGTTCCAGGTGGTGGCGCGGATGATGCGTTCCAGCGCCGGCACTTTCTTAATGGGCGCCGCGATGAAACCGACGCGCAGGCCCGTGGCGATGTTTTTCGAAAGCCCCGAGACGTACACCGTGCGCTCCAGCGCCAGATCCGCCAGCGGTGGCGGCGGGTGATCGACCAGAAAGGCGTAGGCAGCGTCTTCGATGATCGTCAGATCATGCTGTCGGGCAATCGCCACCAAATGTTCGCGCTGGTCCAGCGGCATCACCCAACCCAGTGGATTGTGCAGGGTCGGCATGCAGTACACGGCGCGCACCGGGCGACTGCGGCAGAGTCTGTCGAGCGCCGCCAGATCCGGACCGTTCTCTGTCACGGGGATCGCGACCACTTCAAGATGCAGCGCTTCGGCCAGCACCTTGAAACCCGAGTAGGTCAATGCGTCAGCCGCGATCACGTCGCCGGGATTGAGCTGTGCCATCAACGTCACCGCCAGACCTTGCTGGGCGCCGTTGACGATCAACACCTGTCCGGCGTCGACACGCAGGCCTCGGGCCTGCAAGTGCCGGGCAACCGATGCCCGTTCGTGCTGGCGGCCGGCGTGGGGTTGATAACGCAACAGCGCTTCAAGATCACCCGACAACGCCAGTTGCCGCAACGCCGTACGCAGCAGCTCGGCCTGCCCCGGCAATGAGGGGTAGTTGAAGTTGAGATCGATCATGCCGACGGCAATGTCTTTCTGGTCAATGCCCTGCCCCGGCATCAACGAGGTCTCCCGGACAAACGTACCGCGCCCGGTTTCGCCGCTGACCAGCCCCATCGCCTCAAGCTCCGCATACACCCGCGACGCCGTGACCAGCGCCAGCCCTTCGCTGGCCGCCAGTTGCCGGTGGGTCGGCAGACGCGTACCAGGCAGCAAGCGACCGGCGCGGATGTCGGCGGCATAGGTATCGACGAGGGTCTTGTAACGGGAGCGTGGCATGTCGAGATGTATCCATGACAATTCTTTGATTGTGCTGATTCTCGACCCTAGCATGAACCACAGGCAACCCCACTTTCGAGCGCGTGCACCATGGAACGAACTTCACACCTGAGCACTCCGGCCCTGGAAAAAACCAGCGGCTGGATCAACGGTTTCATCGGCGTCGTGATTTTCAGCGGTTCGCTGCCGGCCACGCGGCTGGCGGTGCTGGAATTGGACCCGGTATTTCTCACCGTCATCCGGGCGACCATTGCCGGTGTGTTGGCGCTTTGTCTGTTGTGGTTGTTTCGTGAACGACGTCCGGCCCGGCAGCAGTGGTTCTCTTTATTGATTGTGGCGTTGGGCGTGGTCGTCGGTTTCCCGTTATTGACCGCCCTCGCGCTGCAACACGTAACGTCGGCGCATTCCATTGTGTTTGTAGGATTGCTGCCGCTGGCGACGGCGATCTTCGGCGTACTGCGCGGGGGTGAACGGCCACGTCCGGTGTTCTGGATCTTTTCGGTGCTGGGCAGTTCGCTGGTGGTCGGTTTCGCGGTTTCCCAGGGACTGACCGCCTCACCCGCCGGAGATCTGTTGATGCTGGCGGCGATTCTCGCCTGCGGCCTCGGCTATGCCGAAGGCGCAAAACTGTCGCGCACCCTCGGCGGCTGGCAAGTGATCTGCTGGGCGCTGGTGTTGTCGTTGCCGGTGATGGCCGTGCTGAGCCTATGGCTGGCGCCTGTGTCATTCAGCGGCATCAGCGTCACGGCGTGGGCCTGCCTGGCCTACGTTTCGCTGTTCAGCATGTTGATCGGTTTTGTGTTCTGGTATCGCGGCCTGGCCCAGGGCGGGATTGCCGCAGTCGGGCAGTTGCAGTTGTTGCAGCCGTTCTTCGGTCTGGCGTTGGCGGCAACCTTGCTGCATGAGCACGTCAGCGTCGGCATGCTGGTGGTCACGCTGGGGGTGATTTTGTGCGTAGCGGGCGCGAAGAAATTCGCCCGATAGCTTTCAGTTTGCGCCGCCCTTCCACTCCCGCGGACTGAGCCCGGTCTTGCGCCGAAACGCCCGGGCCAGCGCCGAAGGGCTTTCATAACCCACCTCTTCGGCGATCAGGGTCATCGGCCGGCCCTCGCGCAGGCGTTTCTGCGCGAGGCTGATCCGCCAGCTCACCAGATAATCCACCGGTGTCTGCCCCACCACTTGCCGGAAATGCTCGGCGAAACCGGCGCGGGACAAATGTGCGCTCGCGGCCAGTTCGGCGACGGTCCAGGCCTTGGCCGGCTGCTCATGCATCAGGCTCAACGCACGGGAAATTTTCGGATCCGCCAACCCCGCCATCATGCCCGGCTGCTGGTTACGACTGCTGATCAGATGCCGCAGCAGCAGAATCACCAGCAACTCGAACAACCGATCCATCACCGCTTCACGCCCGCAATGGCCGTCGAACGCTTCCTTGAACAACCATTCCAGCGTGCTGGCCATCTCGGGAAGGTCGGCGAGTTTCAGCACCAGATAATCCGGCAACGCCGCCGCCAGCGCATTGCCCGCACCACCATCGAAAGTCAGCGAAGCGCATACCAGTTGCGTGTTCATCGCTTCGTCGGCAAACAATCGATGGGCAAATGGCCGGGGGAAAAAGATCAGTGTGGGTTCATTCAGAGTCAGTTCGGGGTCGTTGCCCGGTTTGAGCAGCACCTGCCCGGCCTGCAATAGATGCACATGGCCACATAGCTGATCGCCACCGTAAGCGCTGATGCCGCAAAAACTGCCACTGTGGAATGTTCCGGCATTCACGCCGAAGTGGCTGAGCAACGTGGACAGGCGATCCATGGGTGATTTCTCCGGAGACAGGTCTGGACGATCTGTCGCATATCCTCGACGATTTGCACCCAAAGCACCAGCCACGCTCAATAACATGACCTCCATCCCCGGCGCACTTCGCACCGGACTTTCGGAGAATCACCATGAGCCGCATTGCCCCGATCACCCTTGAAAACGCCACCGACGCCACCCGCCCGACCCTGGAAGGCGTGCAGAAAAAAATCGGTTTCCTGCCCAACCTGTTCAAGACCCTGGCGGTTGCCCCCGCTGCACTGGATGCCTACGTGCAAGCCTCCGCCACGCTGGGCAAAACATCCCTGAGCGCCAAGGAAAAAGAGGCGGTGTACCTCGCCACGTCGCAGGTCAACGGCTGTGATTACTGCCTCGCGGCGCACACCTTGTTTGCCAGCAAGGCCGGGCTGGCAGCGGAAGAAATCATCGAAGCGCGTCATGGCCGGCTGAATGCTTTTGCCACCCTCGCCCATCAGCTGACCGAAACCCGTGGTCACCTGAGCGATGACCAGCTCGCCGCCGCACGCGCCGCCGGTATCGATGACAAGAAGATCATCGAGGTAATCGCCATCGTCGCCGTGCAGACCCTGACCAACTACCTCAACAACACCGCGCTGACCGACATCGATTTCCCGGCAATCCAAAATCCGGCGTAATGCAAAAACTGTGGGAGCGAGCTCGCTCGCGATGGCGGTGGATCAGTCGGTATCTTTGTCGATTGATGCTCCGTCATCGCGAGCAAGCTCGCTCCCACATTGGATTTTGTACTGCGCCGGAAGCGTCAGTCGTGATCGACCCCGGCGCGTTTGAGCAGTTTCCTGCAGCGCTCGGACAGGTGAAACACCTGCAGCTGCTTGCCGGCCCTGGCGTAGCGTTCGCGCAGGGTTTTCAGCGCGGCGATGGCCGAGTAGTCGACAAAGCTCAGGTGCCGGCAGTCCAGCGTCACCCGCTGCGGATCGTTGGCCGGGTCGAATTGATTGAGGAACGGCGTGGTCGAGGCGAAGAACAGCGTGCCGTGCAGGCGATAGAGCTTGCTGCCGTCGGCCTCCAGATGTTCATCGGCGTACAACTCACGCGCTTGCTGCCAGGCGAAATTCAGTGCGGCGATGATGATCCCGCACAGCACCGCCGTGGCCAGATCGGTGAATACCGTGATGGTGGTCACCGCGATGATCACCAGCACATCGTTGAGCGGCACTTTGTTCAGCACCCGCAATGAGGCCCAGGCGAAGGTCTGCTGCGACACCACAAACATCACACCCACCAGCGCCGCCAATGGAATGCGCTCGATCATCGGCGACAGAAACAGAATGAACAGCAGGATCAGCACGCCTGCCACCGCCCCGGACAACCGTCCGCGCCCGCCGGAGCTGAGGTTGATCACGGTCTGGCCGATCATCGCGCAACCGCCCATGCCGCCGAATGCGCCGGACACCATGTTTGCCGCCCCCAGCGCCACGCATTCGCGATCCGGGTAGCCACGGGTTTCGGTGATTTCGTCGGTGAGGTTGAGGGTCAGCAGGGTTTCCAGCAGGCCGACCAGCGCCATCAGGATCGCGTAAGGCGCGATGATGCGAAGGGTTTCGAGGTTGTACGGGATGTCCGGCAACGCGAACGTCGGCAGACCGCCGGCAATGTGCGCCATGTCGCCAAGGGTACGGGTCGGCAGGCCGAGCAGATAGACCAGCGCACCAACGCCAAGGATCGCCACGAGTGCCGGCGGTACGGCGCGGGTCAGGCGTGGCAGGATATAAACGATGGCCATCGTCAGCAGCACCAACCCGGTCATCAGGTACAACGGCGTGCCGCTGAGCCACTGCTCACCGCTTTTGAAGTGTTCCAGTTGCGCCAGCGCAATGATGATCGCCAGTCCGTTGACGAACCCGAGCATCACCGGATGCGGCACCATGCGCACCAGCTTGCCCAGGCGCAACAGCCCGAACGCCATCATGATCAGGCCGCCGAGCAGCACCGTCGCCAGCAGGTACTGCACGCCGTGCTGCACCACCAGCGCGACGATCACCACCGCCATCGAACCGGCCGCCCCGGAAACCATGCCCGGCCGACCGCCGAACAGCGCGGTCAGCGTGCAAATGATGAAGGCGCCGTACAGGCCCATCAGCGGATTGAGATGAGCCACCAGCGCAAACGCAATGCATTCGGGCAACAGGGCAAATGAGGTGGTGAGTCCGGCCAGGACATCGGCGCGCAGACGAATCGGTTTCATGGTTTACCTGACAGAGCGGCCGACAATCGCGACCGCAGTATTCGCGCAAAAGAGCGCCGCGGAAAAAGAGGGTTGCGGATGTTACGCAAATGCCCGGGCACGGGCCAGCGATCGCTGACAGGGACGATCTGACGCTCTATGCTTGCGCGCTTCGATAGATCTTCGGGTTTGCGCATGTCCTCTCTTTCCGCCCGCGAAGTCTGCCAGCGCTTGCGTGATGCCGCGTTGGAGGTCAGCCCGCTGCGACGCACAGCGGACGTAGCCGACGCTGGTCAGTTATCCATCGAAATCGACGGCTGGCATCTGCTGCTCGATTTCGACGGACAACGTCTGCACCACTGCCTGCAGTGCCGCAGCCCGGAAGCCCGAGTGTGGACATTCGACACGAAACAACGCTTCGGCACGGATCCGGTCAGCCTGCTCAGCACCTGGGAACTGGCGCAGATCGAAGGGTTGTTGGCTCGGGCAGACTGAGCGGTTCACCCCTGCCGCAGGTCCAGCACATACGTGTAATACCCGGTGTCCCGCACCCAGCCAAGTGATTCGTACAAACCTTGAGCGGTGAAATTGTCGGTCGCGGTTTCCAGCACCAGCCCCTTGGCACCGGTTTCCACGGCGAAATCGCGCGCGGTGTTCATCAGCAATCGTCCGACGCCACGGCCTCGGGCGGCGGGCGTGGTGAACAGGTCGCTGAGCAGCCAGGTGCGGTGGGCATCAATCGAAGAAAACGTCGGGTACAGCTGCACGAATCCCAGCGCTTCGTCGCTTTCATCCTTGACCAGAAAAATCGCCGATTCGTTGCCCGCCATACGCTCGGCAATGAACGCTCGCGACTGGGCAAGGTTCGACGGCTGACCATAGAAGCCGCGATAGCCATCGAACAGCTTCGCCACTGCATCCAGATGTTCCGCACTGGCGCGTATTGCCTGAAGATTCATGTTTCCTCCCCCTGCCCCCATGAAATGATTGCACCAGCATAGCGCTGTCCATCGAGTGTGCTGGCTTAATCGCTATATAGTTTTGTATATTGCGAAACCGAAACCGCCAGACTTTCAACGCCTTCCATGAGCAGCATCCGCGAACGCAACCAGCAACTGATCCTCACGGCCGCCAGCGAGGAGTTCGCCGCCAGTGGCTTCGACGCGACCCAGACCCGCGACATCGCCGCCCGCGCAGGCGTCCCCAAGGCCAATCTTTATTACTACTTCCAGAGCAAGGAAAACCTCTACGGCAAAGTGTTGCTCGGTTTTGTCGAGCCGCTGCTGGAGGCTTCCGCCGTGCTGCGCGAAAGCGACGACCCGCTGACCGGCCTGCGGGCCTATGTCGCCGCCCGCATCCGCATTGCCCGCGAACATCCGGCGATTGCCAAGGTGTTCAGTGGCGAATTATTACTGGGTGGTCGCCAGTTACCGGACGAATGCCGCGACCTGCTGCACGCCGAAGCCCGGCGCAATGTCGAATGCCTGCGCAGCTGGATCGACCGCGGTTTGCTGGCCCCGGTGGATCCCGAACATTTGATGCTGTTTATCTGGTCGGCAACGCGCACCTACACCAATATCGGCTGGCAGATGGGGCGCATCACCGGGCGTGAGGTGCCGCAAGATGAGGATTACGAAAGCGCGGCGGATACCATTACGCGGCTGGTGCTGAGCGGTGTGGTATCCGAGCCGGTGAGTGATGTTCGCAGGTTGATGTTTGCGACTTGAAGCATCAAGGCATGGCGTCCTGGGGTAGCGTTGAATCCCGGCCAATCGAGATCGGTTGCTCGGTTGCCACATACCGACCACCGTAGTAAACGCCCACTCCACCACCACATGCCCCCGCACCGCCATCCGATTCGATGTCCAGCAAACCGTTGAACGCCCTGAACTTCAGGGTGCAGTTCCCTCCGTCGAAATGCGCCACGTCACCGTCGAGCGTGGCGACACCGTCCATGTCTCCGGAGTTGCCACCATTCGCCGCAGAAATATCAAAGGCAATATGAGTGGCGTCCAGACGCTTGGTCGTGACTTCTGCCGACGATGAAACACTCCACGGAATCATCTGCCAGGTGGCGTTCCAACTGAACGGTCTGGCCACATATTCGAGTGCTTTCAGGCGCATCAGGTATTCACGACGCAGGCAGGAGCCACTGGCGGCGCATCGATTGCGTTGCTTCAACCACAAACGCTGATCCGCCTTGAGCGCTTTCGGATCCGCAACCTTTGTCAGCGTTGTCGTCCAGAGCTCCCCGAGCTTCTCATCAAGACCCGAGATATTCGGATCCGCACAAACGGCTTTTTCAACCGGGCTGGAAGCGCCGGCGCAGTCGAAACTGGCGGCGTGAGAGTTAGCAGCAAAAACGAGGGACGTCAGCAGCAAGGCATGACGGAGATTGAAAGCGAGCATCGACAGATTCCATTCCTGAGGCAGCGGCAGTATGCCGGGCCCTGACTATCGATGCTCCGGATTTTTCACTGGTTGTGAACAGACAACTGTAATCCCCTGTGGGAGCGAGCCTGCTCGCGAAAAAGGCGTGTCAGCCAACGTATTTTCAGCTGGCACACCGCATTCGCGAGCAGGCTCGCTCCCACAGGGACGTTGATCAGAATGCTATTTCGGCCGCTGGCTTCACATCGATCCGCGCCACCGAACCGGTCAGGTGCGCCCAGTCCTTGTTGTGTTCGGCGATGATGTCTTCGGCGCTCATGTTGCCGTTGTCGACGGTGGAATGCGCGTCGGCCGCCAGCTCCACGTCGTAGCCCAACTGGTGGGCCTGGCGCACGGTGGCGTTGACGCAGTAATCGGTTTGCAGGCCGCAGATCACCAGGCGATCGAAGTCTTCCCGGGGGATCAGTTTCTGCAGGTTGGTCTGGTAGAACGAGTCGTTGGCGGTCTTGTCGACGCGCAGGTCACTCGGCGCGGTGTTCAGGCCATCGGCCAGTTGCCAGCCCTCGGCACCGCGGGCAAGCGGGCTGTCTTTTTCGTTATGCTGGATCACGACGACCGTCACGCCAGCCCTGCGCGCCCGGGCACTGAGGCCGTTGATGGTGTCGATCACACGGGAGATGTCATGGCATTCGTACTCGCCCGCACACAGGGCGCGCTGGACATCGATGATCAGCAATGCGGTGGTCATGGTGAGCCTTCCTTGATCGGTCCTTGAGACAGGGGCGGACGTGTGCCCGCCCCCTTTTTACCCTCCTCAGTAACCCAAAGACAACCCGGTGTTGCGCCGTGGATCGTTGGCACCGTAGAAGCGGTTCTTGCCCACCGGTTTACCGCCCAGCGATGGCGCGCCGACCAGAATCGCGGCGATGTGGTTCGGATCCTGCGGCCCCGTAAACTTGTGGCCCCAGCTCTCGAGAATCTTCTTCGTGTCGGGGCTGGCGGCGAAGTCTTCGAGGTTGGTCTGCTCGGGCATCCACTGCTGGTGGAAACGCGGCGCATCGACCGCCTCCTGCAGACCCATGCCGTAGTCGATGACGTTGAGCATGGTCAGCAAGGTTGCCGTGATGATGCGGCTGCCGCCCGGCGTGCCGACCACCATCACCACCTTGCCATCCTTGGTGACGATGGTCGGGCTCATCGATGACAGCGGCGCCTTGCCGGGGGCGATGGCGTTGGCTTCACCCTGCACCAGGCCGTACATGTTCGGCACACCGACCTTGGAGGTGAAGTCGTCCATTTCATCGTTGAGGATCACCCCGGTCTTGCTTGCCATCACGCCCGCGCCGAACCAGTCGTTGAGGGTGTAAGTGACGGACACCGCGTTGCCCCACTTGTCGACGATCGAATAGTGCGTGGTGTTGCTGCCTTCGTGAGGCGCAACGCCAGGTTTCAACTCAGCCGAGACACCCGCCTTCTGTGGCTGGATCGCGTTGCGCAGCTTGGTCGCGTAGTTCTTGTCCAGCAGGTGCTCGATCGGATTCTTCACGAAATCCGGGTCGCCCAGATAACTGTTTCGATCCACGTAGGCGTGGCGCATCGCTTCGATCTGATAGTGCATGCCCTGGGCCGAATGGAAGCCCAGATCCTTCATCGGATAGCCTTCGAGAATGTTCATGATCTGGCAGATCACCACCCCGCCGGAACTGGGTGGCGGCGCCGACACCACGTGGTAACCGCGATAGTCGCACTCCACCGGGGCCAGTTCACGTGTCTTGTATTTGTCGAGATCGGCCTGGGTGATGATGCCCTTGTTGGCCTGGCTGGACGTGACGATGGCATCGGCCACCCAGCCTTTATAGAAGCCGTCGGCGCCTTTTTCGGAAATGGTGCGCAAGGTCTTGCCCAGGTCTTTCTGCACCAGTTTCTGCCCGACCTGCATCGGCTCGCCGTTGTGAAGGAAAATCGAGCCGGAGTCTTTCATGTCCTTCTTGAACACGTCAGTGGCGTAATCCAGCAGATCGACGTCGCCCTGCTCCAGTTCGAAACCTTCTTCCGCCAGTTTGATCGCCGGGGCGATCATGTCCTTGCGCGGTTTGGTGCCGTACTTGCTCAGCGCCAGCTCCATGCCCGACACAGTGCCCGGAACACCGACTGCAAGGTGACCACGGGTGCTCAGGTCAGGAATGACGTTGCCATCCTTGTCGAGGTACATGTTGGCCGTCGCGGCCAGCGGAGCTTTTTCCCGGAAGTCGAGGAAGGTCTTGCGTCCGTCCGCCAGTTGAATGGTCATGAAACCACCACCACCGAGGTTGCCGGCCGCCGGATAAACCACCGCCAGCGCATAACCCACGGCGACCGCCGCATCCACCGCGTTGCCGCCACTTTTCAAGACGTCGACACCCACGTGGGTGGCCAGATGCTGGGCGGTGACCACCATGCCGTTTTCGGCGGCGACCGGAGCAACCGAAGCCGCATGGGCCATGAGGCAACTGAGCGTCAATGAGGTCGCAATCAGCGATTTGGCAAAAGGTTCGTACTTCATGAGTCGGTCTCTTCTTTTTATAAGTAGGGAAAGCGCTTCAAGAGCATCAGCCAGTATGGTCGCGATTGCGGTTTGCGCCTCCCCGATCCGGCAGTATGCTGGTCCCTGTTGCCGACCTGACCCGGAGTTTTTCCCATGGCCTACACGTTCATTACCGTGCCCTCGCCCGTCGGCGAGTTGAAGCTGGTCGCGAACGGTTCACGACTGGCCGCCATCCTCTGGGAAAATGACAAACCGAACCGGGTGCGCCTCGGACCGATGAACGAGGCCCCTGACCATCCGGTGTTGATGAAAACCGCGCGACAGCTGGAAGAATATTTTGCAGGAACGCGAAGTGCGTTCGATCTGGAGCTGGACTTTACCGGCACCGAATTCCAGAAAAAGGTCTGGGCCGCGTTGCTGACCATTCCGTTCGGCGAGACCCGCACCTACAGCCAGATTGCCCGACAGATCGGCCACCCAAGCGCAGTGCGTGCCGTCGGCGCGGCGAACGGGAAAAACCCGATTTCAATCATCGCGCCCTGTCACCGGGTGATCGGAGCCTCGGGAAAACTGACCGGATTTGCCGGAGGCCTGGAGGCCAAGGAGCGCCTGCTGACTCTGGAGGGAGGCCAGCGGTCAGACATCGACAAAACCGGTGAGCTTTTTTAAGCGTCGAAGAAATTGTTCATGGCGGCATACTGCAGCAGCATGATGGTCTTGGCATCGCAGATCTCGCCACGATGGAATGCCGCCAACGCTTCGTCAAAACGCCACTCCAGCACGTCCAGCTCTTCGGTTTCCTCTTCCAGGCCACCTCCGGCGCTGACCTTGGATGCCGCGTCGTATTCGGCAACGAAAAAATGCAGCTTCTCGGTCACCGAACCCGGGCTCATGTAAGCCTCGAACACCTTCTTCACGTCGTGAACGCGATAACCGGTCTCTTCCTCGGCCTCGTCGCGTATGCGCTGCTCCGGTGCCGCACCTTCCAGCAAACCGGCGGCGACCTCGATCAGCAGACCATCATGACCGTTGACGAATACCGGCAAACGGAACTGGCGAGTCAGCACCACCGTGCGCTTCTCACGGTTGAACAACAGGATCGCGGCACCGTTGCCGCGGTCATACACTTCACGGGTCTGACGTTGCCATTCACCGTTGTTGCGCAGGTAGTCGAAGGTGATTTTCTTCAGCAGGTACCAGTCGTGGGACAACACCTGAGTGTCGACGATGTTGACCCGCTCGGCTGTGTTGGACATGACGCTCGATCCTTTTTTGTCATCGATATCGTTAATGGCATGGTAGGCGAAAGGCTTGCTCGACGAACAGCACCTGGCTGATACCTGGCATCGCCAATCGCATTTGGCGAAATACCCTACAGACATCACCTACTCGCCTGACTTCTTTCCCGTTTGATCCCCCGCACAGTTGCTCGCCTCTTCATTGATGCGCGAGTGACTGCGAATGCTTCCACCCAACCGGCTCCTGCCCCTGAACAACAGCATCGGATTGCTGGTGGTCGCTGCGCTGAATCCCGACCGACCCGACGTCGAAACGCTGTTTCGGGAATTCCGCCTCTGCCTCAACGACTATGACCGCTGGGCCGAGCATTTCTGGACGGGAACCGCGCTGGATGTCGAGCAGGTGTTCAAGGTCGGCAACGATGTCCAGCTCAGTGCGCCGGTTGGCAGTCGAAAACCCGTCAGCCGTTCCGTAGTCATGTGCCCCGCTGCCGGGCCCCTCACGCTGGTGCACATGTTCGAAGCCGCACGCTTCGTGCCGATCGGCGATACGCCGGTGACCCTGGAACCGGTCATTTCCGATGTCGGCGGTGTGCTGAAATTCGGCGAACCGCAGCATTACACCATCGGCCCCAGCGGCATTCTCGAGGTCAGCGATTGCGACCGGGGTCAGCGTTATCGCATCACCTTCTTTCCCGATGTTTCCACCGCGCATATCCAGACGCTGTATGCCTCGTATCAGGGCCTCATTGATGGCCTGGAAAAATGGTTGCGTGAGGAATGGGTCGGGTTTCAACCGCAATGGGCCGAATTTTCCGGAGCGGGTTTTCTGGAGCGTTACGGTCAGTTGCAGCAGGCCGACTGGCGCGGTTTCGAAACGGCGCTCAGTGGCGTCTGGGACGACGTGAAACAGCTGTTCGCCCTGCTCGCCGACTTGCAGGCCAACAGCAAAAAGCTTCTGCAATACCTGTCCGCCGCCGAACTGGAGGCCTTGCTCGGGGCGTCCGCCGAGGCCATCGCCAATGGCCTGCTGATGCTCAGCGACGAGCCGTTGCTGTTCATCCATCTGGCGGCGTTCACCAGTTGGCTGAAGATGCTGCCGCCGCAGTACCTGGCCGAGGTGGTGGCTGAAGTCCGGGCGGAGTTGCTGGTCAGTTTCCTGCTGATGTGCGTATCGGGCGGCATGGGCGTGCCGCTGCGCTTGAGCGCCAAGGTGCTCGGCAAGGTCAAGTCGCCACGTGCCCGGGAATGGCTGGCGGCGTCGGCGTTGCGGTTGGCGGAACTGACTTCGGTGTCCGACCTGACCCGACATGCAAGCGCATTGAAACCGCTGATGGTCAATGCACGCCCGGCACCATTGCGACCGACTCCGGCAGTGCCGCTGGAGATTCGCACGGCGGATGCACAGGTGCTGACGGTAGCCAATCCAGCGGCCATTGCGCGTCACAAGTCCCACGGCACGACGCGAATTGAGCGGCATGAGCCTCGCGACGATGCGTCGGCTCAGGCAAAAAACCCCAACGGCGACAGCGCCGATTGCGTCCCCCGCACCTGCACCAACGGCTGCCCGGTGTCGATGGTCACCGGCGAAGAGCTGCTGACCCTGACCGATGGCGTGCTCGACGGGCTGCTGCCGTTCGAGTTCACCCGCCTGTACCGCACCAGCGCGGCGGAAATCGATGTCGGGCTGGGATTTGGCTGGAGTCATTCGCTGGCCCATCGGCTGGAGGTCGAGAGCGATGGTGTGGTCTGGATCGACCATGAAAACCGGCGCACGCGGTTTCCGCTGCCGAGTGTCGAGCGCCCGGCGATTCACAACAGCCTGTCGCGGGCGGCGATCTTTCTCGGGGATGAACCTGAGGAACTGATCGTTGCGCTGGCGGGGAATGCGGCGCGGTTCTATCACTTTCGGGCCGGGCGTCTGACGGCGATCAGC
>NZ_LRUN01000018.1 GCF_001679645.1 Pseudomonas bananamidigenes | reverse complement strand
CCCGATCTCCTGTGGGAGCTGGCTTGCCAGCGATAGCATCACTGCGGCGTTCCTGAAAAACCGCGGCGCCGGCATCGCTGGCAAGCCACTCCCACATTTAGTTCCCCACCCGGCCCGCCCCGCTCGCCCTGCGCCCCATGCCCCGCTATACTTCCCGGCTTTTCCTGAATAAATGCCAATAGGGTCCCGCCGCGCATGGATAAGACCTACCAGCCGCACGCCATTGAAACTTCCTGGTACAACACCTGGGAGTCCGAGAACTACTTCGCCCCGCAAGGCGCGGGCGACTCCTACACCATCATGATCCCGCCGCCGAACGTCACCGGCAGCCTGCACATGGGTCACGGTTTCAACAACGCGATCATGGACGCACTGATCCGTTTCCGCCGCATGCAAGGTCGCAACACGCTGTGGCAGCCGGGCACCGACCACGCCGGCATCGCCACACAGATGCTGGTGGAACGTCAACTCGAAGCCCAGGGCCAGAACCGCCACGATCTGGGCCGGGAAAAATTCCTCGAGAAAGTCTGGGAGTGGAAGGATCAGTCCGGCGGCAACATCAGCCGTCAGATCCGCCGCCTCGGTTCGTCCGTGGACTGGAGCCGCGAGCGCTTCACCATGGACGACGGCCTTTCGGAAGCCGTTAAAGAAGCGTTCGTGCGCCTGCACGAAGACGGCCTGATCTATCGCGGCAAGCGTCTGGTCAACTGGGACACCAAGCTGCACACGGCGATTTCCGACCTCGAAGTGGAAAACCACGACGAGAAAGGCTTCCTCTGGAACCTGAAATACCCGCTGGCCGACGGCGCAAAAACCGCCGAAGGCAAGGATTTCCTGATCGTCGCGACCACCCGTCCGGAAACCATGCTCGGCGACTCCGCCGTCGCGGTGAACCCGAACGACGAACGCTACAAGGCCCTGATCGGGCAGTTTGTTGATTTGCCGTTCACAGGCCGCCGCATCCCGATCATCGCCGACGATTATTGCGATCCTGAATTCGGCACCGGCTGCGTGAAAATCACCCCGGCCCACGATTTCAACGACTACGAAGTCGGCAAACGCCATAACCTGCCGCTGCTGAACATCTTCGACAAGAACGCCAACGTGCTGCCTGCGGCCCAGGTGTTCAACCTCGACGGCACGCTGAACGACAGCATCGACGGCAAGATTCCGGCCGAGTACGCCGGTCTCGAGCGTTTCGAAGCGCGCAAGCAGATCGTGGCCGCGTTCGACGCTGCCGGCCTGCTGGTCAGCGTCGACGATCACGCCCTGAAAGTACCGAAAGGCGACCGCTCCGGTACCGTCATCGAGCCGTGGCTGACCGACCAGTGGTACGTGTCCACCAAGCCGCTGGCCGAGCCTGCGATTGCCGCCGTGGAAGACGGCCGTATCCAGTTCGTGCCGAAGCAGTACGAGAACATGTACTTCTCGTGGATGCGTGACATTCAGGACTGGTGCATCAGCCGTCAGCTGTGGTGGGGTCACCGGATTCCGGCCTGGTACGACGAGTCGGGCAAGGTCTACGTCGGTCGCGACGAAGCCGAAGTGCGCGCCAAACACAACCTCGGCCCGGACGTTGCGCTGCAACAGGACAACGACGTTCTCGACACCTGGTTCAGTTCGGGCCTGTGGACCTTCTCCACCCTGGGCTGGCCGGAAAAGACCGAGTTCCTGAAGAAATTCCACTCCACCGACGTGCTGGTCACCGGTTTCGACATCATTTTCTTCTGGGTCGCCCGGATGATCATGCTGACCATGCACCTGATCAAGAACGAGGACGGTACGCCGCAGGTTCCGTTCAAGACCGTTTACGTGCACGGTCTGGTGCGTGATGGCCAGGGCCAGAAAATGTCCAAGTCCAAGGGCAACGTCCTGGACCCGCTGGACATCATCGACGGCATCGAGCTCGAAACCCTGGTGCAGAAACGCACCTCCGGTCTGATGCAGCCGAAACTGGCGAAGAAGATCGAGAAGCAGACCCGCGAAGAGTTCGCCGAAGGTATCGCCAGCTACGGCACCGATGCCCTGCGCTTCACCTTCTGCTCACTGGCGTCCACCGGTCGCGACATCAAGTTCGACATGGGCCGCGTCGAAGGCTATCGCAACTTCTGCAACAAGATCTGGAACGCTGCGCGCTATGTTCTGGACAAGGGCGAAGACTGCGGCCAGAACGGCGAAGCCTACGAGCTCTCGCTGGCGGATCGCTGGATCATCTCGCAACTGCAACGCACCGAAGCCGAAGTGACCCGTCAACTGGATCAGTTCCGTTTCGACCTGGCGGCGCAAGCGCTGTACGAATTCATCTGGAACCAGTACTGCGACTGGTACCTGGAATTGTCCAAGCCTGTGCTGTGGGACGAAAACGCACCGGTCGAGCGTCAGCGCGGCACTCGCCGTACGCTGGTCCGGGTACTGGAAGTGGCGCTGCGTCTGGCCCATCCGTTCATGCCGTTCATCACTGAAGAAATCTGGCAGCGCATCGCGCCGCTGGCCGGCATTCAGGGCAAGACCATCATGTTGCAGGCGTGGCCGGTGGCCAATGAAGAGCGCATCGATCCGGCGGCCGAAGACGACATCGAATGGCTCAAGGGCCTGATGCTCGGCACCCGCAACATCCGTGGCGAAATGAACATCGGCCCGGGCAAACCGCTGCCGATCTACCTGAAAAACGTCACCGCCGAAGACCAGCGCCGCCTGACCGAAAACGAAGCGCTGCTGAAGAAGCTGGCGCGTCTGGAATCGATCACCGTACTGGCGGCCGGCGAAGAAGCGCCGCTCTCCGCCACCGCACTGGTCGGCGAGATGGAAGTGCTGGTACCGATGGCCGGCCTGATCGACAAGAACGCCGAGCTGGCGCGCCTGGACAAGGAAATCCTGCGTCTGCAAGGTGAAGTCCAGCGCGTCGGCGGCAAGCTGTCCAACGCCGGTTTCGTTGACAAGGCTCCTGCCGAGGTCATCGAGAAGGAACGCGCCAAGCTGGCCGAAGCTGAACAGGCGCTGGGCAAGCTGGCCGAGCAACACGCGCGGATTGCCAGCCTGTAACGGCCATTCGCAATGAATCAGGGAGGCCCGCAAGGCCTCCCTTTTTTGTGCCCGGCACTTTTCCGGACAACAATGCGGTTCCCTGTGGAACAATACCCGCCACTTTCAGCCACACCCGATGTCGACCACGCCCATGAATGCCCCCCGCACACCGAAACCTGCGCGCAAGAAGCCTCAGCCCACGTCCCCGGCCAAAGCCGTCGAGCCGCGTGAAAAGGCCACCCTGCACCCGCGCAACCGCCATCAGGGTCGTTACGACTTCCCGGCGTTGATCAAGAGCATGCCGGAACTGGCGAAGTTCGTGATCATCAACCCGTACGGCAAGGAAAGCATCGACTTCGCCAACCCCGATGCGGTGCGCGTGTTCAATCGGGCGCTGCTCAAAGCGTTTTACGGCATCGCTTACTGGGACATTCCCGCCGATTACCTGTGCCCGCCGGTGCCGGGACGTGCGGATTACGTGCATTTCCTCGCCGACCTGCTGGCCGCCAACAACGACGGCGTGATCCCGCGCGGCGCTTCGGTAAAGGTGCTGGACATCGGCACAGGCGCCAACTGCATTTACCCGTTGATCGGCCACAGCGACTATCGCTGGCACTTCCTCGGCTCCGATATTGATGCCACAGCCACTGCGTCAGCCCGGACCATTGTCCAGGCCAACGGGTTGAGCAAGGCGATCCAGATTCGCCAGCAGGCCAATCGCAAGCAGATTTTGGCGGGGTTGCTGGAAGCGGGTGAGCGGTTTGAACTGACCATGTGCAACCCGCCGTTCCACGCCTCTCTCGAAGAGGCCACCCGTGGCAGCACCCGCAAGTGGCGCGCCTTGGGCAAAGCCGACCCGAAGCGCAAGTTGCCGGTGCTCAACTTTGGCGGGCAGGCGGCGGAATTGTGGTGCGAGGGGGGTGAAGTGCGGTTCGTGACGCAACTGATCAGTGAGAGCGCACAGGTCGCGCAACAGGTACTGTGGTTCAGCACGCTGGTATCGAAAGCGTCGAACCTGCCGGTCATTCACTCGGCACTGAACAAGGCCGGCGCGCTGCAAAGCCAGGTCGTGGAAATGGGCCAGGGCCAGAAGCAGAGCCGTTTCGTTGCCTGGACGTTCCAGACTCCGACGCAGCAGCAAGCCTGGCGCAAGGCCCGCTGGGGCGAGTCCCCGATGGCGTAGGCCGTTTTCTGCAGGTACAAAAAAACCGTGCCCGGATCGCTCCGGCGCACGGTTTTTTTACATCGCTGCGTCTTACTTGTTCACAGCGTCGGTCAGGCCTTTGGCCACAACCAGCTTGATCACTTTCTTGGCAGGGATTTCGATGGCAGCGCCAGTCGACGGGTTACGGCCAGTGCGGGCAGGACGCTCGGTCACTTTCAGCTTGCCGATACCTGGCAAAGTGATTTCGGCACCGTTTTCCAGCTGATCGGCAACGATTTGACCCAGTTGGTCCAGAGCGGCACGCGCGGTGGTTTTCGGCGCGTCGATAGCTTCGGCGATGTCGGCGATCAGTTGGTCTTTAGTAAGAGCCATGTGGTGTTCCTTCCCTATCAAATTCATATGGATTGCAGAGTGCAGTGTCAGCCATCGAGCCCGATCTTCTGGATCTGGCACCCTCGGCGATAACCACGACGAGTCGGGGTTATAGATGCCGAAATCAAGGTTTGGTTCGACCTGACAAAAGCTGAATGCATGCTTGTCGCGGTGACTTCGCACAAGACCGGGCAAAACTAGCACAGAGACAAGGAAATATCCGCCTCTGACTAGCCAAATGGTCAGGTTTATTGCGCTAAATCGGTAAATAAATGCATAAGCGCCGCCCCGTGACCCCGAATTGCCCTTCATCCCGCGCCAAAACCAGAGGTTGCGGTACACTGGACGCTTTTTCGGGGGAGCCCGCCCTCCTCCCTTCCACTTGCCGAGAAGCCCATGCCGATCCGTCATTGCATCGTCCACCTGATCGACAAAAAACCCGATGGCACGCCTGCCGTTCTGCACGCTCGCGATTCTGAACTGGCCGAGTCAGCCGCCATCGAGAACATGCTCGCCGACCTCAACGAGAGCTATAACGCCAAACAGGGCAAAGCCTGGGGCTTGTTCCATCCGGAATCCGGCGCGTTCCCGTTCAGCGGCTGGCTGAAGGAATACATGGATGGCGGCAAGGATTTCACCGCGTTCAGCAAAGTCGCGGTCGAGCATCTGCAAAAGCTGATGGAAGAGTCGAACCTGTCGGTGGGCGGCCACGTACTGTTCGCCCATTACCAGCAAGGCATGACCGATTACCTGGCCATCGCCCTGCTGCACCACAGCGAAGGCGTGGCGGTGACCGATGAGCTGGATGTGACGCCATCACGCCATCTCGACCTCGGTCAACTGCACCTGGCAGCACGGATCAACGTCTCCGAGTGGCAGAACAACAAGCAGTCCAAGCAGTACATCTCGTTCATCAAGGGCAAGAACGGCAAGAAGGTCTCGGAATACTTCCGCGACTTCATCGGCTGCCAGGAAGGCGTCGACGGCCCGGGCGAGACCCGCACGCTGCTCAAGGCCTTCAGCGATTTCGTCGAGAGCGAAGACCTGCCGGAAGACTCCGCCCGCGAGAAGACCAAGACCCTGGTCGAATACGCCAGCAGCCAGGCCAAGCTCGGCGAGCCAATGGGCCTTGAAGAGCTCTCGGAGCTGATCGACGAAGAACGCCCGAAGGCCTTCTACGATCACATCCGCAACAAGGACTACGGCCTGTCGCCGGAGATCCCGGCGGACAAGCGCACGCTCAACCAGTTTCGCCGCTTCACCGGTCGTGCCGAAGGCCTGTCGATCAGCTTCGAAGCGCACCTGCTGGGCTCGAAGATCGAATACGACGAAGAAGCCGGCACGCTGGTCATCAAAGGCTTGCCAACCTCGCTCACCGATCAGCTGAAGCGCCGCAACTGATGCTCGGCAATGTGCTGAAGAAGGTTGCGCTGGTTCTGCTGGTGGTTGTGGTCTACCAGAACTGGGGCAAGATCGAGCGGGTGTTCAACCCGTCGCAGATGGCCTCCGAGCAGGTCCGCGCCAATGCCAAGGTCGTGCTGTATGCCACGGACTGGTGCGGCTACTGCAAGCAGACCAAGCGTTTTCTTGATCAGAAAGGCATTCCGTTCAAGGAATTCGATATCGAGAAGGATGCCGAGGCGCGCAAGGCCTACGAAGCACTGGGCGGGCGCGGGATTCCGCTGATCGACGTCAATGGCACGTTGATTCGCGGGTTTGATCCGGACGACATTCTCGCCGCACTGAAATGAACGAGGGAGCCAATCGGCTCCCTCGCTCGTTTCAGCGTTTCTCGATCCGGAAACCGAATCGCGGGAAGTGCACATGCACCTGCCCGGCACGCTCGTCTTCACGGCGCAGAATCAGCTCTTCACGACCAGCAAACACCAGCTCGCCGGCTACCGGATCTACGCCGTAGTCAGTGGCCGCGATCACGACTTGCTGGCCCGCTGCAAATCCGTTCGGATCGACAAACTGCTCATCGGGCAATGCCGCCGGCTTCGAACGGCGTGCGACCTCCAGCGCCTCCTCGGAACTCATCGCACTGGCCGCTCCGTGACCGAAGCCCAGCACCCGCCCGAGCCATGCGGACACTGCCGGATAGTCGTCCACCAACGGTGCGGTGACGTGGGTCGCCTTGAGGAACCACAGCGGATGCGCCATGGCGAAGTCGGCAATCGACGGTTCACCAAACAGGAAATCCCCGTCTTCACGCTGCAGCTGCTGCTCCAGGCGCGCCATGATCGTCGGCCATTGATGTTTGGCCTGCTCGGCTGACAGCCTGGTCGCGCTACCACCGCTGAACAGCCCGGCACGATCGGCGAGGAAGGCCTTGATCGCTTCCGGTGGCAACTTGCCGAAACGCACCGCCACCGATTCCGGCTGAAACACCAGGCTTACCGTGTGCTGGAACACCACAGAATCAGCCCAGGCGGCGAAACTGGCGGCGATCATTTCCTGACCTTCCGGGAAGAACGAAGGTTGGGCCTTTTCCTGCTCGAGACGCCGGGCGATCAGCGCGGTGTCGCAATAGATATCGGCGCCGATCTGCAGCACCGGAGTCTTGCGATAGCCGCCGGTCAGGGCGGTCAGGTCAGGCTTGGGCATGACTGGCGAGATATGCACCGAACGCCAGGACAGGCCCTTGAACCCCAGCAGCAGCCGGGCCTTTTCAGCAAAAGGAGAGGTCGGGTAATGATGAAGGATCAACTCGGACATGCTCGGCTCCGCCGCACAGGAAGTGAACCGGCAGCTTAGCGCGCAATGGGTTCGCAGCCTACGGATCCGGCTGATGGGAACCGATCAGTCAGGTTGATAAGGCATCCCAGAGTGCTCGAAAAAACCGCCTCAGCCGAGGCCGAGACGGTTCCCACATCAATGGCCCTACATCAGGTCATCGAAGTGATCTCGCAGGAACTCGTAAAAGCGAAACGCTTTGAACGACCTCCATACGAGGCTCAGAGTACGCAGCAAAAGCTTCATACATTTTGGCCTCCGGTTGGGGGCCAAACCTCCAGCGTGCTTACCGGACCACGTACGCCTTCGGAAGACACGTCAATATCTCCTGTGAGGCGGCCGGTTGTGATACCCCCTGAAAAATCATTCCGGCACGGGAGCAACTCCGTGTCAGAGGGCATGAAACCGTTACGCCAATCGGCCAGACCTCAATGGTTGCACTGCCATGTGAGCGGACGGATCGTAACCGGGTTTCAGAACCTTCGCTTAAACAAATAAACTCAAAATTGAGTTTATTTGGTAGGCGTGCCTTCAGGCTTGCTCAGTGACGCAAAGAGGAATATTCTCCGCCTACGTCAATGTCTCCTGTGAGATCAGTAAACCCGGCCGCAAACCGAGGTTTACAGAAAAACCGCCCCGCAAAGGCGGTTTTTTTTCGCCTGTCATTTGTCAGAGATTGCTGTTCCGGCATCGGTCAAACAGACCGATAGGACGCCACCAGACATTCCTTCGCACTCTTCCTGAGCTTCTTGATCAACCGCTCCTGGCGCAGCGCATCACTCTTGTCACGGCATCGCTCGGTATAGACCAGCGCCATCGCCGGGCTCGAGAGAAAGAATCGTGCGCCCTTGCCGCTCTGGTGCTTGGCGAAACGGCGCACGGGATCATCGCTGATCCCGCAGTACAGCGAACCGTTGGCGGCGCGAACGAGGTAGACGAACCAGGACTTGCTCACTGGAGCGTCGGCTTCGGGAGGGTTTTCGCTAAGACTGGTCACTGGACACTAAAGGCGTTTGAGGAACAGGTCGCGATCTTATCAGCGACTCGCCTGAAATGCCTTCAGCCCTTTCAGCGCCTGGGCGCGGACAGCGTTGCGCACCAGCGGCGTCCAGCCCAGCAGCAGGCCTTTGAAACCCAGCGCCTGGCGTGACCAGCGCCACAGGTCGAAGTGGTCGTGATGTTCACAGATCTTGCCGTCGCGAAAGACGAAGCGCGCCTGGATGTCGTTGATCACGACGTTGCCGGTCTGGCTGAACAGGTAGGTCGCCACCCAGTGGGCGCCGCCGCTGCGTTCGTCGGCGCGGACGTTGTCGAAGGTCAGGGAGAAGTCCTTGGCCCGGGTGGTGAGCATGCGCCACATGTCACCGGCATCGCGGCCGCGCAGCTCGCCGAAGGCCGGATCGCTGAACACCACGTCGTCGGTGTAACAGGCCGCCATGGCCTCGGCGTCGAGGCGCTGGAAAGCCTGGTAGAAAAGGGTGATCAGGGCGCTGTGGGCTTCTTCGCTCATGGGCAATCTCCGGGAAATGTACAGACTGCCAGCACGATAATCCGCAAACGCCCGAAACACTATCGGCATTCGCCTGCCGAATACCGACTGTGTGTGCAATTCAGACCTTTTCGCTTTCCACCTGCACATACAACGCACGCCCGGCACCGAGGCCGGCGAGGATCGCACCCGCACCGACGATGCCGAAGATCCAGCCCACGGCGTTCCAGCCGCCGGTCCAGTCGTGCACCACGCCGACCGCGAACGGCCCCATGGATGCGAGGGTGTAGCCAAAGCCCTGGGACATGCTCGACAGGTTGGCCGCGACATGAGAGTCCTTCGAGCGCAACACGATCAGGGTCAGCGCCAGACTGAACGTGCCGCCCTGCCCCAGTCCCAGCAGGATCGCCCAGCCCCACAGACCTTCGATTGGTGCATAGAGGCAACCGAACAGGCCGCCGAGGGTCAGCGCCATCACCACCACGATCGCCAGACGCTGGTCCTTGCCGCGCGTGGCGAGCCACGGTGCCGCCAGGGAACTGGCGAGCTGAATGATCACCGAACCGGACAGCACGAGACCTGCCTGGGTCGGCGTCAGCCCGCGACCGATGAGAATCGACGGCAACCAGCCGAATACGATGTAGGCCAGCGATGATTGCAGCCCCATGTACAAGGTCACCTGCCACGCCAGTGGGTCACGCAGCAAACCACGCACGCGATACGCGACATTGTGCGCACCGTGCTTCTGGCCGATTTGCGGCAGCCAGAACAGCGCCGCGACCAGTGCCGGTATCACCCAGAAGCCCAGGCCCATGGCCCAGCTGTGATCGAAATGCTCGCTCAACGGCACGGTCGAACCTGCCGCCGTTGCCGCGCCCAGGCACAGGGCCATGGTGTAGACGCCGGTCATGGTGCCGGCATGCTTTGCAAAATCGCGTTTGACGATACCCGGCAGCAACACGCCGATGATGCCGATACTCGCTCCACCCAGAACACTGCCGGCAAACAGACCGATTTCGCCGAAGTTGCTGCGCAGGATGATGCCTGCGGCGAGTGTCAGCAGAATTCCCAACACAACCCGTTCGGCGCCGAAACGCCTGGCCAGCACCGGTGCCAGCGGCGCGAACAAACCAAGGCACAGCACCGGCAATGTCGTCAGCAATCCCGCCTGGGCAGCGGACAAGCCAAGACTATTCGACACTTCACTGAGCAGCGGCGCCATGCTCGACAGCGCCGGACGCAGGTTCAACGCCACCAACACCAACCCCAGCAACAACAGCCATGGACGACGCACCAGCGGATGGCTTTGCTGCACCTGCTCGTCATCGGCCTCGGCATCGATCAGCAGCTCCTCCAGTTCGGCGGTGCGCTTGGGGATATTGATTGCTTCAGGGCGGGACATGGTTTTCTCGGTTTCAAGGTTCATTGATCAGTTGCCTCGACAAGGCCTTGGCCCGTTCCGGGTCACGCTGTTCGACGGCTTCGAACAGAGCGATGTGCAAATCGAAGACTTCCTGTCGACGAGGGACGATGTTCAGGGTCTGACGCAATTGCGCGCCGACGATGCTCGAGAAATAGCGGTACAACTCGCTGAGGGTCGGATTGTGCGCGGCGTCCACCAGCCTCCGGTGAAACACCAGGTCACAGGCGATGTAGCTGTCGAGATCGCCGTGATAGTGGCTGCCGGCAACACCCAGCGCCTCGCGCAGGCCTGCCAGATCTTCGTCAGTGCGGCGCAACGCCGCCAGACCGATGGCCTCGACTTCAAGGATGTGCCGGGTTTCCCGGGCCTGATCCAGCGAGCATCTGGAGAGCGCCTTGAGCGTGTCCATCGGATCGACCACTGCCCGCAGGTAACTGCCGTCGCCCTGCCGGATCTCGATCAACCCGGAGAACGCCAGCACCCGCATCGCTTCGCGCACGGTATTGCGGCTGATGCCGAGTTCGGCGCACAGCTCGGGCTCGGTGGGGAGCCGCTGACCGACCTGCCAGCTGCCGTCGGTGATGCGCTGACGCAACTGATCGAGCGCCTGATCGACCAGGGATCGTTTGATCAATAAAGAGTTTTCAGACATGGAATTCGCCCTGTCATCCAATCATGGGATGAATTTGCTGACAGGGTAGTCAGATTTTTCAATCAGGGCAACCGGCAAGATCCGGGCAAAAATAAACCCGGAACTGAGTCCGGGTTTATTTCAGCGCCTGAATCCGATCAATGCAGGATCTGGCTCAGGAACAGTTTGGTCCGGTCATTCTGCGGATTGTCGAAGAAGTCGTTCGGTGCCGCCTGCTCGACGATTTCGCCTTTGTCCATGAAGATCACGCGATTGGCCACGGTGCGGGCGAAACCCATTTCGTGGGTCACGCAAAGCATGGTCATGCCGTCTTCGGCCAGACCGATCATGGTGTCGAGCACCTCCTTCACCATCTCCGGGTCGAGTGCCGAGGTCGGTTCGTCGAACAGCATGATTTTCGGTTTCATGCACAGCGCACGGGCGATCGCCACACGCTGCTGCTGACCGCCGGACAACTGCCCCGGAAACTTGTGCGCCTGCTCCGGAATACGTACGCGCTCCAGATAATGCATGGCGATTTCCTCGGCCTTGCGCCTGGGCATCTTGCGCACCCACATCGGAGCCAGGGTGCAGTTCTGCAGAATGGTCAGGTGCGGGAACAGGTTGAAGTGCTGGAACACCATGCCGACTTCGCGGCGGATCGCTTCGATCTGCTTGAGATCGTTGGTCAGTTCCACGCCGTCGACCACGATGCGGCCCTGCTGGTGCTCTTCCAGACGGTTCAGGCAGCGGATGGTGGTGGACTTGCCGGAACCCGACGGACCGCACAGCACGATGCGTTCGCCCTGACGGACATTCAGGTTGATGTCTTTGAGCACGTGGAACTGGCCGTACCACTTGTTCACGCCCTGCATCTGAATGATGCCTTCAGGGCCGACTGGCTTTTTGATTGCTTCGCTCATCGAAAAAAACTCCTAACGCTTGTGGCCAGTGTCGAGCTTGCGTTCCAGATGCATGGAATAGCGCGACATGCCAAAACAGAAAATCCAGAACACCAGGGCGGCGAACACGTAGCCTTCGGTGGCCATGCCCAGCCATTTCGGATCGGCAGCGGCTTGCTTGACGCTGTTGAGCAGGTCAAAGAGGCCGATGATGATCACCAGGCTGGTGTCCTTGAACAGCGCGATGAAGGTGTTGACGATGCCGGGAATCACCAGTTTCAGGGCTTGCGGCAGAATCACCAGGCCCATGGCGCGCCAGTAACCGAGGCCCATCGCGGCCGCGGCTTCGTACTGACCTTTTGGGATCGCTTGCAGACCGCCGCGCACTACTTCGGCGACGTAGGCCGACTGGAACAGGATCACGCCGATCAGCGCCCGCAGCAGCTTGTCGAAGTTCATGCCTTCGGGCAGGAACAGCGGCAGCATCACCGAAGACATGAACAGCACGGTGATCAGCGGCACGCCGCGCCAGAACTCGATGAATGTCACGCAGACCACGCGAATGGCCGGCATGTTCGAGCGGCGTCCCAGCGCCAGCATGATCCCCAGAGGCAGCGCACCGGCGATACCGACGGTGGCGATCACCAAGGTCAGCATCAGGCCGCCCCACTGGCTGGTGGCAACCGCGCTCAAACCGAGCACGCCGCCATGCAGCAGACACCAGGCAACGATCGGATACACCACCAGGAAGCTCAGCCCGTACACCGCTTTACGCGGCACACGCTTGATGAACAGCGGCGCCACGCCGATGACCGCCAGCCACACAGTCAGGTCCACGCGCCAGCGCAGGTCTGCCGGGTAGTAGCCATACATGAACTGGCCGAAACGCTGCTCGATGAACACCCAGCAGGCGCCCGCCTTGGTGCAGTCGGCACGGGTGGTGCCGACCCAGTTGGCATCGAAAATCGCCCAGCTGAGCAGCGGAGGAACCACCAGGTAAATGAGATAGAACGCAAACAACGTCAGCAGGGTGTTGAGCCAGCTGGAGAACATGTTCGCGCGGATCCACGCCATCGGGCCGAAGACCTTGGCCGGCGGCGGCATGTCGGGTTTGAAAGTATGAGTACTCATGCGCTATTCCTTACCGCTCGATCAGCGCAATGCGCTTGTTGTACCAGTTCATCAGCAGGGAAATGCTGATACTGATCGCCAGGTACACGCTCATGGTGATGGCAATGACTTCGATCGCCTGACCGGTCTGGTTCAGCACGGTGCCGGCGAACAGCGAAACCATTTCCGGATAACCGATACCGGCCGCCAGCGAGGAGTTCTTCGCCAGGTTCAGGTATTGGCTGGTCAGCGGCGGAATGATCACCCGCAGCGCTTGCGGAATGATCACCTTGCGCAGCGTCGGGCCGTTGCGCAGGCCCAGGGAACGCGCCGCTTCGGTCTGGCCGTGGCTGACCGACTTGATCCCCGAACGCACGATCTCGGCGATGAACGCCGCGGTGTACACGGTCAAGGCGAGAGTCAGAGCCAGCAGCTCCGGAATCAACACCCAGCCGCCGACGAAGTTGAAGCCTTGCAGTTTCGGCATTTCCCAGTGCAGAGGAGCGCCGAAAACCAGCGCGCACAGCGTCGGGATCAACAGGAAAATTGCCACACCGGCCCAGAACTTGTGGAACGGTTCGCCGGTTTCTTCAAAGCGCCTGGTGGCCCAGCGGCTCATCAGCACGATGGCAACGATGGCCACCACGATGCTGACCACGAACGCCCAGAAGCCGTCGGCCATCTGTGCGGCCGGCATGTTCAGACCACGGCTGCTGACGAAGAAGGTGTCGCCGAAGTTGTGGCTGTTGCGCGGCCCCGGCATGGTCAGGAACACCGCGAAGTACCAGAACAGGATTTGCAGCAGCGGCGGAATGTTGCGGAAGACTTCCACATACACGGTCGCCAGTTTGCTGATGATCCAGTTCGGCGACAGCCGAGCCACACCGATGATGAAGCCCAGCAGGGTCGCCAGGATCACGCCGATGAAGGTCACCAGCAACGTGTTGAGCAGGCCGATCACGAACACGCGGGCGTAGCTGTCCGCCTCGGTGTAGGAAATCAGGTGTTGAGCGATGCCGAACCCGGCACTGCGCTCCAGAAAGCTGAACCCGGACGTGATGCCCCGGTGCTGCAGGTTGGTCTGGGTGTTATCGAACAGATACCAGCCCATGGCGACCACCGCCACGACGGTGATGATCTGGAATAGCCACGCACGCACACGCGGATCGCTGAGGCTGAACCTCTGCTTTGGTGCGCCGATTGAATTTTGCATGAAGTGCCCCGGAAAAAATGGAACAGAACATCACCCGGCGGCTGGCCCGCCGGGTGATAGAACCATTAGCGCACTGGTGGTGCGTACTGAATGCCGCCGTTGTTCCACAGCGCGTTCAGGCCACGGTCGATTTCCAGCGGAGTGCTCTTGCCGAGGTTTTTCTCGAAGATTTCACCGTAGTTGCCGACTTGCTTGACGATCTGTACGACCCAGTCCTTCGGCAGCTTCAGGTCCTTGCCGTACTCGCCGTCGCCACCCAGCAGACGGGCAACGTCCGGGTTCTTGGTGGACTTGGCTTCGGCTTCAACGTTTTTCGAGGTGATGCCGGCTTCTTCAGCGTTGAGCAGCGCGTAGCCGACCCAGCGCACGATAGCCAGCCACTCGTCGTCGCCGTTACGCACGACCGGGCCCAGTGGCTCCTTGGAAATGGTTTCCGGCAGGACCACGTAGTCCTTCGGCGAAGCCAGCTTGCTGCGCTGGGCGAACAGCTGGGACTTGTCGGAGGTCAGCACGTCGCAACGACCGGATTCCAGCGATTTGGCGCTTTCGTCGGAGGTGTCGAAAGTGATCGGGGTGTACTTCAGGCCGTTGGCGCGGAAGTAGTCGGAGACGTTCAGCTCGGTAGTGGTACCGGCCTGAATGCAGATGGTCGCACCGTCGAGTTCCTTGGCACTCTTCACGCCCAGCTTGTTGTTGGCCAGGAAGCCCACGCCGTCGTAATAAGTGATGAAGCCAGGGAATTTCAGGCCCATGCCCGCGTCACGGGAGCTGGTCATGGTGGTGTTGCGCGACAGGATGTCGATCTCGCCGGATTGCAGCGCGGTGAAGCGCTCCTTGGCGTTCAACTGACTGAACTTGACCTTGGTCGCATCACCGAACACGGCAGCGGCCACGGCACGGCAGACGTCGGCGTCGATGCCGAGGATCTTGCCGGTCGAATCCGGTACGGAGAAGCCCGGCAGACCGTCGCTCACGCCACACTGCACGAAACCTTTCTTCTGTACCGCATCCAGGGTTGCACCCGCCTGAGCGAACCCGCTGACACCCAGAACTGCAGCTGCAGTCACGATCGCCAGCGTGGATTTCAACATCTTCATTCAAACCTCCAGTTTTGCTCTTGTTGTGTCGGAGCTTGAGTCCAGTCGCACCCTTTTGAGGCGTTGTTGACCCGTGTTGGCTTTTTATGGGGTCAACCGACGCAGGACCTTCGCTATGAGTCTAGTAGGAGAAAATCCACATCATGGACAACTCACTTCTCACCAGTCGGCCGAACGGGCGGTAGCCCTTTCACGTTCGCGAAGCCCGTTGCGGCCATTGGCGAACATCCATCACCGGATTCTTTGCTATCCCGTCGCCGGGCGTTCACTGATAGTGTTACCGCCAGGCGCGAGATCGATTGCACGACTGACTCATAGCAAAGCCCGTACCACACCGCTCGCTGAAGCGATTGAGCGACAGGTCAATAGCAAAACTTGCAGCCTTGCGACATCTTCTTAACGGATCAACCGGGCGCGCACCTCCATCACGCACTTAATGAGAGCGCCCGCACATTTTTGGAGCAGCCATGACCGAGCCCTTGATTCTTCAGCCTGTTAAGCCCGCAGACGCCTGCGTGATCTGGCTGCACGGCCTCGGCGCCGACCGCTATGACTTTCTGCCGGTAGCCGAAGCGCTGCAGGAAAGCCTGCTCAGCACACGCTTTGTCCTGCCTCAGGCACCGACCCGCCCGGTGACCATCAATGGCGGATATGCCATGCCGAGCTGGTACGACATCAAGGCCATGAGCCCGGCCCGGGCCATCGACCGCGACGAGCTGGAAGCCTCCGCCGATCACGTCATCGAACTGATCGAACAACAGCGCGCCAGCGGAATAGCCCCTTCGCGGATTTTCCTCGCCGGTTTTTCCCAGGGCGGCGCCGTGGTCTATCACACCGCTTTTCTGAAATGGCAGGGACCGTTGGGCGGCGTGCTCGCGTTGTCGACCTACGCGCCGACCTTCAGCGACGAACTAGAGTTGTCCGCCAGCCAGCAACGGATTCCGGCACTGGCGCTGCACGGCCAGTTCGACAACGTGGTGCAGAACTCCATGGGCCGCACGGCGTATGAGTATCTGAAGGCCCATGGTGTCACCGTGACATGGCAGGAATACCCAATGGAGCACGAAGTGTTACCCGAAGAAATTCGCGACATCGGCGTGTGGTTGAGCGAGCGCCTGCGCTGATCGTTCCGGAATCGATTTTCCGATGGTCGGTCCCCTTTGATCATCCCACTACGCCGCGCCCGTTTCTTGCATTACACTGGCCGGCGTACATTCCTTAACCAATTGATGAGATAACCGTGCTCAAAGCACTCAAGAAGATGTTCGGTAAAAGCGAGGCCGAGCAGCTCGCACCCGCTTCCGGTGCGCCATCGCAGGCCCCCGGCCATCGCAGCGATGCCAGACCGGCCGACCGCCAGGCTCCCGCAGCCACACCGAAACGCGAACCGAAAACCGCCCCTGCCGCCGCACCTGTCATTGAACCGGCCCGCAGCGAAGCACCAAAACCGGCCAGACCACGCCGCGAACCGAAGCCCAAGGCGCCGGTCATTCCCTGGAAACTCGAAGACTTCGTCGTCGAGCCACAGGAAGGCAAGACCCGTTTCCACGATTTCAAACTCGCCCCGGAACTGATGCACGCCATCCACGACCTGGGTTTCCCGTATTGCACGCCGATCCAGGCCCAGGTATTGGGTTACACCCTCGCCGGCAAAGACGCCATCGGCCGCGCCCAGACCGGCACCGGCAAGACCGCCGCGTTCCTGATCTCGATCATCACCCAGCTGTTGCAGACCCCGCCGCCGAAAGAGCGCTACATGGGTGAGCCACGGGCGCTGATCATCGCGCCGACCCGAGAGCTGGTGGTGCAGATCGCCAAGGATGCCGCCGACCTCACCAAGTACACCGGCCTCAATGTGATGACGTTCGTCGGCGGTATGGACTTCGACAAGCAGCTCAAGCAGCTCGAAGCCCGTCACTGCGACATCCTCGTCGCGACCCCGGGCCGTCTGCTCGATTTCAACCAGCGCGGCGACGTACATCTGGACATGGTCGAAGTGATGGTGCTGGACGAAGCCGACCGCATGCTCGACATGGGTTTCATTCCGCAGGTCCGGCAGATCATTCGCCAGACACCGCCGAAAAGCGAACGTCAGACCCTGCTGTTCTCCGCGACCTTCACCGATGACGTGATGAACCTCGCCAAGCAGTGGACCACCGACCCGGCCATCGTCGAAATCGAGGTCACCAACGTGGCCAACGAAAACGTCGAACAGCACATCTACGCGGTGGCCGGTGCCGACAAATACAAACTGCTCTTCAACCTGGTCAACGACAACGGCTGGGAGCGGGTGATCGTGTTTGCCAACCGCAAGGACGAAGTGCGACGCATCGAGGAACGCCTGGTACGTGACGGCATCAACGCCGCGCAACTGTCCGGCGACGTGCCGCAGCACAAGCGGATCAAGACGCTCGAAGGCTTCCGCGAAGGCAGGATCCGCGTGCTGGTCGCCACCGACGTGGCCGGTCGCGGTATTCACATCGACGGCATCAGCCATGTGATCAACTTCACCCTGCCGGAAGTCCCGGACGACTACGTGCACCGCATCGGCCGAACCGGTCGGGCCGGCGCCGATGGCGTTTCGATCAGCTTCGCCGGTGAAGACGACTCCTATCAGTTGCCGTCCATCGAAGAAAAGCTCGGTCGCAAGATCAGCTGTGAAACGCCACCGACCCATCTGCTGCGGGCGGTTGAGCGCAAGCGTCCACAGTAAGCGATGCCATAAAAAGAAGCGCAGCCGGCAACGGACTGCGCTTTTTTTTCGCCCGGATATTGTTCAACAAAACTAAAAGTCCATAATGGACAAATTAGTTTATAAACAGTCTTTGGAGTCCGACATGTCCAGCACGCCGTACGTGATTGATCAAACCCGGGCACGGGAGCTTCTGGCCCGGATCGATGTGCCGCAGATTCTGCGCAAACTGTTTCGCGACCTGTCAGCCGGACACGCCGTGCAACCGGCGCAGCAACTGGTGGAATTCCCCCAGGGCGCCGGGGACTTCATCAACTATCTGGGCGTGCTGGCCAAAGATGGCGTGTACGGGGTCAAGACGTCGCCGTACATCGTTCGCGAACAAGGCCCGCTGGTGACGGCATGGACGCTGTTGATGTCGATGCAGACCGGTCAGCCGCTGCTGCTCTGCGATGCCGGCGAACTGACCACCGCCCGTACCGCAGCGACCACCGCCGTAGCTGTCGATGCCCTTGCGCCGTTGGAGGCCTCGCGTCTGGCAATCATCGGCAGCGGCAAGGTCGCCCAGGCACATCTGAACTACATCAAGACATTACGTGACTGGCAGGGCATCAGCGTGTACTCGCCGTCCTTGAGCGAAGATCCGGCAACCGCCAGCCTGCTGCAAACTCTCGATCCCCGGGTGAGCATCGCCGACAGCCGCGAAACCGCCATCACCGAGGCTGACGTCATCTTGCTCTGCACCTCCTCCGCAGGACCTGTGATCGACCCGGCAACGTTGAGCAAGCCGGCGCTGATTACCTCGATCAGCACCAACGCACCCCGCGCCCACGAAGTGCCGCCGCAGAGCCTCAACGACATGCAGGTATTCTGCGACTACCGTCTGACCACACCGGGTTCGGCTGGCGAGATGTTGATCGCCGGCGAACGGCATGGCTGGGACAGAAATGCGATCGTCGGTGACCTTGCGGACCTGCTCAGCGAAAAAGTGCAGCGTCCGGATTATCACCGTCACGTGTTTTTCCGTTCCATCGGTCTGGGCCTGGAAGACATCGCCCTGGCCAACGCCGTCTATCAATTGCAGCGCTGACACCGGAGATTTTCATGGCTCATGCAGATTTCATCATCATCGGCGGCGGGATTGCCGGCGCCTCCACCGGTTTCTGGCTGTCGCAACACGGCAAGGTCGTGGTGCTGGAGCGCGAATCGCACCCGGCCTATCACTCCACCGGGCGTTCGGCTGCGCTGTTCACCGCCGCTTACGGAACGCCGCAGGTTCGTGCACTGACCCAGGCCAGTCGGGCGTTTTTCGATCATCCGCCCAGTGGCTTCTGTGAACATCCGTTGCTGACCCCGCGTGGCGAAATGACCGTGGATTTCACCGGTGACGCCGCCGAACTGAACAATCAATACCTCAGCGCCAAAGCCACGGTGCCGGAGATGCAGTTGCTCAGCGCGGAAGAAGCCTGCGTGCGGTTGCCGATTCTGCGTCGGGAAAAGGTCCACGGTGCGATCTACGACCCGACCGCCAGCGACATCGACACCGACGCGCTTCATCAGGGCTATCTGCGCGGCATGCGCCGCAACAACGGGCAAGTCCTGACCGATTGCGAAGTGCTCGGGCTGAACCGTGATGCTGACGGCATCTGGCAAGTGCAGACCAACAGCCAGACCTTCAGCGCTCCCATCGTGATCAACGCAGCCGGTGCCTGGGCCGACAGAATCGGCAACCTGGCGGGCGCTCGACCGCTGGGCCTGCAACCGAAACGCCGCGCCGCCTTCATCTTCGCCGGCCCGGAAGGCGTGGACATTCACCACTGGCCGATGCTGGTCAGCCTCGACGAATCGTTCTACATGAAGCCCGACGCCGGCATGTTCCTCGGCTCTCCGGCCAACGCCGATCCGGTCGAACCCCACGACGTGCAGCCGGAAGAACTGGACATCGCCATGGGCATCTACCAGATCGAAGAAGCGACCACCCTGACCATCCGCCGCCCGACCCGCACCTGGGCCGGCCTGCGCAGTTTCGTGGCCGACGGCGACTTGCTGGCCGGGTTCGATCCGCAGGTGCCCGGGCTGTTCTGGGTCGCGGCCCAGGGTGGCTACGGCATTCAGACGTCGCCGGCGATGGGCATGGCCAGCGCCGCTCTGGTACGTAATCAGCCCTTGCCCGAGCACCTGGAACAGTTCGGCCTGACGGCGACCATGCTCTCGCCTGCCCGTCTGACCTGAGCCTGCGTCCGGATGACTCGCCCGACGGATTGCGGCACACTCGCAACGCCCCCGGACCACGGGGGCGTTGACGTTGCCTGGAGCTCCACTGTTATGACCGCCCCCGAACACACGCCCGAGCCGAATGACGCCGCGCTGGATAACTTCCGCGCCATCGCCGATGCCATCGCCACCCTGTTCTTTCCCCACGCTGAAGTGGTGCTGCATGACCTGCGCACGCAGAAGGTCGACTACATCGCCAACAACCTGTCGAAACGGGTGGTCGGCGATGAATCGTCACTGGAGGACATGCTCAGCGACGACGTCAGCGAACGGAACATCGGCCCGTACGAAAAGCTCAACTGGGACGGCCAGAAGATTCGCAGCCTGAGCACCGTGCTGCGCGACAGCGAAGGACGTCCGCTGGCGGTGCTGTGCATCAACCTCAATATTTCACTGTTCGAGAACGCCAAGGCTGCGCTGGATCTGTTCCTCTCGCCGAGCAAACTGATTCCGCAACCGGATTCCCTGTTTCGCGATGACTGGCAGGAGCGGATCAACACCTTCCTGCACGCCTGGCTGCGCGAGCGGCAACTGAGCCTGAACCTGCTGACCCGCGATCACAAACGCGAACTGGTGCTGGCGCTGCACGCCGAGGGCGCGTTCAAGGGCAAGAGCGCCTCGAACTACGTGGCCAATGTGCTGAACATGGGGCGGGCGACGGTGTACAAGCATTTGAAGGAATTGAAGGGCTGAAAATCTTCATTGGCCGTTCCGATCCCTTCGCGAGCGGGCTCGCTCCCACACTGGATCTGTGGCGTCTACACATCCCTGTGGGAGCGAGCCTGCTGCGAAGGCGGCAGATCAGTCGCCGTAGATGTCCGACTTGAAGTACTTCTCGGAAATCTTCTGATACTCCCCGCTGGCGCGGATGCCGTCGATGGCGCTGTTCAACTGGCTGACCAGTTCGGTATTACCTTTGCGCACCGCGATCCCGGCGCCCTCACCCACGTACTTCGGATCCTTCAGCTCCGGCCCGACAAACGCATAACCCTTGCCACGAGGCATCGACAGGAAATCGGTCAGCGGAATGGTGTCGGCGAAAATCGCATCGAGACGCCCGGCCGCCAGGTCCATGTAGATTTCTTCGTTGTTGCCGTAGCGCTTGACGTTGATGCCCTTGGGCTCGAACACCTCGGTAGCGTAGCGATCGGTAGTCGTCGCACGCTGCACGCCGACGGTCTTGCCCTTGAGGCTGGCGTACTGGTCATCGACCGTCGCACCTTCCTTCATCACCAGTCGCGACGAGGTGAAATAGTACTTGTGGGTGAAGTCCACCGACTTCTTGCGATCTTCATTGATGGTCATGGACGACAGCGCCATGTCGATTTTCTTCACCTTCAGGGAAGGAATCAGACCGTCGAACTCGCCCTCGACCCACACGCATTTGACCTGCATCTGTGCGCACAGGGCATTGCCGATGTCGTAGTCAAAACCGACGATCTCACCCTTGTCGGTTTTCGAGGCGAAAGGCGGATACGCCGCTTCGATGCCGATGCGCAGGGTTTTCTCGGCGGCGAACACGCTGCTGCACGCCAACAGGCTCAGCGCCAGACCGGTGATCAGGGGGAGTTTCTTCATGTTCGTTCTCTCGCGGGTTGTTGTTGGTTTGGCAAGACAGAAGAAAGAGCTGGAACGGGGGAAAGCTTTATTTGTACTTGTAAATCCATACTGGACTTTTACGTACAAACCGTCAATTGGGCGAGACAGAACATTTCTGGCCGATGGTCGGGGAGGCAAATCTCAGGGAATGGGTGATTCGGATGGCCTCTTCGCGAGCAAGCTCGCTCCCACAAGGATCATCGCAAACCTGTGAGAGCGAGCTTGCTCGCGAAGAGTGACGCCAGGCCGACAGAGGCGTTACTGCTTCCAGCGATCCGCCGCCGCATGATCGCTGTCACGACCTTCGACCCAGCGCGGGCCGTCGCTGGTGATTTCTTTCTTCCAGAACGGTGCTCGGGTCTTCAGGTAATCCATGACGAAGGCGCAGGCGTCGAATGCCGCCTGACGGTGGGCGCTGGCGGCACCGACGAACACGATCGGTTCGCCCGGCTCCAGCGCGCCGATGCGGTGCAGCACCTCCAGCTTCAACAGCGGCCAGCGCTGTTCGGCCTCGAGGGCAATCTTGCCGAGGGCCTTTTCGGTCATGCCCGGATAGTGTTCGAGGAACATGCCGGCGACATCGAGGCCATCGTTGAAGTCGCGCACGTAACCGACAAAACTCACCACCGCGCCGACGCCGACATTGGCCGCGTGCATCGCGTTGACTTCAGCGCCGGGATCGAACGCCGTGGACTGCACACGAATCGCCATGTTTCAGCCTCCGGTCACAGTGGGGAAGAACGCCACTTCATCGCCGTCGGTCACCGGCTCGTCGAGCTGGCACAGGTCTTCGTTGCGCGCGCACATCAGGTTCTGTTCGGTCAGGACCTCGGCGCCGTCACGGCTGGCGAGCAATGCGCGAACGTCTTCCACCGTCGAAAAATCGCCCTCGACCTTCACCGAATCCACGCCCAGCGCTTCGCGGTAACGGGCAAAAAACTTCACGGTCAGGTTCATGGCTGCTCCGCCTGGAAATGCCCGCTCTTGCCGCCGACTTTCTCCAGCAGGCGCACGCTTTCGATGGTCATGCCGCGATCCACGGCCTTGCACATGTCGTATATCGTCAGCGCGGCGACGCTGGCGGCGGTCAGCGCTTCCATCTCCACACCGGTCTGCCCCGACAGCTTGCAACGGGCCACGATGCGCACGGCGTCGTCGCCTTCGGCGCTGAGTTCGACCTTGACGCCGGTGAGCATCAGCGGATGGCACAGGGGAATCAGATCACTGGTTTTCTTCGCCGCCTGAATGCCGGCGATGCGCGCCACGGCAAACACGTCGCCCTTGGGATGACCGCCGCTGACGATCATCTGCAGGGTGTCGGGCAGCATGCGCACCAGCGCTTGGGCCGTCGCCTCGCGGAACGTCACGGCTTTTTCGGTGACGTCGACCATGTTGGCGCGACCTTGGGAATCGAGATGAGTCAGCACGGGATTACTCCTGATCAGGAGCACCGATTGTAAACCCGAGGGTCAGAATTGCGCACACAAAAAACCGGGCGACTTTGCAGTCGCCCGGTTCCATTTGGCGGGTTACAGATGGGATTCGGCGTATTCGGCCAGAATCGAGCGAGGCACCCCTTGCAGCGTGATGTGCACGCCGTTGGGGAAATCCTTGAAACGTTCGGTCAGGTAGGTCAGCCCGGAACTGGTCGCGGACAGGTAAGGGGTATCGATCTGTGCCAGGTTGCCCAGGCACACCACTTTGGAACCGGCGCCGGCCCGGGTGATGATGGTTTTCATCTGGTGCGGCGTGAGGTTCTGGCATTCGTCGATCAGGATCAGGCTCTGCTGGAAGCTGCGACCGCGAATGTAGTTGAGCGATTTGAACTGCAACGGCACTTTGCTGAGGATGTAGTCGACGCTGCCATGGGTGTTTTCGTCATCCATGTGCAAGGCTTCGAGGTTGTCGGTGATGGCGCCCAGCCAGGGCTCCATTTTTTCCGCTTCGGTGCCGGGCAGGAAGCCGATTTCCTGATCCAGACCCTGCACGCTGCGGGTGGCAATGATGCGCCGATAACGTTTGCTGACCATGGTCTGCTCGATTGCAGCGGCGAGCGCCAGGATGGTCTTGCCGGAACCGGCGGCGCCGGACAGGTTGACCAGATGGATGTCCGGATCGAGCAAGGCATACAGCGCCAGGCTCTGATAGATGTCGCGCGGTTTGAGACCCCAGGCCTCCTGATGCAGCAGCGGTTCCTGGTGCAGGTCGAGGATCAGCAGACGGTCCTCGTCAATCTCCTTGATCCAGCCGACGAAGCCCTGCTCATCGATGATGAATTCGTTGATGTGCACGGCCGGCAAGTTATCGGTCAATTGCACCTGATGCCAGGTGCGGCCATGGTCCTGACGGGTTTCGACCTTGCTCACACGGTCCCAGAACGAGCCGGTCATGTTGTGATAGCCGTTGGGCAGCAGGGACACGTCGTCGACCAGCTGGTCGGTGCTGTAGTCCTCGGCGTCGATTCCACAGGCTCGCGCCTTGAGGCGCATGTTGATGTCTTTGGTGACCAGCACCACCGGTTTCTTCGGTTCGCGGCTATGCAGGTCGATCAACTGGTTGATGATTTTGTTGTCGTTCAGATGCTCGGGCAGAATCAGGTTCGATTCGGCCTGCTTGCTCATCAGAATCGACAGCAAGCCCTTCGGTCCGCTCTTGCCGCGCTGGATCGGCACCCCTTGCTCGACGTCCTCGGGCGTGGCATCGCCCAGGGTCTTGTCGATCAGCCGGATCGCCTGACGGCATTCGGCGGCGACGCTGTGATGGCCGCTCTTGAGCTTGTCCAGCTCTTCGAGCACGGTCATCGGGATCGCGACGTGGTGTTCTTCGAAATTCAGCAGGGCATTCGGATCGTGAATCAGTACGTTGGTATCGAGTACATAAAGGATTGGCTGGTTGGAGGAAGGGCTACGTCCGTGATCATCCATACTCGGTCACCTTTGTGGGAGCCATTCGACGCAATACCTGGGCGGTGCTGCGCCTCGAAGTGACTGCCGAATCCGCCTGCGAAGCTTTTGTTCGGAATAGCAGGCGAATTGCACACAAAATGGGTCTTGGAAGACGCCACCTGTGTTGCAGGTTTCGGCGGTCTGACTTCGTAATACTCCAAAACCCGTGACAGAAAAAAGCACTTTGACGCTTTTTTGAAGTTTATTTTGCAAAGTGACGAAAAGCCCTTGGCGGACTGCCCTGCCCCCGTTAGAGTCGGAAGTCCGCCCGCCTCCAATTCCGCAAAAAATTCCCTCCAGGCCCAATGTTTACGGGCTCTTGCCGTTTTTTTTCAGCGAAACGCGTCCTGACAGTCTTCCCAACCGATGCCGCTTTGCGCGGTCTGCGTGATCAGCCACGGCAACGCCGTCTTCACCGCATCCTGCTTCATGTTGAAATTGATCACCCCGTGCCGCCACAACAGCATCAGAGTCAGCACCCGCTGCGCGCTCGGATTGCCCTTGAGCTTGCCGGCGCCGTCCTGGGCATCAATGTCCCACAGCGCCACTTGCAGGCCCTGATTGTGGAAGAAGCCGGCGGCATCGCTGCGGCGCTGGCCGTCCGGTGGACGGAACAACGGCACGTAGTTCTCCGGCAGCTTGCTCTTGACCAGATCGGCACTGCGCCGCACCGAGTCCTGCCAGTCCTGCCAGTGGCTGTGGGAGCGGAACTCCCAACCCTGTACGCCGACGCACTGCCGGGAAAACGCCGCTTGCAGGTTGCTCACCGAATGTTCGGTCAAACGTGCCTGAATATCCTTGCCCAACATGAAGAACGTGCCGCTCAGGTTCGACTTGCGCAGGTAATCGGCGAGCCATTCGGTGTTGTCCGGAAGCAGGTTCGCGGCACTGTCGAAGCTCAGCAGGAACAAGCGGTCGTGCATGTCGTCGCCGTTGCGCTCGTAGTCACCGAAGTGATCGACTTCGCTGGTGGTCTGTGGCGACAGCGCCGCCTTGCGCAGCAATTCATCCAGGTACTGTTGATGGAAGATCCGGCTCGGCTCGGCCCACTTCGTGTAATAGCTTTCATCGCTGACCACGAACTTGGCCGCCTGCTCGCGCAGGGTCGGCAGGTCTTCGACGAGGAAACAGAACGAGGCGTCCTGATCGCAGCTCTGCTGGGCATAGTTGTAGCTGGTCAGCAAACGCTGCCACAGGCGCTCGCGCAGGCTGTTGATCGCGTCCAGATTGACCGTGCGCAACCCCAGACGCTGAGCCATCGCGGCCTCATCCAGCGCTTCGCTGCCCAACAGGCCCCGGGCGAACATCAGGACTTCCGCCCGGGAGGCGACGTCGAACAGGGTCGGATTGTCGAGTTTCTCCGGCCAGGTGCCGCGATCGAGCGTGGCAATATCGCCCGGCGCCGCGACGGCACCGACACTCAATAGCCACGCGGTGAAAAAAAGAACAATGCGCAAAGGGGTGTCTCCATAACAAAACCCGCGCGGCACTATAGCCGATCCCACAGTAATTCCCGCAGGCACGCAGATGATCGTTCCCACGCAGAGCGTGGGAACGATCAGGGTGGGTGGTAAACCGCCGATCACCTATGGACCTGATAGCTGGAGTCAACCCGGCCAACCCCCTAGAATCGCCCCCACGATCAAAGGAGACGACTACATGCTGATGGTGATTTCCCCCGCCAAGACCCTCGATTACGAAACACCGCCGGCGACCCCGCGCTTCACCCAGCCGCAATACCTCGACCATTCCCAGGAGCTGATCCAGCAGTTGCGCGAACTGAGCCCGGCGCAGATCAGCGAACTGATGCATGTCTCCGACAAGATCGGCGGCCTCAATGCTGCACGCTTCGGCAGCTGGACACCTGCATTTACCCCGGCCAACGCCAAACAGGCGCTGCTCGCGTTCAAGGGTGACGTTTACACCGGGCTCGACGCCCAGAGTTTCAGCGAAGCCGATTTCGATTACGCACAACAGCACCTGCGCATGCTTTCCGGTCTCTACGGCCTGCTGCGCCCGCTCGACCTGATGCAGCCGTATCGCCTGGAAATGGGCACGAAACTGGCCAATGCCCGGGGCAAGGACCTGTACGCCTTCTGGGGCACGCGCATCAGCCAATGGCTGAACGAAGCGCTGGCCGAGCAAGGCGATGACGTGCTGCTCAATCTGGCGTCCAACGAGTACTTCTCGGCGGTCAAGCGCACGGCCCTGAACGCGCGGATCATCAACACCGAATTCAAGGACCTGAAGAACGGCCAGTACAAGATCATCAGTTTCTACGCCAAGAAAGCTCGCGGCCTGATGAGTCGCTTCGTGATCCAGGAACGTATCAACGATCCGGCCGCCCTCAAACAGTTCGACGTGCAGGGTTATCGCTACAGCGCCGAACAGTCGAAACCGGACAATCTGGTGTTTCTGCGCGATCACGCACCTGAATAAAGCATGCCCATTGCACGACTCTTTTTATAAAGAGTCGTGCACCTCGCACGACGTCAAAAAAACTCCCCTCCTTTTCGCCGATTTATTGGCGCCATAAAAACATCACCCTCATTTCTATCTTTTCTTTCACTCGACAGATGTCATTTTTTTCAGTAGTGGCACCAGATTTTTTTTCGAGTAGTGGCACAAAACCATCGAGGGCGATTATCTGCCTGTCAATAAAGGGCGAAATGGAAAGTGCTATCAATATGAAAGCAGTGCCATCTTTCTCAATATTTCAAGAAATTTCAAAATTCGCGATGGGCGGACCGGAACTATGTCAAAACCCATAGCTCATACCACCGGTAACGATTATCGCCGAGCTTGTACGAGATAACTTACTCAGAGACCAAGACCATGTAACCAAGTTGTCACAGCAACTTGCCCGACTGGGATTACAACTCTGGACAACTATCGAAGGACAGGAGATACGCACCATCAATATCCCCTGCAAGGCCAAGGCCGCGCCCTTGTAAACGTGTTCGCCAGAACACCTGAACGCCCGATCTACAGGCCTTCCGCCTGACATCGGGCGCGCAACACAAGATTGCACAAACATCCCTTGTTCAAGGGATCGGCTGCATAACGGGGCACGTCACAACAACAAGGCCTGGTTGCGCACATCTTGAGTGCACTTATTTAGACACTCGAAACTTAGTATGCCTGCACACGGCATTGTGACGCCTGCAAGTCACACTTTCGAGTGCACTAAAACCGCTGAACACCATTAACTCCGGCCCTCTAACGGCCTGATATATACAGAGGTAATTGCGATGCGCATCAGCATATTTGGTTTGGGTTACGTCGGTGCAGTATGTGCCGGTTGCCTGTCTGCACGAGGCCATGACGTAGTTGGCGTCGATGTTGCCAAAGACAAGATCGACATGATCAACGCGGGCAAATCTCCCATTGTCGAACCGGGCCTGGGCGAGTTGCTGGCACAAGGGATCGAGACCGGTCGTCTGCGCGGTACGACCAACTTTGCCGAGGCGATTCGTGACACCGACCTGTCGATGATCTGCGTCGGCACGCCGAGCAAGAAGAACGGCGACCTGGAACTGAACTACATCGAGGCGGTGTGCCGCGAGATCGGCTTTGTCCTGCGTGAAAAATCCACCCGCCACACCATCGTGGTGCGCAGCACCGTGCTGCCGGGCACCGTTGCCAACGTGGTGATCCCGATCCTCGAAGACTGCTCGGGCAAGAAGGCCGGCGTCGATTTCGGCGTGGCGGTCAACCCGGAATTCCTGCGCGAATCCACCGCAATCGCCGACTACGACCAGCCACCGATGACCGTCATCGGCGAGTTCGACAAGGCCTCCGGCGACGTTCTGCAGTCGCTGTACGAAGAACTCGATGCACCGATCATCCGCAAGGACATCGCCGTCGCCGAGATGATCAAGTACACCTGCAACGTCTGGCACGCCACCAAAGTGACCTTCGCCAACGAGATCGGCAACATCGCCAAAGCAGTCGGCGTCGATGGCCGCGAGGTGATGGATGTGGTCTGCCAGGATAAGACCCTCAACCTGTCCCAATACTACATGCGCCCGGGCTTCGCCTTCGGCGGCTCGTGCCTGCCGAAAGACGTGCGTGCCCTGACCTACCGCGCCGGTTCCCTGGACGTCGAAGCGCCGCTGCTCAACTCGCTGATGCGCAGCAACGAATCGCAAGTGCAGAACGCTTTCGACATCGTGGAAAGCCATGACAAACGCAAAGTCGCACTGCTCGGCCTGAGCTTCAAGGCCGGCACCGACGACCTGCGCGAAAGCCCGCTGGTGGAACTGGCCGAGATGCTGATCGGCAAGGGCTATGACCTGAGCATCTACGACAGCAACGTCCAGTACGCCCGTGTCCACGGCGCGAACAAGGATTACATCGAGTCGAAGATCCCTCACGTGTCGTCCCTGCTCAACGCGGACTTCGACTCGGTGATCGACAACTCCGACGTGATCATCCTGGGCAACCGCGACGAGAAGTTCCGCGCCCTGGCCCAGGAAGCGCCGCACGGCAAACAGGTCATCGACCTGGTCGGCTTCATGGCCAAAGGCACCGATGCCGGCACTCGCACCGAAGGGATCTGCTGGTAACACAGCAGCAAGCCTCGAGCTTCAGGCCGCACGCCGTGAATCGGCGGGCGGCCTGAAGCCCCCATCACCTTCGGATGACGGTCATGTCCAAGCTCAAACATTTTTTTCTGCAATCCGCCGGCTGGCTGCTGTTTCTGAGCCTGCTGATGGGCCTGGCCCTGATGCTGCCCGCGTCCACGTTCGACTCCGAGTCGAAGGACTTTATTTTCCTGATTGGCGCCGTGGGTATCTGGCGCTACTCGATGGGTGCAACGCACTTTGTGCGCGGCATGATTTTTCTCTACATCGTCTACCCGCACCTGCGCCGCAAGGTTCGCAAGCTGGGCAAGGCGGCGGATCCGTCCCATGTGTTCCTGATGGTGACCAGTTTCCGTATCGACGCGTTGACCACCGCGCAGGTTTACAGCTCGGTGATCCGCGAGGCCATCGACTGCGAACTGCCGACCACCGTGGTCTGCTCCATCGTCGAAATGTCCGATGAGCTGCTGGTCAAGGCACTGTGGGCACGGATGAATCCACCGGATCGGGTCAAGCTCGACTTCGTACGCATTCCCGGCACCGGCAAACGCGATGGCCTGGCCTACGGCTTCCGTGCGATCTCCCGTCACCTGCCGGACGACCGCGCCGTGGTCGCCGTGATCGACGGCGACACCGTGCTCGCCGAAGGTGTGGTGCGCAAGACCGTGCCGTGGTTCCAGATGTTCGGCAACGTCGGCGGCCTGACCACCAACGAATTCTGCGAAGTGCGCGGCGGCTACATCATGAGCGAATGGCACAAGCTGCGTTTCGCCCAGCGCCACATCAACATGTGTTCGATGGCCCTGTCCAAGCGCGTGCTGACCATGACCGGTCGCATGTCGGTGTTCCGCGCCTCCGTAGTCACCAACCCGGACTTCATCGCCGACGTCGAAAGCGACTCGCTGCAACACTGGCGCCTGGGTCGTTTCAAGTTCCTGACCGGTGACGACAAGTCGAGCTGGTTCAGCCTGATGCGCCTGGGCTACGACACCTTCTACGTACCGGACGCGGCGATCAACACCGTTGAACACCCGCCGGAAAAGAGCTTCATCAAGGCCAGCCGCAAGCTGATGTTCCGCTGGTACGGCAACAACCTGCGGCAGAACTCGCGGGCGCTGGGTCTGGGCGTGAAACGCCTCGGCGCCTTCACCTCGGTGGTGCTGTTCGATCAACGCGTATCGATGTGGACGTCCCTGCTCGGCCTGACCGTGGCGATCATCGCCAGCTTCAAATATGGCGGCGCATTCATCCTCGCCTACCTGCTGTGGATCGGCATCACCCGCCTGATTCTGACCCTGCTGCTGTCCTGCTCCGGTCACCGGATCGGCCCGGCCTACCCGCTCATTCTGTATTACAACCAGATCGTTGGCGCGCTGGTGAAGATCTACGTGTTCTTCCGCCTCGATCAGCAATCCTGGACCCGCCAGCCCACTTCCCTGACCCGTGATCTCGCCAGCTTTCAACGTTGGTTCAACACCTGGTCGTCTCGGACCATGACCTTCTCCGCCGGCAGCATTTTCGTCGCCGTGCTGCTGATGATGGTCTGACCTGCCCCTCTTGAATTAACAAGGAAATCGCCCCCATGAATACCGCCGTCAACGTCAACGTAGTGCATGAATCCGAAGCCCAGCGTCAGCACGCCCGGGTGAAAATCCCGGCCAAACTGCGGTTCTTCGGGCCTGACCGCACACCGGTCGAAGCGCGGGTCATCGACCTGTCCGCCGGTGGCCTGGCATTCAATGCCGGACAACTGCCGCTGACCGTCGGCGAGGTGTACAAGGCACGCCTGCAATTCGTCATCGACAACCTCGGCATCGCCATGGACGTTGAATTGCAGGTGCGCTCCTTCGACCGCCAGACCGGCCGTGCCGGTTGCCAATTCCAGAACCTCGAACCGCAGGACATTTCCACCCTGCGCCACCTGATCACTTCGCACCTGGCCGGTGACATCGTCAGCATCGGCGAAGTGCTGGCGACCCTGCAGCGCGACAACTTCACCAAGGCGCGCAAGGCCAAGGACAGCGGCCACGGCATGACCCCGTTCGGGCGCCTGAAAGCGGTGACCTTCAGCGCCGGTATCTTTGCGATCGGCCTCGTGGCGGCGGGTTTCGTTTTCAAGTCGGTGTACAACATGTACTTCGTCAGCCATGCCCAGGCCGGGCTGGTCAGCGTGCCGGGCATGAACATCACCATGCCTCGCGATGGCACCGTGCAGAGTCTGGTCAAGTCCGACGGCGTCGCCGCCAAGGGCGCACCGCTGGCGACGTTCAGCACCAGCATGCTCGATGTGCTCAAGGGCCATCTGGATGAAGACCAGTTGCAACCGGCCAAGGTCGAAGAACTGTTCGGCAAGCAGATGACCGGCACCCTGACCTCCCCTTGCGATTGCACCGTGGCCCAGCAACTGGTGGCCGACGGTCAATACGCGAGCAAGGGCGACGTGATCTTCACCCTGGTACCGCGCAACACCCAGGCCACCGTCGATGCACGCTTCTCCTATCGCCAGTTCGGCGACGTGCGCCCGGGTACTCCCGTGAGCTTCCAGATCGCCGGTGAAGACAAGACCCGCACCGGCAAGATCATCAGCAGTACCAGCCTGAAAAGCGCCGACCTGTCCTCCGACATCCGCGTGCAGATCCAGCCTGACGAACCGCTGGACAGCACCTTCGCCGGTCGTCCGGTGGAAGTGAACAGCGACCGTGGTCCGAACCTGAACTGGCTGATCGACAAAGCCATGGCTGCCGGTCTTTAAGTCGAGGACATGCCTGTGACTACTCCACCCATCTCGAGCACACCACAAACCCTGTGGGAGCGAGCTTGCTCGCGAATGCATTCTGACATTCAGCCTCAGTGCCGACTGACACACCGCTTTCGCGAGCAAGCTCGCTCCCACATGGGTTCAGTGTGCGCATTGGCACTGGCAGTCAGCCTGGCCGGTTGCGCCGGCCTGCCCGACCAGCGTCTGGCCAACGAAGCGCTCAAGCGTGGCGACACCGCGACCGCCGCGCAGAACTACCGTGCGCTGGCCGATCTGGGTTACAGCGAAGCTCAGGTCGGTCTCGCCGACATCCAGGTCGACAGTCGCGACCCCGAGCAGATCAAACAGGCCGAGGCGACCTATCGCGCAGCCGCCGATGTGTCGCCGCGTGCCCAGGCCCGGCTCGGTCGCTTGCTGGTGGCCAAGCCCGGCTCCACCGAGGCCGAACATCACGAAGCCGAAACCCTGCTGAAGAAAGCCGCCGCCAATGGCGAAGGCAATACGCTGATTCCGTTGGCGATGCTCTACCTGCAATACCCGCACAGTTTCCCGAACATCAACGCCCAACAGCAGATCGATCAGTGGCGCAAGTCGGGCTACCCGGAAGCGGGTCTGGCGCAGGTGCTGCTGTATCGCACCCAGGGCACCTACGACCAGCATCTGGATGACGTGGAAAAGATCTGCAAGGCCGCGCTGCACACCACCGACATCTGCTACGTCGAGCTGGCCACGGTCTATCAGAAACGCGCCCAGCCAGACCGACAGGCCGAACTGATCAAACAGCTGCAGGCCGCCCACAGCCGTGGCAGCGTCAGTGCCCAGCGAGTGGACTCCGTCGCCCGTGTGCTCGCTGATTCGACCCTGGGCAAGACCGATGAGAAAACCGCGCAGTCGTTGCTCGAACCGATCGCGCCGGGCTACCCGGCCTCGTGGGTGACGCTGGCGCAACTGCTCTACGACTTCCCGGAACTGGGCGACGTCGATCAGATGATGAAGTACCTGGACAACGGTCGCGCCGCCGACCAGCCCCGCGCCGAACTGTTGCTGGGCAAGCTCTACTACGAAGGCAAACTGGTGCCGGCCGACGCAAAAGTCGCCGAGGAACATTTCCAGAAAGCCGTTGGCCGTGAAGTCGCTGCCGATTACTACCTCGGCCAGATCTATCGCCGCGGCTACCTGGGCAAGGTCTATCCACAGAAGGCCCTCGACCATCTGCTGACAGCAGCGCGCAACGGCCAGAACAGCGCCGACTTCGCCATTGCCCAGCTGTTTTCCCAAGGCAAGGGCACCAAACCCGATCCGCTCAACGCCTACGTGTTCAGCCAGTTGGCCAAGGCGCAGAACACGCCGCAGGCCGATGAGCTGGCGACCACCCTCGCGGCGCAACTGCCGCCCGAGCGTCTGGCCGAAGCCCGGCGCCTGTTGCAGCAGGAACAGGCCAGCCGTGGTGCCCTGAATCAGAACACGCTGCAACTGCACGCCCTGCAAGAAGACGGCGAGGAAAAATTATGAAGTTGAATCCATTCGTGAAGGCCGGCATTGGCCTTTCGTTCGCGCTGATCTGGTCTTGCCCGACACTGGCCGCGATCACTGAAACCAAGAACTTCGGCCTCGAAGTGAAGATCACCGGTCAGTCTGAAGACGACCGCGACCTCGGCACTGCGCCCGGTGGCGACGTCAACGGTGTGGGCCTCGACCTGCGTCCGTGGGTCTACGGCGAGAGCGGCGCGTGGAGTGCCTACGCCATGGGTCAGGCCGTGACCTCCACCGACGTCATCGAAACCGACACCCTGCAACAGTCCGACGGCGCCGAAACCACCGACAGCGGCGACCGCAAGACCAAAAAGAACTACCTGGCGATGCGTGAGTTCTGGGTCGGCTACAGCGGCCTGACACCCTACCCCGGCGAAATCCTCAAGTTCGGTCGCCAGCGCCTGCGCAACGACGACGGCCAATGGCGCGACACCAACATCGAAGCGCTGAACTGGACTTTCGACACGACCCTGCTGCGCGCCAACGCCGGTGTCGCCGAACGCTTCAGCGAATACCGCACCGACCTGAAAGAGCTGGCACCGAAAGACAAGGATCGCCTGCACGCTTACGCCGATGCGGCATATCAGTGGACGCCGGGCCAGTGGGTCGGCATTCGCGGCCATCACACCCACGACAACGGCAAGCTCGATTACGCCGAACCGGGCGTGCCCCGCGACACCCTCGACAAAACCCAGAACGGCGACATCAGCTGGCTCGGCCTGACCGCCGACAGCGACGCCTACAACTGGCGCAACACCAACACCGTCAACTACTGGGGCAGCATCACCGGCATGAGCGGCGACCGCGATACGGTCAACCCGCTGAACGCCGACGGCAGTCGCCCGGCGCAGGCCAAGCGCAGTGAAGACATCAACGGCTGGGCCACCGACATCGGCGTGCGCCTGCGCCTCGATCCACAGTGGCAGGTCGGTGCGGCCTATGCCCGCGCCAGCGCCGATTACCAACAGAACGGTCTGGAGAGCAACCGCTCCAACTACACCGGTACTCGCTCGCGGGTTCACCGTTTCGGTGAAGCGTTCCGTGGCGAAATGAACAACATGCAGACCGCCACTTTGTTCGGTTCCTGGATGCTCAACGATCAGTACGACGCCAGCCTGATCTACCACAAGTTCTGGCGCGTGGACGGCAACAAACCGGTGGGCAGCAACGGCATCAACGCGGTGGAAAACAACACCGACGACGTGACCGGCGCAATCCTCTCCAGCACCTCGCTGCCACTGCAGGACGGCAACAAGGACCTGGGCCAGGAAATGGATCTGGTGGTCACCAAGTACTTCAAACAAGGCCTGCTGCCGGCGGCATTGAGCCAGTCGATCGACGAGCCTTCGGCGCTGGTGCGTTTGCGTGGCGGCGTGTTCAAGCCGGGTGACGCCTATGGCAGCCAGGTCGATTCGTACATGCACCGCGCGTTCATCGACGTGATCTGGCGCTTCTGATGCAAACCGCGAAGGGAGTGCCCGACATGAACAACCCAAGGAAAGGCTCGCTCAGCCTGCTGGCCGGGGCGATGCTGCTGGCCTCGGCAAGCACCTTTGCCAGTGTCGAACCGGTCGCACCGCAACCGGCCAAACCGGTGACCACTGCCAAGGAGCTGCAACAGGCCAAGACCTACACCGTCAGCAGCGCCCCGACCGACGCGCTGGAGCTGGACAAGCCGAAACTGCCCGACCTCACAGGCTTCACCGCCGAGGCTGCCGCCGCGAAAATCGTGCGCAGCAAACCGGGCAAGATCAGCGTGCGCCGGATGATGCAGGAAGACGCCCTGAAGGACTTCATCGGCGGCGACAACAAAATGGCCGAATGGGTGGTGCGTCAGCACGGCATCCCGCAGGCGATCTTCGTCGACGACGGCTACATGAACCTCAAGGAACTGGCGCAGAAACTGCCCAAACAATACTTCAGCGAAACTTCGCCGGGCGTGTACCTGGCGAAGCTGCCGATCGTGGTCGGTCGCAAAGGCATCCTCGAAATCGACGGCCAGACCCAGGAACTGCGCCTGTCCCAGGAGGCCGGTTCGTTCCTGGTCAACGACGGCCAGTTGTTCGTGCGTGACACCAAAGTCACCGGCTGGCGCGAGAAGGACAACGGCCCGGCTACCTTCCGTTCGCCAAAGGAATTCCGTCCGTTCCTGCTGGCCTGGGGCGGCACCGAGACCTACATCGTCAACAGCAAGATGGCCAGCTTCGGCTACGCCAACAGTAAGTCCTACGGCGTGAGTATTTCCCAGTACACGCCGAACATGGCCAAGGTGCTCAAGCGTCCGGAGCCGACCGGCTGGATCGTCGGTTCCGAGTTCTCGGACATGTGGTACGGCTTCTACTGCTACGAGACCCGCGACTTCGTGGTCAAGGGCAACACCTACAAGGACAACATCGTTTACGGCATCGACCCCCACGACCGTTCTCACGGTCTGATCATTGCCGAGAACACGGTGTACGGCACGAAGAAGAAGCACGGGATCATCATTTCCCGTGAGGTGAACGACAGCTTCATCTTCAACAACAAGAGCTTCGACAACCACCTCTCCGGCCTGGTGATCGACCGTAACAGCATCAACAACATCGTCGCCTGGAACGAGATCTACAAGAACCACACCGACGGCATCACGCTCTACGAGTCCGCCGACAACCTGCTGTGGGGCAACAAGGTCATCAGCAACAAGCGCCACGGCATCCGCATTCGTAACAGCGTGAACATCCGCCTCTACGAAAACGTTGCCATGGCCAACGGCCTGACCGGCGTCTACGGCCACATCAAGGACCTGACCGACACCGACCGCGACATCAAGCTCGACCCGTTCGACGCCCAGGTTTCGCTGATTGTGGTCGGCGGTGAACTGGCGGCCAACGGCAGCGGCCCGATGGCCATCGACTCGCCGCTGAGCGTCGAGCTGTACCGCGTGTCGATGCTGGCGCCGACCAAATCCAGCGGCATCAGCTTCAACGGCGTTTTGGGTGACCGTCAAGATGAAATTCTCGACCTGCTGGTGCGCCAGCAGAAAGCCGTGCTGATCGACCCCGTCGAACGCCAGACCGAACTGCAGGACTGAGGATAATTTTATGCACCCACACCTGATCAAATTACTCAGCCTGTCGGCCCTGACCGTGGGCATTCTGGCGGCCGTCAACGGCGCCCGCGCGGATGAAGTCCAGCCGCCGAAGTTCACCGCCGAACCTTGCTGCAGCCTGTGCCCTGCCGCTCATGACGCGAAGAACTACACCACCCGTTATCAGCAGAACTTCACCACGCTGGTGCAGGCGCAAGGCGACTGGCTGTTCCGGACCCAGGAAGATCTGCGCACCGAGTTCAACACCACACCCGCCGGCTACAAGCGTCTGCAACAATTGCACGATGCGTTCAAGGCCAAAGGTGTCGAGCTGGTGATCGTTTACCAGCCAACCCGTGGCCTGGTGAATCGCAACAAGCTCAACCCGGCGGAAAAAGCCTCGTTCGATTACGAGAAGGCGCTGGCCAATTACAAGACCATGCTCGGCCGTTTCGCGAAGATGGGTTACGTGGTGCCGGACCTGTCGCCGCTGACCAACGAATCGCTGCCCGAAACCCTGCCCGCCCACGATTTTTACTTCCGTGGCGACCAGCACTGGACACCGTACGGCGCGCAGCGCACGGCAAAAATCGTGGCCGAGAAGGTCAAGCAGATCCCGGCCTTCGCCGACATTCCCAAGCGTGAATTCGAGACCAGACGCTCCGGGCGCATGGGCAAGACCGGCACCCTGCACAACATGGCCGGACAGCTGTGCGGCACCAGTTACGCCATCCAGTACATGGACCAGTTCACCACCGAGCCGAAAGGCGAAGCGGGCGACGGCGACCTGTTCGGTGATTCCGGCAACCCGCAGATCACCCTCGTGGGCACCTCCCACAGTGGCAAGAACTACAACTTCGCCGGTTTCCTCGAAGAAGCCATCGGCGCCGACATCCTCAACGTCGCCTTCCCCGGCGGCGGTCTGGAAGGTTCGATGTTGCAGTACCTGGGCAGCGACGAATTCCAGAAAACCCCGCCGAAAATTCTCATCTGGGAATTCTCGCCGCTGTACCGCCTCGACCAGGAAACCATCTACCGCCAGATGATGGCGCTGCTGGACAACGGTTGCGAAGGCAAGGAAACCCAGATGTCCGCCAGCACCACGCTCAAGCCCGGCGGCAAACAGGAACTGCTGGTCAACAGCAAGAACCTGAACCTGCAGAACAGCGGCCATCAGGTCGACATCCGCTTCGCCGACACCTCGGTGAAAAAGCTGCAAGCCACCCTCTGGTACATGAACGGTCGCCACGAGGACATCAAGATCGAGAAACCGGAAACCTCCGACACCGACGGTCGTTTCGCCTTTGAGTTGCGCACCGACGAAGACTGGGCCTCGCAGAACCTGCTGGCGGTCGAAGTCCAGGGCCCGGATGCGGGCACCGCGCCACAGAAAGTCGAAGCGAAAATCTGCAAACGCAACGTATTCCCCGGCGCCGGGCAACAAACCGCCCAGATCGGGCAATGAGGTCTGCCATGCGAAATCCGACATTGAAATCTTTATGGGCACCCGCCCTGCTGAGCCTGGCGATGTTCGCCGGGGCCGCTCAGGCCGCCGCACCACTGCGTCCGCCTCAGGGCTACTTCGCCGCCGTGGATAAATTCAAGACCACCGACAAGAGCGAAGGCTGCGATGCGACGCCGGCGCCGTACACCGGTCCGCTGCAATTTCGCAGCAAATACGAAGGCTCGGACAAGGCACGCGCCACGCTGAACGTGCAGTCGGAAAAAGCCTTTCGCGACACCACCAAAGACATCACCACGCTGGAGCGCGGTACCGCCAAACGGGTGATGCAGTTCATGCGCGACGGTCGCCCGGAGCAGCTCGATTGCACGCTGAACTGGCTGGTTACCTGGGCCCGGGCGGATGCATTGATGTCCAAGGACTTCAACCACACCGGCAAGTCGATGCGCAAATGGGCGTTGGGCAGCATGGCCTCTTCGTACATTCGCCTGAAGTTCTCCGACTCCCATCCCCTGGCCCAGCATCAGCAGGAAGCTCAGGTGATCGAGGCCTGGTTCAGCAAAATGGCCGATCAGGTGGTCAGCGACTGGGACAACCTGCCGCTGGAAAAAACCAACAACCACTCGTACTGGGCCGCCTGGTCAGTGATGGCGACGTCCATCGCCACCAACCGCCGCGACCTGTTCGATTGGGCGGTCAAGGAATACAAGGTCGGCGTCAATCAGATCGATGCCGACGGTTACCTGCCCAACGAACTCAAGCGCCAGCAACGCGCCCTCGCGTATCACAACTATGCCCTGCCGCCCCTGGCGATGATCGCCAGTTTCGCCCAGGTCAACGGTGTGGATCTGCGTCAGGAAAACAACGGCGCGCTCAAACGTCTGGGCGACCGCGTGCTGGCCGGGGTGAAAGACCCGGATCAGTTCGAAAGGAAAAACGGCAAGGAGCAGGACATGACCGACCTGAAGGAGGACATGAAATTCGCCTGGCTCGAACCGTTCTGCAGCCTCTACACCTGTTCGCCGGAGGTTCTGGAGAAGAAGCACGGCATGCAGCCGTTCAAGACGTTTCGCCTCGGCGGGGATTTGACCAAGGTCTACGACCCGTCCCACGAGAAAGGCAACAAGGGTTCTTAAGGCTGACGGTATTGCCCTGTGGCGAGGGAGCTTGCTCCGCCCGGCTGCGAAGCAGTCGTAACCCGGTGAACGCGGATTGACTGACGCACCGCGTGATCAGGTTTCAAGGAGCGCTTCGCGCCCCTGCGGGAGCAAGCTCCCTCGCCACAGGTAAATGCGCAGCATGCAATACAACCATCCCGTTTTCAGTGGGGGGGTTTGGGGGGGCCTTGGCCCTTGACTGTTGGTTCAAACATGGAGAGATCGGGATGGTATTTTCATCCAACGTGTTCCTGTTTCTGTTCTTGCCGATCTTTCTCGGCTTGTACTACCTGAGCGGGCAACGCTATCGCAACCTGCTGCTGCTGATCGCCAGCTACGTGTTCTATGCCTGGTGGCGGGTGGACTTCCTGGCGCTGTTCGCCGGCGTCACCCTGTGGAACTACTGGATCGGCCTGAAGGTCGGCGCCGCCGGCGTGCGCAGCAAACCGGCCCAGCGCTGGCTGCTGCTCGGCGTGGCAGTGGATCTGTGCATCCTCGGCTACTTCAAGTACGCCAACTTCGGCGTCGACAGCCTCAACGCGATCATGACTTCGTTCGGTCTCGAACCGTTCATCCTGACCCACGTGCTGTTGCCGATCGGCATCTCGTTCTACATCTTCGAGTCCATCAGCTACATCATCGACGTCTATCGTGGCGACACCCCGGCCACCCGCAACCTGATCGACTTCGCGGCGTTCGTGGCGATCTTCCCGCACCTGATCGCCGGTCCCGTATTGCGTTTCCGTGATCTGGCCGACCAGTTCAACAACCGCACCCACACCCTCGACAAGTTCTCCGAGGGCTGCACGCGGTTCATGCAGGGTTTCATCAAAAAGGTGTTCATCGCCGACACCCTCGCCGTGGTCGCCGACCACTGCTTCGCCCTGCAAAACCCGACCACGGGCGACGCCTGGCTCGGCGCGCTGGCCTACACCGCGCAGCTGTATTTCGACTTCTCCGGCTACAGCGACATGGCCATCGGCCTGGGCCTGATGATGGGTTTCCGCTTCATGGAAAACTTCAAGCAGCCCTACATCAGCCAGTCGATCACCGAGTTCTGGCGCCGCTGGCACATCAGCCTGTCGACCTGGCTGCGCGACTACCTCTACATCACCCTCGGCGGCAACCGCAAAGGCACGCTGATGACCTATCGCAACCTGTTCCTGACCATGCTGCTCGGTGGTCTGTGGCACGGCGCGAACATCACCTACATCGTCTGGGGGGCGTGGCACGGCATGTGGCTGGCGATCGAGAAAATGCTCGGCATCAACACCTCGCCGCGCAGCCTCAACCCGATCCGCTGGGCGCTGACGTTCCTGCTGGTGGTCATGGGCTGGGTGATCTTCCGCGCCGAGAACCTGCACGTTGCCGGGCGCATGTACGGCGCGATGTTCAGCTTCGGCGACTGGTCGCTGTCGGAGCTCAACCGCGCCAGCCTTACCGGCCTGCAAGTGGCAACCCTGGTGGTGGCTTACGTGACCCTGGCGTTCTTCGGCCTGCGTGATTTGTACACCAGCAAGCCGCCGGTCAAGACCAGACCTGCGGTCAACGTCGAAAACGACGGCCCTGCCGGTGCTCAACCGGGCCTGATCAAGGCGGCGCCGGGGGAGAACCCGGCGAGCATCCACGAACCGGGCTACACCGTCGGCGTCGACGCCCAGGTGCAACCGGCGTACTGGACGGCGGACTGGTCGCGCTACGTGATGCGCGGGCTGGTACTGCTGCTGTTCATCGCCTCGATTCTCAAACTCTCGGCGCAAAGCTTCTCGCCGTTCCTTTACTTCCAGTTCTGAGGGATCTGCCATGACCCGCTCATTACGCATCGTCTACATCGCGCTGTTTCTGCTGACCCTGCTGGTGCTCGGTCTGTGGTCGGTGCGCAGCTTCTTCGGTTTCAGCACCAATGCCGATGCGACGGTGCTCAACGGCCGCTGGACCAAGGCCGTGGAAACCCACTACGACGATGAATTCCCGATCAAGCGCCTGGGCACCAACCTCTGGGCCGCGCTGGATTTCAAGCTGTTCAACGAAGGTCGTCCGGGCGTGGTGCTCGGTCGCGATCAGTGGTTGTACAGCGATGAGGAATTCAACCCGATCGTCAATGAAGAGCTGAACCTGCAAGGCAACTACGCGCTGGTCGAAGGCGTGCGCCAGACCCTGAAAGAGAAAGGCGTGAAACTGGTGATGGCAATCGTGCCGGCCAAGGTTCGCCTGTACCCGGAACACCTGGGTGACGTGAAACCGGCGAGCATCCACGCCAACCTCTATCAGGATTTCCACGCCCGTGTCGCGGCGGACAGGATCCTCGCCCCCGACCTGCTCGGCCCGCTGCAAAAGGCCAAGCAGAACGGCCAGCAAGTGTTCCTGCGCACCGACACCCACTGGACGCCGGAAGGCGCGGAAATCGCTGCCAACACCCTGGCCAAAACCATCGCCGACAAGTTCCCGCTCAGCGGCGAGCCGCAGCGTTTCGTTACCACGCCAGCGGAAAAGGTCACGCACAAGGGCGACCTGCGTCTGTTCCTGCCGCTGGATCCACTGTTTGAAAACCTGATGCCGGCCAAGGAGCCGCTGCAAAAGCGCAACACCGTGGCCGTCGAACAGCCTGCCGGTGACGACGCCTTGTTCGCCAACAGCGAAGTGCCGGTGGCACTGATCGGTACCAGCTACAGCGCCAACCCCAACTGGAACTTCGTCGGTGCGCTCAAGCAAGCGCTGCACAGCGACGTCGTCAATTACGCCGAGGACGGCCACGGTCCGATCCTGCCGATGCTCAGCTACCTGAAAAGCGATGACTTCAAGAACAGCCCGCCGCAAGTGCTGATCTGGGAGTTTCCTGAACGATATCTGCCTGTGAACAACGAAATCGGCGACGCCGACCCGCAGTGGGTCGCAGAGCTCAAACAAGCCGCGCGCGCCAACAGAACGTAGCAATCAACACTAAATCCGAGACGCCCGATCGGGCGCAAAACTGAAAGAGAGGTACACCATGACTTTCACTACAACTCCTCGTCGTCTCGCCAAACGCATCGCTCTGGTTGCGGGTCTGAGCGTGCTGTCGGTCCAGGCGTTTGCCGGTGGCGACGCTGCACTGTACGGCCCGACCGCACCGAAAGGCTCGACCTTCGTGCGGGTCTACAACGCCAGCAACGCTGAAGTCAGCGCCACCGTCGGCAGCACCAGCCTGAACGACGTCGCGCCGCTGGCCAGCAGCGACTTCAGCTTCATGCCCGGCGGCGACTACAGCGCCAAGGTCGGCAGCCAGACCCTGCCGGTAAAACTCGCCGGTGACCACTACTACACCCTGGTCAACAACGCGTCCGGCGCGCCGCAACTGATCGAAGAACCGCCGTTCAAGAACAAGCAGAAATCCCTGGTGCGCGTGCAGAACCTCAGCGACAAGCCGCTGACCCTGAAGACCGCCGACGGCAAGACCGACGTGGTGCCGAACGTGGCCGCCAAGGGCCGTGGCGAGCGTGAAATCAACCCGGTGAAAGTCAGCCTGGCGCTGTACGAGGGCGACAAGAAAGTCGGCGACGTGAAACCGGTCGCCCTGGAGCGCGGTGAGGCCGCCGTGCTGTACGTCACCGGCAACGGCAGCAACCTGTCGCCGGTCTGGGTGAAGCGCCCGGTATCGACTCGCTAACTTTTTTGTGAACTGACGCAGTAACTCTGTGGGAGCGAGCTTGCTCGCGAATACGGTCTGACATTCAACATCAATGTCGACTGGTTCATCGCCTTCGCGAGCAAGCTCGCTCCCACAGGGCCTCTAACCCAATCGATTTTATGGAGTAAACACTATGATTCCGGTGATCTTGTCAGGTGGTAGCGGTTCCCGTCTCTGGCCGCTTTCGCGCAAGCAGTTTCCCAAGCAGTTCCTCGCCCTGACCGGCGAACACACGCTGTTCCAGCAAACCCTTGAGCGTCTGGTGTTCGAAGGGATGGACACGCCGATCGTGGTCTGCAACAAGGATCACCGCTTCATCGTCAACGAGCAGTTGGCCAACCGCAATCTGGAATGCCAGCGCATCCTGATGGAACCGTTCGGCCGCAACACCGCGCCGGCGGTGGCGCTGACCGCGATGATGCTGGTCAACGAAGGTCGTGACGAACTGATGCTGGTGCTGCCGGCCGACCACGTCCTTGAAGACCAGAAAGCCCTGCAACGTGCACTGGCCCTGGCCACCGTGGCGGCGGAAAACGGCGAAATGGTGCTGTTCGGCGTACCGGCCACCAAACCGGAAACCGGTTACGGCTACATCAAGTCCACCGGCGATTCTCTGCTGCCGGAAGGCGTGAGCCGTGTTTCACACTTCGTGGAAAAACCCGACGTCAAACGGGCCACCGAGTACGTCGAGTCCGGTGGTTACTACTGGAACAGCGGCATGTTCCTGTTCCGTGCCAGCCGCTTCCTCGAAGAACTGAAAAAGCACGATCCGGACATCTACGACACCTGCCTGCTGACCCTGGAGCGCAGCACTCAGGACCCGGACACCATCACTTTCGATGAAGCCACCTTCGCCTGCTGCCCGGACAACTCCATCGACTATTCCGTGATGGAAAAGACCCAGCGCGCCTGCGTGATGCCGCTGACTGCGGGCTGGAGCGATGTGGGCTGCTGGTCGTCGCTGTGGGAAGTCAACGAGAAGGACGCCAACGGCAACGTCAGCAAGGGCGACGTGGTGATCCAGGACAGTAAGAACTGCATGATTCACGGCAACGGCAAACTGGTGTCGGTGATCGGTCTGGAAAACATCGTGGTGGTCGAAACCAAGGACGCCATGATGATCGCCCACAAGGACAAGGTTCAGGGCGTCAAACAGATGGTCAACACCCTCAACGAGCAGGGCCGCAGCGAAACCCAGAACCACTGTGAGGTCTACCGTCCGTGGGGTTCCTACGACTCGGTGGACATGGGCGGCCGCTTCCAGGTCAAGCACATCTCGGTCAAGCCGGGCGCGTGCCTTTCGCTGCAGATGCACCACCACCGCGCCGAACACTGGATCGTGGTGAGCGGCACCGCTGAAGTGACCTGCGACGAAAACGTGTTCCTGCTGACCGAAAACCAGTCGACCTACATCCCGATCGCCTCGGTCCATCGCCTGCGCAACCCGGGCAAGATCCCGCTGGAAATCATCGAAGTACAGTCGGGTTCGTACCTGGGTGAAGACGATATCGAGCGTTTCGAAGACATCTACGGTCGCTCCACCCCGGTCGAACGCGGCGTGTCGGTGAAAACCATCGCGCAGTGATCGCTCCACAATAAAAGCCCCCGTCCAGACCGCTGCGTCCCCTATCCGCAGCGGATTGGGCGGGGGCTTTTTTTTTTCGCCAACCTCGTCCAGGCTTAGGTAGGATGAACCTTCCCTGCCCACGAGGTTTCGCGACATGTTCATCGGCGTCTTGCTGGTCATTACCTGGCTGGTCCTGCTGTTGCGCTACCCGGCCAAGGCCTTGCCGGTGTCCATGGCCGCCGCTGTCGGCCTCGGGCTGGTGGCGATGTGGGTGGTGTGGCTGGACAACCGCGAGATCAAGCAACTGGCGCGACTGGAGTTGCGTATCACCTATGCACCTGAGCAGTGCCCGGCGGATCGCCCTTTGCAACTGAAGATGAACAACGGCAACGATGTACCGCTGACCGAGCTGCGCTGGCGCATTGCAGCGTATGCGCCGGGCGACACGGTGAATCTGGCCGACAACCAATACGCGGCCCCTCGCTATCGTGGCCCCGGCGAACTGCAGGCCGGCGGCAACTGGGAAGACTGTTTGCCGCTGCCCCCGTTGCGTCCCGGCTATCGCCCGCAGACCCTGGAGTTTCGCGCCGAGCGATTGCAGGGTAGTTTCTCCGACTGATCCTCTTCCCACTCTTTTGCACAAGGAATGCGCCATGCCCGTTGCGTTGATTACCGGTTGTTCCAGCGGCATCGGCCGCGCCCTCGCCGATGCCTTCAAAAGCGCCGGCTACGAGGTCTGGGCCAGTGCGCGCAAGACCGAAGATGTCGCGGCACTCGGCGCCGCCGGGTTCACGGCGGTGCAACTGGACGTCAATGACAACTGCGCGCTGGAACAACTCGCCGAGCGAATCAACCAGCAACACGGCGGCCTCGACGTGCTGATCAACAACGCCGGCTATGGCGCCATGGGCCCGCTGCTCGACGGCGGCGTTCCGGCCATGCAGCGCCAGTTCGAAACCAATGTGTTTTCGATTGTCGGCGTGACTCGTGCGCTGTTCCCGGTGCTGCGTCGGGCCAAAGGTCTGGTGGTGAATGTGGGCAGTGTTTCCGGCGTTCTGGTCACCCCGTTCGCCGGAGCCTATTGCGCCTCGAAAGCGGCCGTGCACGCATTGAGCGATGCGTTGCGCATGGAGCTCGCACCGTTCGGGATTCGCGTGATGGAAGTGCAGCCGGGGGCGATTCAATCCAGTTTCGCCAAAAACGCCGGGCACGAGGCCGAGCAGTTGATCAACGAACAATCGCCATGGTTTCCCCTGCGCGATGGCATCCGGGCGCGAGCCAAGGCTTCTCAGGACAAGCCGACACCGGCCAGTGAGTTCGCCGCCGAACTGCTCAAGGCTGTGCAGCAGGGCAAGCCGCCACGGCTGATCCGCATCGGCAACGGCAGCCGGGCGTTGCCGTTGCTGGCGACCCTGCTGCCGAAAGGGTTGCTGGAGTCGACGTTGATGAAGCGTTTCGGGTTGCGCGGGCAGCTTTGAAATACAGGACGTGACGCAGAGCGTCACAGGATGCATTCCCACGCAGAGCGTGGGAACGATCAATGAGACAGGGGCTCGGCCTGTCAGTTATCCACAGCGCCCTGCTTCACCACCACCGTGCAGGTAATCCCCGCCGCCAGCAGCACACCCTGCGGCACTTCATCGATGTGAATTCGCACCGGCACCCGTTGCGCCAGACGCACCCAGTTGAAGGTCGGGTTCACATCGGCGATCAGCTCGCGGCTTTCCGGGTTGTCGCGGTCGTAGATGCCGCGGGAAATGCTCTCCACGTGGCCCTTCAGGACTTCGCCGCTCATCAGTTGCATGTCGGCTTTGTCGCCGACGCGCACGTGAGGCAGTTTGGTTTCTTCGAAGAAGCCGTAGACCCAGAACGAGTTCATGTCGACCACGGCCATTTTCGCCTCGCCGATGCGCGCGTAGTCGCCGCGATGCACGTTGAGGTTGGTCACGTAACCGTCCACCGCCGCCCGCACTTCGGTGCGCTTGAGGTTGAGTTCGGCGGCTTCCAGTTGTGCCTGGGCCTGTTGGTAATCGGCCAGTGCCGCGTCGGCGATGTTGCTGGCGTCGTCGCGGTTTTCCTTGGAGATCACCAGGTTGTCCAGGTCAGCGCGGCGATGGGCGTTGACCTTGCGCATCTCCCACGTGGCCTTGCGCGAGGCCACCAGTGACTGCGCCTGCTTCACCGCCAGGCGATAGTGTTCGGGGTCGATCTGCATCAGCAGATCACCTTTCTTCACCAACTGGTTGTCGCGCACCGGCACGTCCACCACTTCACCGGTCACGTCAGCCGCAACGTTGATGATATCGGCGCGGACCCGACCGTCGCGGGTCCACGGCGTGTTCATGTAGTGCTCCCACAACGTACGGCCGATCCACAGCGCCAGGGCCAGCACCAGCAGGGTCGCGAGCAGGCTGAAAAACTTTTTCATCGGGACATTCTCAACGGTAGACAGTCAGCGCCATCGCGCCGAACAGACAGGTAAACAGGCTCAGACGCAGCAGCGCCGGGTGCCAGAAGAAGCGGTACAGATCGAATCCCGAGAGGAACCGGTCCAGCGCCCAGGCCAGCGCCGCGGCGACGAAAAACATCAGAGTCATGGTCGGCATGTACACGCCGTGGAAGGCGATTTCACGAGGCATGGGCAAGTCCTTCGGGCTTGGCGATGGCATGGGCGGCAAGTGGCGATTGCGGGTCGAGCAACGAGGTGCGGATGAAGTGCAGGTAGCTTTTCACCCGGCGCAGCGCCGAGGTGTCGAAGTGCGGGGCGAACGGCTCATCGGTGGCGGCGACACGGCTGATGGCGTGATCCACCGCCACCAGTGCGCGCTCCAGATTGCTCGCATTCGGTTGCAGGAACAGCCGCACCAGCGAACGCCCCATGACCCGGATCGCCTGGCGCCACGGCTGCGATTCGGCATACGCCGGATGCACCGGCAGAATTGCCTGTTCCTTGCGCAACTCGATGATTGCGTGGCCGACTTCCAGCACCACGAACATCCAGCGCAGCAGGTTTTTCTGCACCAGCGGCTGACCGGCTGCCAGACCGTAGGCCTGATGCATCAGATCGCGGGTACGGCTTTCGAAACTCGACGCCAGCCCCTTGAGCTTGCCGCTGATTGCGTACACCACCTGCCCGCGCAGATCCTGTTCCAGTCGTTGCCACAGCCAGCGGCTGTTCGGCGGAAGGATGATCGCCCCCGCCGCCGCACAGACCAGCATGCCCATGACCATGGCGATGTAGTCGTTAATGAAGGTGTAGGGGTTGTAGATCGTCAGGTTGTCCGGCACCGAACCGGTACTGAAGAAAATCAGCAGACCCAGGCCGACCCCCGCGTATTGCGGTCGTGAGGCGAGGAACGAACCGAGCACGATCACCGGCGCGAGCATCACGCACAGCAGCGGGAAATCGTCGATCCACGGGAAGATGAAAAACATTTCGACGAAGCCGATCAGCGCCCCGAGGAACGTGCCGCACGCCATTTGAAACGCCATGCGTTTCGGGTTCGGTGTCGCCGCCGACAGGCCCACGGTGGCGGCCGCGATCAGGGTCATGGTCGCGCCGCTCGGCCACGCGGTGGCGACCCAGTAACTGCCGAGTACGACGAGAATGAACGCGGCACGAATCCCCGAAGCCGCTGCCGCCCACCAACTGGTCTGCGGGGTGAACGGCTCGTCCCAGCGCTCTCGTTCGTGGCGGTGATCGGCCAGCGAGGCGTGGGTCTGTGCATAACTGTGCAGGTCGTCGACGAAGCGATAGAGCAGTTCATAGGCCGTGTGGAAATCCAGCAACTCGGCCTCGCCCGGCCCGCTCTCCTGGAAGGCCGCCCGCAGACTGCGCACCCGCGCCGGCAACCCTTCCTTGTATGTGGCGAGCGCCAGCACCAGACGCGCCGCATCCGGGCTGGTCAGGGCACGACCACTGAAGCCGTCGAGCACTTCGGCCAGATCCTGCAGGCCCGGTTTGATCGCCGCCACGACATGCGCTTCGTCATTGACGCGCAGACGCTCGAGCAACTGATGCAAGGCGTTGAAGCGGGTGGTGATGCCCATGAACTCGCTGTTCAGGCGACTGAGACGACCGTTGCGCCGACGCATGTGCGGGTCTTCGAACACGGTCACGCTGCGCAGCCCTTCCAGGCCCACCGCTTCGGCGATGAAGCGCACGTTGCTGGCCTCGAACGATTCCGGTTTGCTGCGTCCGCGCAAGCCATCGGTGACGAACAGGGCGAACACACCGAAGCGCTGATACAAGGCGTTGCGCATCGCCGCGCTGGCGGTCTGCGGCAGGATCGCGGCGCTGACCAGGGTCGAGCAGAGAATCCCCAGCGAGATCTCCAGCACCCGCCACACCGCCGCCATGAACGCTCCGTCGGGATGCGCCAGCGCCGGCAGCCCGACCATTGCAGCGGTATAGCCCGCCAGCACAAAACCGTAGGCGCGGAAGTTGCGGCATCGGGCGGCGCCGGCCGAGCAGATGCCGACCCAGATCGCCAGCGAACCGAGGAACAGTTCGGTGTTCTGGGCAAACAGCGAAATCAGCGTGACCATCATCGCCGAGCCGGCCAGAGTGCCGAGGAAGCGATAGAAGCTCTTGGCGAACACCTGGCCGCTCTGCGGCTGCATGACGATGAACACCGTGATCATCGCCGTGCGCGGCTGCGGCAGTTCCAGGCGCATCGCCAGCCACAGGGTCAGGAATGCGGCGATCAACACCTTGAAGATGTAGACCCAGGTCACGCCATCGCTGCGCGCCCATTCGAAAAAGCCCCGGCGCCATTCCAGGGAGTAGAGCCAGCGCAAGGGTGCGGGCAAGGAAGTCATTCAATTGTGCTCAATGAATTTCAGGTCGGACCCGGCCCCTGTGGGAGCGAGCTTGCTCGCGAATGCGGTGTATCAGCCGACATATGTGCTGGCTGACACTCCTTCTTCGCGAGCAAGCTCGCTCCCACAGGGGTTGTGTGTTCAACGCAGGAGAACCGGGGTTTTCGGTGCCTGGGTTTGTTGCGCGGTCGGTACGTCATTGCCAGCCCCAAGACCACCACCCAACGCCGTCACCAGCTGCGCATGGGCACTCAACCGCGCCGCCTGCACCTGTTGCTGAACCTGCTGCTGTTTGAACAGCAGGGTCTGGGCGTTGAGCACATTGAGGTAATCGGTCAGGCCGCGCTGGTAGGCGATCATCGCGATGTCGTAAGTCTTCTGCGCCGTGGCCACGGACTCGGCGGCGAACGTCTGCTGCTTGTCCATCGACTCGCGGCGAATCAACTGGTCAGAGATGTTCTTCAGTGCATCGACCAGCGTCTGGTTGTAATGCGCGACGGCGATGTCGTAACCCGCCGACGCTACACCAAGCTCGGCCCGCAGGCGCCCGCCGTCGAAGATCGGCAGCGAGATTGCCGGCCCGACGTTGTAGTTGAGCTTCTTGCCGGTCAAAAACTCCAGCGCCCCGCCGCCGGTGGCCATGTAGCCGAGGCTGCCGACCAGGTCGACATTGGGGTAGAACCCGGCATGCGCGACATCGATCCCCCGCGCCTGCGCTGCCACCTGCCAGCGACTGGCGACCACGTCCGGACGCTGGCCGAGCAGTTCGGCGGGCAATGCCGATGGCAGTTTCAGGGCCGCGCCGAGGGACAGGGTCGGACGCTGCAATTGCGCACCGGCGCCCGGCCCTTTGCCGGCAAGTGCCGCAATCTGGTTGCGGCTCAGGGCGATTTCCTCGTCCAGCGCATCCAGTTGCCGATGGGTTTCCGGCAGCGGGGTTTCAGCCTGACTGACTTCGAAGTGCGTACCGATCCCGCCGTTCAGGCGTTTCTGCGCCAGTTCGAGAATCTGCTGTTGCTGCTTGAGCGTCGCCGCCACGATGTCGCGCTGAGCATAGTGCAACGACAGTTCGATATAGGCGCGCACGATGTTGTTCTGCAACTCGAGCTGCGCCTGCCGCGCTTCGGCAGCGCTCATGTGCGCCAGGTCAACCGCACGTTCGGTGCTGTTGCTTTCACGGCCCCAGAGGTCGAGGGCGTAACTGAAACCCAGCGCGGCGTTGTTGTCCCAGGTGGTGGTATTGGCCAGCTCACCGGGGCCATAGAACTGGTCGGTCGGCCAGTTGTGGCGTTTGAGAGTCGACTCGCCATTGATCTGCAACGACTCGGCGGCTTCGGCGACACCGGCCATGGATTTGGCCTGACGCACTCGCGCAGCGGCCATGGCCAGGGTCGGACTGCCTTGCACGGCCAGGTCGATCCAGCGATTGAGTTGCGGGTCGCCATAGGCTTGCCACCATTGGGCGGTGGGCCAGTTTGCGTCACGGGCGGCGTGGGCGATGGCCTCGTCGGTGGCCAGTTCATTGGCCTCCAGAGCCTTGCCCTGCGGGGCAATCCCTCCGGTTCCGATGCAGCCGCCAAGACCTAACGAAATAGCCAGAACACTGAGCGGCAAAAGCGCTCTGTTGATGCGACGCGGCACTGCTGCGAATTCCTGAGGTGGGGGATGTTTCGAGGTGGGCGCAATTCTAGGGGCCGCCCTGAACGGCGATAAGCTGGGTTTTCTGCGAATCTTTGTTACGGTTAACGAGATAATCCCTTGGTCGGGGGTCTCAGCCCCTGAAACTTCGTGTCACAATTTGCCATCTCCCTTGAGAGCACCCCATGGACACATTGCAAAACATGCGCGCCTTCAGTTGCGTGGCCGAAGCGGGCAGCTTCACCGCCGCCGCCGTGCAACTCGACACAACCACGGCCAACGTCTCGCGCGCGGTCTCCAACCTTGAGGCCCACCTGCAAACCCGCCTGCTGAACCGCACGACCCGGCGCATCGCGCTTACAGAGGCCGGCAAGCGCTACCTGCTGCGCTGCGAGCAGATCCTCGCCTACGTCGAAGAGGCCGAAGCCGAAGCCAGCGAAGCCCACGCGCGCCCGGCCGGACAATTGAAAGTGCACACCATGACCGGCATCGGCCAGCACTTCGTGATCGATGCCATCGCCCGCTATCGCAAGACCCACCCGGACGTGACCTTCGACCTGACCATGGCCAACCGCGTGCCGGACCTGCTCGACGAAGGCTACGACGTGTCCATCGTCCTCGCTCGCGAACTGCCGGACTCGGGCTTCGTCTCGCAACGCCTGGGCATCACCTACAGCATCGTCTGCGCCTCCCCGGCCTACGTGAAAGCCAACGGCTGCGCACAAAAACCCAGCGACCTGCTGAACCACGCCTGCCTGCGCCTGGTAAGCCCGGTGATCCCCCTGGAAAAATGGGCCTTCGACGGCCCCGAAGGCCAGGAAATGGTCACCATCAACAGCTCGCCGTTCCTGGTCAACTCCGCCGACGCGATGAAAACCGCGATCACCAGCGGCATGGGCGTCGGCGTGCTGCCGGTGTATGCCGCCATCGAAGGCTTGCGCAACGGATCGCTGGTACGGGTGATGCCGAACTACCGCTCGCAGGAACTGAACCTGTATGCGATCTACCCGTCGCGGCAGTACCTGGATGCGAAGATCAAGACGTGGGTCGAGTATTTACGCGGATCGCTACCGGAGATTCTGGCGGGGCATCAGGCGGAACTGGCGGCTTATGAGATGAGCGGGAGCCTGGGCGGAGCCAGGCTGGCGAACTGAGTTTACCGTCCTACAGACGGGGTGATTTTTGGGGGATGTTTCCGACAAGTCGCGTCGGTTGTCCCTCGGAAACGAGGTGGATAGGCTTTTGGGGGTCGCTGACGCATCGGCGGCCGGGTCTGGAAAACCCGAAGTTCAGGATCACAGCCCATGACATAATGCGGCGTTTTTTCGCGACGTTATGGTAGCTGTACGTGGGAGACCTCCGGGTCTGCCGGGTTTGATCCTTTCCGGTTTTTCCAGTCCGCGTACAGCTGCCACCTCTTTCGCCTGGAAAACGAAGAATGGCAGCTCCTCCAAGACTTAAGGATCTATGCCATGAAAAAACTTACTCCGAATCCCCCTGAAACCAATGACACCTCGCCCTACGAATCCGCCGATTCAAAGAAACTCCACGACGCCGCCGAGCGCGCCCTCGATCACTACCTGAACCCCCTCCCGAAAAAATGCCCCGGCCGCAAACCGAGCGAAATGTTCCAGATTTCACCGGACATGGACGACGAAAGCCTGCTGGCCCACGCCTGTGAATCCCTGGCCTCGGCCAGCGTCATGGCCAGTGACGTGGCAGCCTATGTCGACTCACCACAGCGACACCGGATTCTGGGCATACAACAAGTCATCATGCTTGCCGAACTGGCAGTGAACCGCGTGCTGGATAACGTCGAAGTACAGCGTTACCCGACACCCAGCTAAGCCGTTCCGACAAAACCGACCTGCCAGCGCCGGCTGCATTCGCTGGCAGATCGATTGGGACGCAGAGCGTCCCGGGCTGCATTCCCACGCAGAGCGTGGGAACGATCAATGCGAAAGCAGCCCGCATTCGCTTTT
>NZ_LRUN01000017.1 GCF_001679645.1 Pseudomonas bananamidigenes | reverse complement strand
CCGTGATGGCGCCATCGCGAGCAAGCTCGCTCCCACAGGTATCGTGGAGAGTTCACTGCATGTGTGAACACCCGATAACCCTGTGGGAGCGAGCTTGCTCGCGATTGGATCTTGACCGTTATACAAGGCTCGGATCAGAACCACGCATCTTGCATCCCCAGGCACGTATCATCCCGCGCCTCCAGCAACGCCAGCTCATGCTGGCATCCCGGCACTTCCCACGTCAGGAAATACCGCGCCGCCTGCAACTTGCCTTTATAGAAGTCGACATCCGCCGCATTTCCTCTGGCCAACCCTTCCTCGGCCCGAATCGCCTGTTCCAGCCAGCGCCAGCCGATCACCGTGTGCCCGAACACGTTCAGGTACAACGCCGAATTCGCCAGGCTGCTGTTGACCTTGCCCTGAGCCAGATCGGTCAGCAGACCGATGGTTACGCTCTGCAGACGCGCCACCAGTTTCTCCAGTGGCTCACGCAACGTAGTCAACGACTCGTGCGCCACTGCGCGCTCGGCGGTATCGGCAATCAGTCGGATCAGTTGCTTGAGCCCGGCGCCGCCGTTCTGCGCCAGTTTGCGTCCCAGCAAGTCCAGCGACTGTATGCCGTGGGTGCCTTCGTGGATCGGGTTCAGACGGTTGTCGCGGTAATACTGCTCCACCGGGTATTCGCGGGTGTAACCGTGGCCGCCGAGAATCTGGATCGCCAGTTCGTTGGCTTTCAGGCAGAACTCCGACGGCCAGGATTTGACGATCGGCGTCAGCAAATCCAATAGCTCGTGAGCCTGTTTGCGCTCGGCTTCGGTCTCAAGCGTGGTGGTGTCATCGAACAGTCGTGCTGCATAAAGACCGAGATCGAATGCCCCTTCGACGTAGGATTTTTGTGTCAGCAGCATGCGTCTGACATCCGCGTGCTGAATGATCGCCACGGGTGCCGTGGTCGGATCCTTGCTGTCCGGCACCCGGCCTTGCGGGCGTTCGCGAGCGTATTCCAGCGAATAAAGGTAACCGGCGTAACCAAGCATCACCGCGCCCATGCCGACGCCGATCCGCGCTTCGTTCATCATCTGGAACATGTAGCTCAAACCGTGATGCGGCTTGCCCACCAGATAGCCGACGCATTCGCCGTTATCGCCGAAGTTCAGCGCTGTGGACGTGGTTCCGCGCCAACCCATCTTGTGGAACAGGCCGGCCAGCAACACGTCGTTGCGCTTGCCGAGGCTGCCGTCATCGTTGACCAGGAACTTGGGCACGATGAACAGCGAAATACCCTTCACCCCGGGCGGTGCGTCCGGCAGTTTGGCCAGCACCATGTGCACGATGTTCTCCGAGAGCGGGTGATCGCCGCCGGAAATGAAGATCTTGTTGCCCTTGAGGCGATAGGTGCCGTCGGACGCAGGCTCGGCGCGGGTACGAATATCCGACAGCGACGAACCGGCATGGGGTTCGGTCAGCGCCATGGTGCCGAAGAAGCGACCGTCGATCATCGGCTGCAGGAAGCGCCGCTTCTGTTCTTCGGTGCCGAAGCTTTCGATCAGGTTGGCCGCGCCCATGGTCAGGAACGGGTACGAGGTCGACGCCGCGTTGGCCGACTGGAAGTGGGCGAAGCAGGCCTGGGACAGCAATGTAGGAAGTTGCATGCCGCCGGCGTCGAAACTGCGCGCCGCGTTGAGGAATCCGGCTTCAAGGAAGGCATCCACCGCCGGTTTCACTTCGGGAATCAGAATCGCCTGACCGTTCTCGTAGCGCGGCTCGTTCTCGTCGCCCTTGCGATTGTGCGGCGCGAAATACTTCTCGGCGATGTTGCGTGCCGTACCGATGGCGGCATCGAAGGTTTCGCGGTTGTGCTCGGCAAACCGCTCGCGCCGGGTCAGGCCCTCGGCATCGAGGACTTCGTAAAGTTCGAAAGCCAGATTGCGGGAACTGAGCAGCGTCTCGGACATGGCGGCCTACCTTTTTTTGGAATGGGCCGAGTCTAGGCGTGCGAATAAAGACTGAACAGGAAGATTGATAACGGTGATGGAGAGGCCAAAAAAATGGGCGCCGGTGAGGGCGCCCATTTCTATGTTGGTGTGCTGATCGTTCCCACGCTCTGCGTGGGAATACCTCAAGGGACGCTCCGCGTTCCAGCCGCGCTGCCAATTTCATCTCTGAAACCGGTGGGACGCGTAGCGTCCCGGGCTGCATTCCCACGCAGAGCGTGGGAACGATCGCGCGAGGGTTCAGCCGATGGTCATCAGGCTGGCGTTACCGCCTGCTGCCGCGGTGTTGACGCTCAGCGCACGCTCGATCACCAGACGCTCCAGCGCAATGTTGGTCTCGCCCTGGGACAGGCCCTGAACCCCGACGATGGCGCCGGCACGCTTGGCGATCTGCTGGCAGACCGCACGCAACTGGTCGGAGTGGCCGTGATGCAGAACCGCATCGAACACCACGTCGTCCTTGTTCCAGTCGGAAACCAGTTTGATCCGCGCCTGAATCTCCTTCGGCAGGCGTGCGAACAATGCCTTGCTGGTGTCGGATTCCGGCCAGACCGCCGAACCGCCCACTGCCAGTACCGCCGCGAGTTGAGTCAGCAGGTCACCTTCGATGTCCGCCAGGCACAGCACATGCTCACGCGGCAGGATCGCGTAGCTGTTTTTCTCACCGGTCGGGCCGGCCAGCACGCGGGTGATACCGCTTTGCGACTGTGCTGCGTACTGCACGCACAGAGTGCTCAAGTCGGCGAACTTGTTGCTGTCGGCCCAGGCTTTCAGGGCAACCAGCGGTTTGCTCAGGGCATCGCGCAGGCGAACGTCCGGTGCCACGGCAGCATCACCGCGAGCGAAGGACTGTTCGATGGCGTCCGCAGGGCGTGTCGACAGCAGGCGGTACAGGTACAGCGGGCCGCCGGCCTTCGGACCGGTACCCGACAGGCCTTCGCCACCGAACGGCTGGACGCCGACCACGGCACCCACGATGTTGCGGTTGACGTAGACGTTACCGGCGTTGACGTTGTCGATCACCTTGGCGATGGTCTCGTCGATGCGGGTGTGCACGCCGAGGGTCAGGCCGTAACCGGAGGCGTTGATCTGGGCGATCAACTGGTCGATCTCTTTACGCTTGTAGCGCACCACGTGCAGCACCGGGCCGAAGATCTCGCGTTGCAGTTCATCGAAGCTTTCCAGTTCGATCAGGGTCGGCATGACGAAGGTGCCGCGTTTGACTTCCTCGGTATCGGCGATGGCCACCTGGTACACATTGCGACCTTTGTCGCGCATGCCCTGGATGTGCTTCTCGATGCCGGCCTTGGCTTCGGCGTCGATCACCGGGCCGATGTCCACGCACAGACGCTCCGGGTTGCCGAGACGGCTTTCAGCCATCGCACCTTTCAGCATTTCGATGACGCGATCAGCGGAATCTTCCTGCAGGCACAGGACACGCAGGGCCGAGCAGCGCTGGCCGGCGCTGTCGAAAGCCGACGACACCACATCGATGACCACTTGTTCGGTCAGTGCCGAAGAGTCGACGATCATCGCGTTCTGGCCACCGGTCTCGGCGATCAGCGGAATCGGACGGCCCTGGTTGTCGAGTCGACCGGCGATGTTGCGTTGCAGCAGGCGCGCGACTTCCGTGGAGCCGGTAAACATCACGCCCTTGACGCGCTCATCGCCTACCAGACCGGCGCCGACGGTTTCACCGCGACCCGGCAGCAGTTGCAGCACGCCTTCCGGAATCCCGGCTTCGAGCAGCAGGCGCACGGCTTGTGCAGCCACCAGCGGCGTCTGTTCGGCCGGTTTGGCCAGCACCGGGTTACCGGCGGCCAGTGCGGCGGCAACCTGGCCGCTGAAAATTGCCAGCGGGAAGTTCCATGGGCTGATGCACACCACCGGACCCAACGGGCGGTGGGCGTCGTTGCTGAAATCGTTGCGCGCCTGCACCGCGTAATAACGCAGGAAGTCGACGGCTTCGCGGACTTCGGCGATGGCGTTGGCGAAGGTCTTGCCGGCTTCGCGGGCCAGCAGGCCCATCAGCGGCTGGATTTCGCCTTCCATCAAGTCAGCGGCGCGCTCCAGAATCGCGGCACGTTCGGCTGGCGGGGTGGCCTGCCAGATCGGTGCGGCGTTCAGGGCGCATTGAATGGCGTTGTCGACGTCTTCGACAGTGGCTTCCTGTACGTGGCCGACCACGTCACGCAAATCGGACGGGTTCAGCACCGGTGTCGGCGCTTCGTTGCTGGAGGCGCAACCGAGCATCGGCGCGGCTTTCCAGTTGTTGTGCGCGGTCGCCAGCAGGGCGCAGGACAGCGATGCCAGACGATGCTCGTTGGCCATGTCGATGCCGCTGGAGTTGGCGCGTTCGGAACCGTACAGGTCACGCGGCAGCGGAATGCGCGGGTGCGGCAGGCCGAAACCACCTTCCACGGTTGCCATCTGCTCGATCTGCGCAACGGGATCGGCCACCAGTTCCTGAATCGAAATCGACTGGTCGGCGATGCGGTTGACGAACGAGGTGTTGGCGCCGTTTTCCAGCAGACGACGCACGAGGTACGCCAGCAGGGTTTCGTGGGTGCCGACCGGGGCGTACACACGGCACGGACGGTTCAGCTTGCCTTCGGAAACCTTGCCTACAACCTGCTCGTACAACGGTTCGCCCATGCCGTGCAGGCACTGGAATTCGTACTGGCCCGGGTAATAGTTCTGACCGGCAATGTGATAAATCGCCGACAGGGTATGGGCGTTATGCGTGGCGAACTGCGGGTAGATGACTTCCGGTACCGACAGCAGTTTGCGAGCGCAAGCGATGTAGGAAACGTCGGTGTACACCTTGCGCGTATAGACCGGATAGCCTTCCAGGCCTTCGACCTGGGCACGCTTGATTTCGCTGTCCCAGTACGCGCCTTTCACCAGACGGATCATCAGGCGATGACGGCTGCGGCGAGCCAGGTCGATCACGTAGTCGATCACGTACGGGCAACGCTTCTGGTAAGCCTGGATCACGAAACCGATGCCGTTCCAGCCGGTCAGTTGCGGTTCGAAGCACAGGCGCTCGAGCAGATCCAGCGACAGCTCCAGGCGGTCGGCTTCTTCGGCGTCGATGTTCAGACCGATGTCGTATTGCTTGGCCAGCAGGGTCAGCGACAGCAGGCGCGGGTACAGCTCGTCCATCACGCGCTCGTACTGCGCACGGCTGTAACGCGGGTGCAGGGCCGACAGCTTGATCGAGATGCCCGGGCCTTCATAAATCCCACGGCCGTGGGACGCTTTGCCGATCGAGTGAATGGCTTGTTCGTACGAGGCCAGGTACTTCTGGGCGTCGTGTTCGGTCAGCGCCGCTTCACCGAGCATGTCGTAGGAATAACGGAAGCCCTTGGCTTCGAACTTGCTCGCGTTGGCCAGGGCTTCGGCAATGGTTTCGCCGGTCACGAACTGCTCGCCCATCAGGCGCATGGCCATGTCGACGCCCTTGCGGATCATCGGCTCGCCGCTCTTGCCGATGATGCGGCTCAGGGACGATGTCAGGCCGGCTTCGTTATGGGTGGAGACCAGTTTGCCGGTCAGCAGCAAACCCCAGGTCGCCGCGTTGACGAACAGCGACGGGCTGTTGCCCAGGTGCGGTTGCCAGTTGCCGGTGCTGATCTTGTCGCGGATCAGCGCATCGCGAGTGCCCTTGTCCGGGATACGCAGCAGCGCTTCGGCCAGGCACATCAGCGCCACGCCTTCCTGGGATGACAGGGAGAATTCCTGCAGCAGGCCTTGAACAATGCCTGCACGACCGCCGGCACTCTTCTGGTTACGCAGTTTTTCCGCGATGGTCGCGGCGAGTTTGTTGGTGGCTTCGGCCATCGGCGCCGGCAGGCGAGCCTGCTCGATCAGCATCGGCACCACTTCCGGCTCCGGGCGACGGTAGGCGGCGGTGATCGAGGCACGCAGCACCGATTGCGGCAGGATGCTTTCAGCGAATTCGAGGAAACATTGGTGGGCGTGATCGGTATGGACTTCACCTGCGTCGTCGGTGTCCTTGGTGGTCAAACCGTTCAGCTCGGTCAGGGTTGCACCACCCTCGAGTTTTTCCAGGTAATTGAAAATCGCCTGCTTGATCAGCCAGTGCGGCGTGCGATCAATCGAGGTTGCGGCGGCCTTCAGGCGCTCGCGGGTCGGGTCGTCGAGTTTGACCCCAAGGGTGGTGGTAGCCATATTTTTATCCTCATGGGTGCCGCAGTTGCGCGGCAGCAGCTGGCGGCAAGATTAGCCGCGAGCTGAAAGAGGTGCAACCGGGTGCAACCCATTTTTTGTCGGAATATTCGGCAACTTGTCAGGAATAAATTTCAGCTTTCGGATGGCCGCTCTAAATCAGTGCTTTCAAGGCGGACGATCCGGTGTCATTGCACCGAATGCGCGCAAAACCGGCGTTTTCCAGCAATAAATACGACGTAGGTGCAACTGATTCCCAAGAAACTGGTTGCACCTGTTTTGCTTTGTTGCATAGGATTCGCGCCCAAGGTGCAACCGGGAAACCCGGTTTACCGGCCAATGGCTTTCCTGGGGAAACATTGGTCATAAATGCGCGGCCGTGCGAATCGTCTGTCAGACATCGGTCTGCAAACGGTGCAACCGCCGCCGCTACATAAAAACAAAGCCAGGGCACGTACGTAATGAGCGCAAGCAATCCAACCCTGATCACGTTCGTGATCTACATCGCAGCAATGGTGCTGATCGGCTTCATGGCCTATCGCTCCACCAACAACCTTTCCGACTACATTCTGGGCGGCCGCAGCCTGGGCAGCGTGGTGACCGCATTGTCCGCCGGCGCTTCCGACATGAGCGGCTGGTTGCTGATGGGCCTGCCGGGCGCCATCTACATGTCCGGTCTTTCCGAAAGCTGGATCGCCATCGGCCTGATCCTCGGTGCCTACCTGAACTGGCTGTTCGTCGCCGGCCGTCTGCGTGTCCAGACCGAACACAACGGCGATGCGCTGACTCTGCCGGATTACTTCTCCAGCCGCTTCGAAGACAAAAGCGGCCTGCTGCGAATCATTTCCGCAGTGGTGATCCTGGTGTTCTTCACCATCTACTGTGCGTCCGGCATCGTGGCCGGTGCCCGCCTGTTCGAAAGTACCTTCGGCATGTCCTACGAGACGGCGCTGTGGGCCGGTGCTGCGGCGACCATTGCCTACACCTTCGTCGGCGGTTTCCTCGCGGTGAGCTGGACCGACACCGTACAAGCCACCCTGATGATCTTCGCCCTGATCCTGACGCCGATCATCGTGTTGCTGGCTACCGGTGGCGTGGACACTACGTTCCTGGCGATCGAAGCCAACGACCCGAGCAACTTCGACATGCTCAAGGGCACCACCTTCATCGGCATCATCTCGCTGATGGGTTGGGGCCTGGGCTACTTCGGCCAGCCGCATATCCTGGCGCGCTTCATGGCCGCTGACTCGGTGAAATCCATCGCCAACGCCCGTCGCATCTCCATGACCTGGATGATCCTTTGCCTGGGCGGAACCGTGGCCGTTGGCTTCTTCGGTATCGCTTACTTCTCGGCGCACCCGGACGTAGCCGCGCCTGTGACTGAAAACCATGAGCGTGTGTTCATCGAGCTGGCGAAGATCCTTTTCAACCCGTGGATTGCCGGTGTGCTGCTGTCGGCGATTCTTGCGGCGGTGATGAGCACCCTGAGCTGCCAGTTGCTGGTGTGCTCGAGTGCCCTGACCGAAGACTTCTACAAGGCTTTCCTGCGTAAATCCGCTTCGCAGCTGGAACTGGTCTGGGTCGGTCGCGCCATGGTGCTGCTGGTTGCGCTGGTCGCCATCGCGATGGCGGCGAACCCGGAAAACCGCGTGCTGGGTCTGGTGTCCTATGCGTGGGCCGGTTTCGGCGCAGCGTTCGGTCCGGTCGTGCTGATTTCCGTGGTCTGGAAAAAAATGACCCGCAACGGCGCGCTGGCCGGCATCCTGGTCGGCGCGATCACCGTGATCGTGTGGAAGCATTTTGAAGTGCTGGGACTGTACGAAATCATCCCCGGCTTCATTTTCGCCAGTCTGACGATCTACCTGGTCAGCCTTATGGGCCAGCCGAGCACCGGCATGGTTCAGCGCTTTGAAGCGGCCGAGAAGGACTTCCATCTGAACAAGTGATGGGAATGAGCTGAGGCTCACGAAAAAACGGCCCGTTTCCTATTGGAAACGGGCGTTTTTTATTGCCTGCAAGTTCTTTGAAAACACCGAGAAACCCTGTGGGAGCGAGCTTGCTCGCGAAGGCGTCCTGTCATTCAAATCTGTTTTTCTGACACACCGCATTCGCGAGCAAGCTCGCTCCCACAGGGATTGGTGATGTTGTTGAAGGAAATGTCTGTAGTCGAATGCGCTGATTTTTGAAGGGGGGATCGACGTTTCAAGTAGGGGAAATCTGATTTTTTAGTCACCTGTCCTGCACCTCTTGCCCCTCATGCAGAATCGCCCGCCTTCATATCGCAGAGAGACATCGGATGTTCGCGCCTGCCAATCAACCGCGTTTCACGTTGACCGTCGAAGGCGCCCGGTTTGACCTCAAAGTGCTTGAGTTCACGGGCAAGGAAGCCATCAGCCAGCCCTATCGCTTTGACCTGGAACTGATCAGCGAGCGACCGGATCTGGACCTTGAAAGCCTGCTGCACTGTCAGGCGTTTCTGAGTTTCGATGGCGCCGGTTCCGGTATCCACGGTCAGATCTATCGGGTCGGACAGGGGGACTCGGGCAAGCGTCTGACCCGCTACCACGTCAGCCTTGTTCCACGCCTGGCTTATCTCGCCCATCGGATCAATCAGCGGATCTTCCAGCATCAGAGCGTGCCGCAGATCGTGACGCAGATCCTCAAGGATCACGCAATTCTGCGCGATGCCTTCGAGTTTCGCCTCGGCAGCGATTACCCGCCCCGTGAGTATTGTGTGCAGTATGCGGAGAGTGATCTGGCGTTCATTCAGCGCTTGTGTGCCGAGGTCGGTATTCATTTCCACTTTCAGCACAGCCCGGACGGGCACCTGTTGGTGTTCGGCGACGATCAGACGGTGTTCCCGCGTCTGGCCGAGCCGACACCGTACCTTCCGGGCAGCGGCATGGCCGCAGCCGCGTCAGCCATCAAGCGTTTCACCGTGCGGGTGGAAACCCGCGCCAGCGTGGTCACCCGGCGTGATTACGACTTCACCAAACCGCGCCTGCCGCTGCAGAGTCGGGTGGAAAGCGAACAGCGCCCGGTGCTGGAGGATTATCACTTTCCCGGCCAGTTCACTGAGCGGGAAACCGGCAAACACCTGGCTCAGCGCACCCTTGAACGACATGTCGCCGACTACCGTCAGGCCGAGGGCCGCAGCGATCAATCCGGCCTGGTCAGCGGACATTTCCTGCAACTGACCGAGCATCCGCGTCAGGATTTGAATGACCTCTGGTTGCTGACCGCTATCGAGCACCATGGCCGACAACCGCAGGTGCTGGAGGAATCGGTCACCAGCGATAGTGAAGAATTCCAGGGTTACCGTAATACCTTTCTCGCCACGCCGTGGGACGTGTTCTTCCGTCCGCCGAAGGGACCGGAAAAACCACGGATGCTCGGTTATCAACCGGCGGTGGTCACCGGCCCGAAAGACAGTGAAATTCATTGCGACGAGTACGGTCGGGTCAAGGTGCAACTGGCCTGGGATCGCGAAGGTGAACTCAACGAGCATTCCAGTTGCTGGCTGCGGGTCGCCAGCGGCTGGGCCCATGACCGTTATGGCAGCGTGCTGATTCCGCGGGTCGGCATGGAAGTGCTGGTGGGGTTCATCGACTCCGATGCCGACAAACCGCTGGTTTTGGGTTGTCTGCCGAACGCCGCGACGCCGGTGCCGCTGGATCTGCCAGCCGACAAGACCCGCAGCATTTTCCGCAGCCAGAGCAGTCCGGGCGGTGGCGGTTACAACGAATTGCGCATCGAAGATCGCAAAGGTGCCGAGGAAATCTACCTGCGGGCCCAGCGAAACTGGACGCAGCATGTGCTGAACGATCAGCAGGTGCAGGTGGACAACCAGCGCAGCGTTGTTGTTACTGGCCTCGCTAAACACGAACTCAAGGCCGATGAACAGCGCATCACCCACGGCCGGCGCCAGACCGAAGTGAAGCAGGACGACCACCTCACGGTGACCGGCGACCGGCACATCCGCGTGAGCAATCAGGCGATCAACGCCAGTGCTCAATTCCACGTCAGCGCCGGCCAGCAGGTGGTGATCGACGGCGGGGCGAGCGCGACAATCCAGGCAGGCGGGCAGTGGATCAACATCGGTCCTGGCGGAATCTTCAGCAGCGTGCCGATTGTTGTGGGTGGTGCGCCGATGGTCGCGATGAGCGCAGCGCCGACCGTGCCGGGGTTGCCAGAAACGCTGACGGCGGCACCGCCAGCACTATTGACGGCCGCACAAATCATGAGTCTCAAGGGAGACGCGCCGTTCTGCGAGGAATGCGAGCGCTGCAAGGAGGGCGTCTGTGCGGCCTGAGCAATGGTTGGAGCATGAGCCGCTGAAGTCGTCGGAACAATTGTTTGCGATCTTCAGTGGTGCCAGTGCGGCGAATCCCCTGGAAGCCTGGCCACTGAATGCACTGGCGCCAAAGCCGGTTTGGGCCGAAACCATCTATGCCGAGTGGGATGCGGTGATGCCTTATGTGGGAATTGTCGACGCAGGCAGTGAGTTTCTGGATTGGGTCGCGACCACCGAGGCGCGTGACTGGGGTTGGCTGGCGGTTTCTTCGGCCAGCCTTGAGGCGGTGCTCGAGCAGTTTCGCAGTTTGACTCAGGTGCTGATGCCGGACGGGAAAGCGGTGTTCTTCCGGTTCTGGGATGGGCGGTTTTTGTTGCCGATCCTTGAGTCGCCCGAAGTGGATGCGGGGCAATTGCTGCCGGTCCTCACGCGAGGCTTGATCAACGGTCAGGCCGTCGAGATCGGGGGCAGGGCGCGGGTCTCGGGTCGAGCGTGTCCTGGGTGGTCGGTGCCGGAAAAGTTGCTGGCGCAGTTCGGCGGTGATGCCCGGATCAGCAACACCTTGCAGTGGTTGAGCGAGGAGCAGCCGGCGTTGTTCGAGGCGTTTCCCGCGGATGCCTTGCGCTGCAAGGTTGTCAGGTTTTTTGCGGTGTCGGCGTCGGACGAATCGTCGGCTTCGGCATTGCTGGACTACTTGCGGGACGAGTCAGAGTGAAATTTCCGGGCAAGGGCATCGGACGTTTCCTGCGAGTTGCGGCGGTTTGCGTGAACTGGTGGGCGCGGTGGTGCGGGGATAGTCTTTGGCTGTCTCCGCAAGTGTGGAGACAGGGCGTAGGAGCCCTGATTTCAGAGCAGTGCATAAGCGTCGTTGCCCGATTTGCGGCAGTCTTCGCTCGACCGTAAGATCCTTTGCGGCGGTTATGCGCGGGCACGCTTCGGCGTGGCTGAGTGCTCTGGTCTCAGTCCTCCTACCCCGCGCATGGCTGCCACCCAATCCGTAGGAGGGGAACGGTGGAAGCTCACTTCACTACCAGAGGTTAAAAAATGAGCAAACTTCATCCCGACCCACCCTACGAACCCTTCATTCCTCACCCCGACAACCGCCTCATGGCGCTGACCAGCAATTGCAGTGACATGCCCACGCTGTTCATCGACACCCACGCCCCGCTCGACATCCTGATGGACGCCGCCAACTACCGGATCCGCGCCGTGATTCAGGTACTGGAAAACATGTGCATGCGCGGCTCGGTCGAGTGCGACTCGGTCATCTTCAGCGACTTCGCCCAGCTCTGTGTGATTCCGCTGCGTGACGGCTGTGATGTGCTGGATGTGATTGGCAAGCGACTACGCGCCATACCGTCCTGACTCGATCGTTCCCACGCTCTGCGTGGGAGCCCGTGACGCTCCGCGTCACATGAGGTGTCAGCCACAACTGCGGTGGGCGCCTGGAACGCGGAGCGTCCCTAGAGATATTCCCACGCGGAGCGTGGGAACGATCATTAGCAAGACTTCACACCAGCACTTTCCAGAGATCCTTCCAGCATCGGTTTGAAAGGATCATTTAGTCAGGCGAGAAGATTTCAGTTTTGCAGATACTGATCCTGCGACTTGATGAAAGCGTCAAATTCTGGGGAGTTATAAATTTCCAGACAAGAATAGAACACGATGTTTTTACCAGTCTGTTTACTGGTTGAGGACGTTTTGAGGTAGGCGCCTGCCATGTATTTCTCAGTCTCAGCATACGGATCATGCGTGACCTCCAGCGTATCTTCATTCTGCAGTATCACGTGTTGCCCCTTGCCCATGGCCGAGTAAGCGCCAATAGCGAGTCCAAGATCCGATTTTATGTCGGACTCAGACTTGAATTGATTCGATATGCAGTTGGCGAGGCCGTAATTCTTCAGTGAGACTCTTGCACTGTTTACTTCGGCCTCACCTGAAAGGGCGCTTCCGGAAATACCCAGAATGCCTAGTGCGACGAGTAGCTGGAATTTCATCCCTTTAACTCCCAGAAGTTGATTTTTTCCAGCTTTACGTCTGGCCGGTCATAGGTATGGCTATCGGGACGATGATAGTCGCTGTTATCTCCGGTGGCGCTGCCATTCCATAAGGTCGCATGGCCGGTCGCATCGCTCCATCCCGTAATCTCCATGATAATGACGCCCTTCTTGCCGTTGATGAAGTCTGCGTTGCTCAGCGTCAACTCGTGATCGGGAGCCCCCCAGTTGTGTTTCAGGAAAGCTAGAAAGTCCGCGACTTTCATGATGTAGGGGAGCTGATCAGCGCCGGCCAGACGATAGATGGATTTGCTGGGAATGATCGTTCCTTTGGGGATTTTGTAACCGCCGTAGTTGAATCCCCTGCTTATCCTCAGAGCGCAGGCGTTTGCATAGGCGTCCGGTTTTTCTGCTCTGGCAGCCTCGACATTGCCCCCGACAAGCGCATAAACATCTATTGAACTTTTAAGACCGACCTCTGCGTAGGCATTCCACAGTGTGCTGAATTTTGGCCTTTTGACGACGATATTGGAGGTCACGCCGCCTGAACTGATATTGACCTGGGCCATTAGATCTCTCCTTCCATATCGAATGCTTCGCCTTGAAAAGCATTCGGGATGATCGCGATTCCTTTCGCTCCGACAGTGCCTGACAACGTCTTTTCTGTCGCGCCACTGATCGTGACAGTTACCGTTTCACCGGGTGAATAGCCGGATGTTTTTACATGAATATTCAGGTCGGTATAGAAACGCGACACCGAGTCCACGGGAATTTGGCTTTCCCCGTACGAGAAGGTTATTCGTTGTATGGCTTTTGGCTTTGGAATAAGGCTGCTTATCGCAGAGAAGCTCGCAGCACTATGTTCACCGCCAGCATAAACAGACGATTGACCGAATAAGAGCGTGTTGGATTTTGGGGGACAGCCGCAGGCGATGTAATCACCTTCGAGTGCAACAGGTCCGGCGGGTAATGTAACTGTTCAAGGGCCCACTGCCACGATAGGGCCCTTGCCTGCGCTGCATGCCGGACAGCTGGCCATGTGGCCGATGGAGGATGTGCTTACGGCGTAATCAATGTTGATTCCAGCGTTCCCTTCCAGCACTGCGCCACCGGTTGAGGTCGGAACGCCGATTCCGATCACCTTTCTTCCCATGTAAATGTCCCTCTTTACAGGTTTTAAGTGCGACCGATCTTCGCATTCCCTTTGTTCAAGGGACGAAGAGTATCTATGGCGAGTTGTTTCTTGATGTTGCTTTTGCCTTTGATCCCATCTACTTCAGCGGGCTCCCACGGATGTACCCGACAGCAAGACCACCCATTCAGCCCCCAACCCCTGACTTGCCGCACGGTAAAAGGTAAACTTCACGGCCCTCGCAGGAGCTGCCATGAATTATCGTCACGCCTTCCACGCCGGCAATCACGCCGATGTGTTCAAACACCTGACCTTGACCCGCCTCATCGCCCTGATGTCGCGCAAGGAGCAGCCGTTTGCCTATCTCGACAGCCACGCCGGCATCGGTCTGTATGACCTGCAGGGCGATCAGGCCAACCGTACCGGCGAGTATCTGGAAGGCATTGCGCGCTTGTGGGACCAGCCGGATCTGCCGGCGCTGACCGCGGACTACATGAAAGTGCTGCACGAGATGAATCCGGATGGCCAGTTGCGCTATTACCCGGGTTCGCCGGAGCTGGCACGGCGTCTGACCCGTTCCCAGGATCGGGTGTTGCTCAACGAGAAGCACCCGGAAGACGGCGTGCTGCTCAAGGACAACATGAAGGGCGACCGTCGTGTGGCGGTGCATCTGGGCGAGGGCTGGCATGTGGCGCGGGCGTTGCTGCCGGTGGCCGAGAAACGTGCGGTGATGTTGATCGACCCGCCGTTCGAGAAACTCGACGAGATGCAGCGTTGCGCCGCATCGTTGAAAGAGGCAATCGGTCGGATGCGCCAGACGGTGGCGGCGATCTGGTATCCGGTAAAGGATCAGCGCGCACTGCGGCGCTTCTATCAGGATCTGGCCGGCACCGGTGCGCCGAAGTTGCTGCGTGTCGAGCTGCTGGTGCATCCGCTGGATACGCCGAACAGCCTGAACGGTTCCGGGTTGGCGATCGCCAATCCACCGTGGGGGCTGGAGGAAGAATTGCGTGAGCTGCTGCCGTGGCTGTCCAAAAAACTTGGGCAGACCCAGGGTGGGTGGCAGATGGATTGGCTGATCGCCGAGAGCTGATCTCTATTGATCGCCGATCGTTCCCACGCTCCGCG
>NZ_LRUN01000016.1 GCF_001679645.1 Pseudomonas bananamidigenes | reverse complement strand
GGGGGCGACGCTCAGTAAACCCACACCTCAACCCGCCGATTCTTGATCCGCCCTTCATCCCCGCTGTTGGCCGCCACCGGCATCAGTGCGCCAAAGCCGCGTACTTCGCGCAATACCACTCCGTTTTTCACCAGTTCCCTACGTACCGCCATCGCCCGCAGCTTCGACAGCAGATCCGCCCGCGCCGGATCGTCCTTGGCATCGCCGAATCCCACCAGTGTTACCGCACGGTCGGTCTTGTCGTGGTGCTTTATATAGTCGAACACCCGGACCAGATCCTGACGGGCCTTGTTGTCGAGACTGGCGCTGCCTTCTTCGAAGCGGAAGTTCACGGTCAGACGCTGGGCATGCCGGCTGAGGGATTGATAACCCTCGGGCATCAGCGCATTCGGCGTGACCGAGATGGCGTGCACGGTCTGGGCGATAAAACCGTTGGCTGCAACAATCGCCTGGCCCTGGCGGCTCTGCGCAAAATCCGCCAGGGCCTGGGCCCACGGATTCTGATTGTCGGGTGGCAAATAGAAGAACAGGCGTCGCGACAGTGGATAGTCTTCCGTGGCAATCAGACTGGCCATGGGCAGCATGGCCTGGGACTGTCCGTCGACGATTGCCACGGCTTTTGCCTGGCGTACATAAGGCAGGCCGATGAAGCCGATGCCCTGCGGATCGGCGCTGACGGCATCGGACAATTGCTCGCTGGACTCGAAACGTTTCGCCGAACTGTTCAGCGTTTTCCCACGACGGCTGAGGACAAGCTCCTTGAAGGTGTCGTAGGTGCCGGACTGATCATCCCGCGCATACAGATGAATCGTCCCACCCTTGCCGCCGAGCTCTTCCCACGTCCTGGCTTCGCCGCTGAAGATTCGTGCCAGCTGTTCGGTGGTCAATTGGTTCAGCGGATTGCCGGGGTGAAGGATGATCGCCAGGCCATCGATGGCGATGACCTGCTCGGCACCGGGGCTTTTCAGATCGCCAAGCTGCAGCAGGCTGGCAAGTTCGCTGTCCTTGATCGGGCGGGAAGAGGCGGCCAGATCGGCGCTGTTGTTTTTGAGTGCGCTAAAACCGGTGCTGGAGCCATGGGCGGAGATTTCAACTACCACCCGTCTGCCTTGGGCGGTCAGGCCGACGATCCGTTGTTCGTTGGCGGTGTCCGGGGTTTCGCTGTGGACCTTCAACAGCCCCTGTTCCTCCAGCAGGCCTTCGACCAGTGCCGGGCCGAGCGCTGCGCCGATGGTGTTGGAACCCTGGATGCGCAGGACCGGGCCGCTCTCGGGGATGGGCAATGCCGCGGCCCACACCTTGAGCGAGGCACTCAGGAGAAAGACGAACAGAACGCGCAGGGTCATGCCGGCACCGAATGCAGCCAAGGGGATTGCCGGGGAGATTAAGTCAGGCGCATGACCAAAACATTACAGCTGAATCAATGTGGGAGCGAGCTTGCTCGCGACTGCGGTGTGCCAGTCAAGCTTTTGCAGCCTGACACTCTGCTATCGCGAGCAAGCTCGCTCCCACAGGAGCTCAGCTCAATTCCAGCCAGATCGGCGCATGATCCGAAGGTTTTTCCATCCCGCGCAGTTCATAGTCCACACCGGCGGCTTTGACCCGGGGCAGCAAACCGTGGGATGCGAGGATCACGTCGATCCGCAGACCACGCTTGGGCTCATCTTCAAAGCCACGGCTGCGGTAATCGAACCAGCTGAAAACGTCCGCTACCTCCGGGTTCAGGTGACGGAAGCTGTCGGTCAGGCCCCAGCTTTTCAGGCGTGCCATCCACTCGCGTTCTTCCGGCAGGAAGCTGCATTTGCCGGTTTTCAGCCAACGCTTCATGTTGTCCGGGCCGATACCGATGTCGCAGTCTTCCGGTGAAATATTCACATCGCCCATCACCACCAGCGGCTGTTCATTGTTGAACTGGCTTTCCAGCAGCGCTTGCAGATCGCTGTAGAAACGCTGCTTGGCCGGGAATTTGGTCGGATGGTCGCGGCTTTCGCCCTGTGGGAAATAGCCGTTCATGATGGTTACCGGAACGCCGTTGGCGTCGGCGAACGTACCCCAGATGAAGCGCCGTTGCGCGTCTTCTTCATCGGTGGCAAAGCCTTTGTGTATGGCAATCGGTTCCTGACGCGAGAGCAGGGCAACGCCGTAATGACTTTTCTGACCGTGAAAATACACGTGATAACCCAGGGCCCGCACTTCTTCCAGCGGGAACTGGTCGTCGTGAACCTTGGTTTCCTGCAGGCCGATGACGTCCGGCTGATGCTTTTCGATCAGCGCCGCCAGCTGATGCGGGCGGGCCCGCAGTCCGTTGATGTTGAAGGAAACGATCTTCATGGTCGGCAGTCCTGGCAAAAGGGCGATGCTAGCTGACATGTAGGATCTGGGCCAGCGTGGGGTGGGAGAAAACATTCTGGCCTGTCAGATGTGTGGCGCCTGTTCTCGCCTCTTCGCGAGCAGGCTCGCTCCCACAGGGGAGCGCGATCGAAATGTGGGAGCGAGCCTGCTCGCGAAGGGGCCCGTCTGGTCGATGAAGATCCACGATTGGTCTATACCTGTGGGGAACTGTGCCATCACCAAAAGGTTCGTACCAACAAGAGCGCCGCCATCCGAGAACGCCCCGGGGAGAATCACCGTCATGCCTGAAACCTCGACCGCCATCGCCGACATCCACATGCTCGACCGCGGTTATTCCCGTGAAGCGCGATCCCTGCTGTATCAGGCTTATCGTCACGAGCCGACTTTTGCTTACCTGTTCGAGGCCGAACGTCCGGGCTACGAACAACGGGTGCGCGCCACAGTGCGGGAACTGGTCAAACAGCATTTCCTGCAGGATCTGCCGGCCATCGGTCTGTTGGTCAATGATCGCTTGATCGGCATTGCCCTGATCGCGCCACCGCAACGGCGTCTGGGCGTCACCGAGAGCTGGGCGTGGCGTTTGCGTATGGTGCTGAGCACCGGTTTTCGCTGCACGCGGCGCTATCTGGAATATCACGCCGCCGTTGAAGCCTGCGTGCCCACCGATTCTGTGCACATGCTGCCGCTGCTGGGCGTTCATCCGCAATTTCAGGGCAAGCACTTCGGCGAACAACTGTTGCAGGCGGTGCACAACTGGTGCGCGGTAGATGAAAGCTCCCAGGGCGTGATCCTCGACACCGGCAATCCGCGTTACCTGGAGTTTTACAAACGTCAGGGTTATGAGGAGATCGGCGAAGTCGCTGTCGGCCCGGTGTGCGAACATGTGTTTTTCCATGCCAATCCCCAGGTGTTACAAACTGCAACGGGATGACCGTCGAACTTTTTGGGAAATTTCCTGTTCTATCACGCTCCCAAGCCCGTGATAGCATCCGCGCCTATGAAGTTTCCAGGAAGATTTACCAGTGGCGTGCTCATGCTGTTAACCAGCTGCGCGGCGCTGGCGCAAAGTGAATTGGATGTGCGGGTCAAACCGTCCAACGATGAACTCAAAGCCAATATAGAAGGCTATATCGGCAGCCTCGGCGATCGTGACGAAGAAGCCTTGCAGCGCTTCAGTCGCGGTGCCGAAGAGCAGGCGCGCAAGGCCGCCCAGGCGTTGGGCTACTACCAGCCGCAGATCGACAGTGAAGTGAAGGGCGGTGAAAAGCCGCGTCTGGTGCTGAAGATCGATCCCGGCGAGCCGATTCGCCTGCGCAATGTCACCGTGCGGGTCGACGGACCCGCCGCAACGCTGAAATCCTTTCGTGTACCGAAAAGCGACGTGCTCAAGCCTGGCGCGGTGCTCAACCATGGGCGCTACGAAGACGCCAAGCGCCTGATCCAGAATCAGGCCTCGCGTTTCGGTTTCTTCAGCGGTCATTTCACCAGCCAAAAACTGCTGGTCGATCCTCGCGCCGGGGTGGCGGATGTCGAATTGATCTATGAGAGCGGTCCGCGTTATGCGCTGGGCAAGGTCAGTTTCGAAGGTGACACGCCGTTCGATGAAGACTTGCTCCAGCGAATGGTGCCGTTCAAACCGGGCGAGCCTTATGACTCCGAGCTGATTGCTGAACTCAATCGCGACCTGCAATCGAGCGGCTACTTCGAGGGCGTACGGGTTGATGCTGCGCCGACTGCGGCAAAAAACGACGTGATCCCGGTCGCAGTCAAACTCGATACCCGCAAGCCGCGCACCATGGGCCTGGGCCTCGGTTATTCCACCGACGTCGGCCCACGGATCAAGGCCAACTGGACCCGTCACTGGGTCAACCCGCAGGGCGACAGTTATGGCTGGGAGGCGGAGCTCTCGGCGCCACGGCAGAACGTTGGTCTGTTCTATGACATTCCGCTGGACCCGCCGCTGACCGACAAGCTGCGCTGGGCCGGTGGCTATCAGTACGAAGACATCGACGGTTCCGACACCCTGAGCAAGCTGCTGACCTTCGGCCCCGAGTGGCACAGCAAATTGCCCAGCGGCTGGCAGCGGGTGATTTCGCTGAAGTGGCAGCGCGAGGAATACCAGCTCGGTGACGATTCGGGCCTGAGTACCTTGTTGATGCCCGGCATCAGTTACTCCTACCTGAAAAGCGACAACCGCATCGACCCGCACAACGGCTATCGCCTGACCTTCGAAAGCAAAGTGGCGAAAGAAGGTCTCGGCTCGGACAACAACCTGCTGTACGGCACGGCGCTGATCAAAGGCCTGACCACGGTGTTCGACAATCACCGTTTCCTCGGGCGTGTCCAGGTCGGCGGCAGCGCCACCAACGGCTACAGCTCGGTGCCGCCATCGCTGCGGTTCTTCGCCGGTGGCGACCAGAGCGTGCGCGGCTACGATTACCAGAGCCTGTCGCCGGAGAACTCCAAAGGCGACCGCATCGGCGGGCGCTACATGGTGGCCGGCAGCGTCGAGTATCAATACTCGATCGCCGAGAAGTGGCGGGTCGCGACCTTCGTCGACCAGGGCAACTCCTTCAACAAACTCGAACTGCCGAACCTCAAGACCGGTGTCGGTATCGGTGTGCGCTGGGTCTCGCCGGTGGGGCCGATCCGCCTCGACCTGGCCCATGCGCTGGACGACGATGGCGGCATCCGGCTGCACTTTTCCATGGGGCCCGAGCTGTGAAGCGTGGTTTGAAAATTTCCGCTCTGGCGCTGTTGTCGCTGGTGCTGCTGATTGTATTGAGCATTGCCGCTGTACTCGGCACCCAGGCCGGCAGCCGTTGGCTGCTGGGGCTGGTTCCGGGTTTGAGTGTCGACAACTTTCAGGGTCGCCTCGGCGGACAGTGGAGCGCCGATCATTTGCTCTGGCAGCAGGACGGCAGTCGCGTCGAACTCAATAAACCGATCTTCGAATGGTCGCCGCTGTGCCTGACACGCATGACGCTGTGCATCGAGCAGCTCAAGGCCGATCAGGTCATCCTGCAATTCCCGCCCGGCGAAGAAACCACCGACAGCGGCCCGGTCAAGTTGCCGGACCTGCAATTGCCGGTGGCCATCGAGCTGGGCGACGTGCAGGTCGGCAGCCTGCTGTTCAATGGCAGCGAACAGCTCAAAGGCCTGCAACTGGCAGCGCACTGGACCGCCAAGGGCATGCAGATTGACAGCGTGAAACTGCAACGCGATGAATTGAGCCTGAACCTCTCCGGCCTGTTGCAACCGACCGGCAACTGGCCGCTGAACATCGCCGGTGATCTGACCCTGCCGTCACCGGGCACCGGCCCATGGACGCTGGCACTGAAAGTCGACGGCGATCTGCTCAAGACCCTCAATCTGCACGCCGACAGCCGTGGCTACCTCGACGGCCAATTGAGCGGCGAGTTGCAACCGCTGACGGAAAACCTGCCGGCCAAGGTGCGCATCACTTCGGAGGCGTTCAAACCGAGCGCCGACCTGCCGGACACCCTGCAACTCAATCAGCTGGTATTGACTGGCGAAGGCGATCTGAAAAACGGTTACCAATTGTTCGGCAATGCAACGCTGCCCGCCGACAAAGGCCCGGTGGCGCTGTTGCTCAAGGGCAAAGTCGACGCCAAGGGCGCGCAAATCGTCGGCCTCGACCTGACGGCCAATGACAAACAAAGCCTCAAGCTCACCGGCAACATTGATTGGAGCAAAGGCCTCAGCGCTCAGGCCAATATCAACTGGCAGGATTTCCCGTGGCATCGGCTTTATGCCGAGATCGACGAACCGCAAGTCGCCTTGCGCACATTCAACGGCGAAGTCTCCTACACCGACGGCCAATACCTCGGCAATTTTGCCGCCGCACTGGATGGCCCGGCCGGGGCGTTCAGCCTGAGCAGTCCGTTCAGTGGCAATCTCAAGCAGATCTTCCTGCCGCAATTCAAGCTCGAAGCGGGGCAGGGCAAGGCCGAAGGGCACGTGAACGTGCAGTTCGCCGACGGTATCGCCTGGGACACGGCGCTGGAACTGTCCGCGCTCAACCCGGCGTACTGGATGGCGGAGCTGCCGGGCACACTGGCCGGGCCGCTGAAAAGCACGGGCGAGATGAAGAATGAACGCCTGAGCCTCAACGCCGACCTCGATCTCAAAGGCAAACTGCGCGGGCAACCGGCGGTGTTGCAGGCCAAGGCTGACGGCGCCGGCGAACAGTGGAATCTCAACGCTCTGCAAATCCGCCTCGGCGACAACAGCATCAACGGCAAGGGCAGCCTGCAACAGAAACTCACCGGGCAGATCGATATCAAGCTGCCGCGCCTGGCCCAACTCTGGCCGCAATTGCGCGGGCAGATCAACGGGCGGGTCGACGTCGCCGGTACGTTGAAAGCACCGCAAGGCAAACTCGATCTGCAAGGCTCGCAACTGGTGTTTCAGGACAATCGCTTGCAAGCCCTCAACCTCGACGCCACCCTCGACAGTGCGCAACGGGCAAAAATCGATCTGAAGGGCAGCGGCATCCAGGCGGGCGACACGAACCTGGGTGTGCTGACCGTCAGTGCCCAGGGCGATATCAAAAGCCAGAAACTCAACCTCGACCTGCTCGGGCCGAAGCTGAAACTTGCGCTGGGCCTGGACGGCAATCTGGACAAGGGCAACTGGCGCGGGCGTCTGGCCAGCGGTGACATCCAGGCCGGCGGTCAGGACTGGAAGTTGCAAAACCCGGCGAAACTCGAGCGCCTGGCCGACGGCAAGATCAACTTCGGCGCTCATTGCTGGATGTCCGGCAGTTCCAGTCTGTGCGGTGAAGATCAGCGTTTGATGCCGGATCCGAAGCTGCGGTATCACCTCAAGCAATTCCCGATCGAAAGCCTGGCGCAATGGTTGCCCAAGGATTTCGCCTGGCAGGGCAGGCTCAACGCCGACCTGCAACTGGACCTGCCGGCCAGTGGCCCGAACGGCCAGATCAGCGTCGATGCCAGCGGCGGCACCTTGCGCATGAAGGAGAAGGATCAGTGGCTGGACTTCCCGTACCAGACTCTCAGGCTCACCAGCAAACTCACACCGAAACGCATCGACACCGACCTCAATTTTGTCGGCGGCAAGCTCGGTGAACTGATGGTCCAGGCGCAGCTCAATCCGCTGCCGAAGAACAAGCCGCTGAATGGCTCGTTCCGTCTCAGCGGGCTGGATCTGTCGGTGGCGCGGCCGTTCGTGCCGATGGTCGAGAAACTCACCGGGCGTCTGAATGGCAGCGGCACGATTTCCGGCGGGTTGCTCACACCGCTGGTCAACGGCACGGTGCAGCTCAGTGAGGGTGAAGTGTCCGGTGCCGAGTTGCCGATGGAGTTGCAGAATCTGCAACTGCAAGCGGTGATCGCCGGGGAATCGGTACGCCTGGACGGCGGCTGGAAAAGCGGCAAGACCGGGCAGGGCAGCCTCAGCGGCAACGTCGCCTGGGGCCAGGCGCTGATGGTGGATCTGGCGCTCAAGGGCACACAACTGCCGGTCACCGTCGAACCCTACGCCAAGCTCGAAGTGGCGCCGGACCTGAAGATTTCCATGGCCGGCGACGAGCTGGCGATTGCCGGCAAAGTGTTGGTGCCCCGAGGCGAAATCACCGTGCGCGAACTGCCGCCATCGACGGTGAAAGTCTCCGATGACACGATCATCGTCGGTGCGCAGACCGAGGAGGGCAAAGCACCGATGGCCATGAAAATGGACATCGACGTGGTGGTCGGCGAGGACAAACTGAGCTTCGCCGGGTTCGGCCTCACCGCCAACCTGCAAGGGCACGTGCACATCGGCGACAACATGGACACCCGTGGCGAGCTGTGGCTCAACGACGGTCGCTATCGGGCTTACGGCCAGCGCCTGACTGTACGTCGTGCGCGACTGCTGTTTGCCGGGCCGATCGATCAGCCCTATCTGGATATCGAAGCGATTCGCCAGACCGACGACGTGATCGCCGGCATTCGCCTGAGCGGCAGCGCCGAGCAGCCGACCACACAGATCTTTTCGGAACCGGCCATGAGTCAGGAGCAGGCATTGTCCTATCTGGTGCTGGGGCGTCCGCTGAGCAGCAACGGCGAAGACAACAACATGCTTGCGCAAGCGGCGCTCGGTCTGGGTCTGATGGGCAGTTCCGGGGTGACCAGCAATCTGGCCAAGGATCTGGGCATTCAGGATTTCCAGCTCGACACCCAGGGCAGTGGCAATACCACCAGCGTGGTGGCCAGCGGCAACATCTCCGAGAAGCTCAGCCTGCGTTACGGCGTTGGCGTCTTCGAACCGGCCAACACCATCGCCCTGCGTTACAAGCTCAGCAAAAAGGTCTACCTCGAAGCCGCCAGCGGTGTGGCCAGTTCGCTGGACATCTTCTACAAGCGGGATTTCTAGCCCGCGTTCCCCATCGCCGGATTGCCTGATCGTCCCCACGCCCAAACACCACGCCCAAACACCTGATCGTTCCCACGCTCCGCGTGGGAATGCCTCAATTGTTGAATGGGACGCGGAGCGTCCCGGGCTGCATTCCCACGCAGAGCGTGGGAACGATCTGGTGCGGTCAATTATCGGCTAATTACAAAGCAGCCTAACTATTGCGTTGACATTCGCTGCCTAGGCAGTAACATCTCGACATACATTCACTGCCTAGGCAGTTATTAGGTGCGTACATGAAGCATTTCACCCCGGACGAATTCAAGCATTGCCATCTCGGCCTGCTGCTTGGCCGTGCAGCCTTGCTCAAGGACCGGATCATCGACACCCACATGGAACCCCATGGCATCACCGCCGCGCAGTTCAAGGTGTTGATCATCATGGCCCAGTACGGCGTCGACACCCCGGCCGAGCTGTGCCGGCACCTGTCGCTGGACAGCGGTTCGATGACCCGCATGCTCGATCGCCTGGAGCAAAAAGACTTCCTGGTGCGCCAGCGCAGCGAGGGCGATCGTCGTCAGGTGCAGCTCAGGCTCACGGCACAAGGCCAGCAACTGGCGGACCTGCTGCCGCACATCGGTGCCGATGCCATGAATGAACTGGCGGGTGCCATCACACCGGACGAGCTGAAAACCCTGGAATACATCCTCAAGAAAATTTTGCTGGCGGCCGGTGACCCCATCACCCTCCAGCGGTTAGGTGAACACAATGAGCGGTAAAACCTTGCGCAGCAGCCTGGCATTGCTGCTGTCGGCGATGATCCTCGCCGGTTGCGCCAACTACAGTGGCCTCGATACCCAAGGCAAAAACCTTGATGCGAAAGACCTCAAGGTCGGTCAATCCCTCAATGGCGTGACACTGTCGCCGGCCGCGTGGCCGAAGAGCGATTGGTGGACCAGCCTCGGCGACCCGCAGCTCGACGGTCTGATCCGAGAAGCCCTGCACGACAGCCCGGACATGCAGATCGCCGAAGCGCGCGCTCATCAGGCCAGCGCCGCAGCCTATGCCGCCGATGCCGAGCGCTATCCGACCCTCGATGCCAGCGCCGGCATTACCCGTTCGCGCCTGGCCAAGGATCAGGACCCGCGAGGGCAGGGCGATGCCTACGCCACCACGCGCAACATCAGCGCCGGCTTCAATTACAACTTCGACCTCTGGGGCGGTCAGCGTGACGCCTGGGAAGCGGCGCTCGGCCAGGCCCGTGCCGCCGAAGTCGATCGTCAGGCAGCTCAGTTGACCCTCGCTGCCGACGTGGCCCGGGCCTACAGCGATCTGGGTCAGGCGCATATCGTTTATGACCTGGCCAACGAAGACCTCAAACGCACCCGACAGATGCTCGACCTGAGCCAACGTCGTCTGGGCGCCGGGATCGACAGCCAGTACCAGTTCCAGCAGACCCAAAGCCTGGAAGCCAGCTCCGAAGCCAGTCTGATCGACGCCGAAAAGCGCCTGAACAGCGCGAAAATCGCTCTGGCGGTATTGCTCGGCAAAGGCCCGGATCGCGGCAACGAGATCGCCCGGCCGAAAGTCCTGCAGGCCAGTGCTGTGGCGTTGCCATCGGTTTTGCCCGCCGAACTGCTGGGTCGTCGCCCGGATCTGGTCGCCGCACGCTGGCGTGTCGAGGCTGCGAGCAAGGACATCGACTCGGCCAAGACCCGCTTCTATCCCAACTTGAACCTGTCGGCCTCCGCCGGTGCCGAATCGTTATTGGGTGACGCGATGTTCGGCTCCGCCAGTCGCTTCTTCAACATCGCACCGACTGTTTCGTTGCCGATCTTCGACGGTGGCCGGTTGCGCGCCAACCTCGATGCCCGGGATGCCGATTACGACCTGGCCGTGGCGCAGTACAACAAAAGTCTGGTGAAAGCCCTGGGCGATGTCGGCGACACCATCAACCAGTTGCGTGACATCGGCCGGCAGATCGGCGCCCAGCAGCACGCGACCGAGATTGCTCAGGATTCTTACAACACCGTGGTCCAGCGTTACGGTTCCGGCATCGGCAACTACCTGGACGTGCTCAGCATCGAGCAGCAATTGCTGCAGGCCCAGCGTCAGCTGGCGACCCTGAATGCCGAGCAGATCGACCTGTCGATTCAACTGATGCAGGCACTGGGTGGCGGCTTTCAGGGGCAGACCCTGACCGCCCGCAACGCCAGCCCAGCTATCGCGCACAACTAATTCAAGGTATTTGTCATGGCCACTGCCGAAAACACTCAAGCTCAAGACAACACCCCCGATACCGGCAATCCGCGCAAGCGCAAAGTGATGCTGCTGGTGCTGGCCGTCGTGGTTGCCCTCGCCGGTGCCGGCGTCTGGGCGTATCACGAATTCATCGGGCGCTGGAACGAAAGCACCGACGACGCCTATGTCAATGGCAACGTCGTTGAAATCACCCCGCTGGTCACCGGCACCGTGGTCAGCATCGGCGCCGACGATGGCGATCTGGTCCACGAAGGTCAGGTGCTGGTCAACTTCGACCCGAACGACGCCGAAGTCGGCCTGCAGAGTGCCCAGGCCAAATTGGCGCGCACCGTGCGTCAGGTGCGGGGTCTGTACAGCAACGTCGATGGCATGAAGGCCCAGGTCAATGCGCAACAGGCCGAGGTACAGAAAGCCCAGGACAACTACAATCGCCGGAAAAATCTTGCTGCCGGCGGGGCGATTTCCCAGGAAGAACTGTCCCACGCCCGCGACGACCTGACCTCGGCCCAGAACGCTCTGGCCAATGCCAGACAACAGTTGAAAACCACCAGCGCACTGGTCGATGACACCGTGGTTTCGTCGCACCCGGACGTAATGGCAGCGGCGGCGGAACTGCGTCAGGCGTACCTGAACAATGCCCGCAGCACGCTGATCGCACCGGTCACCGGTTATGTCGCCAAACGCACCGTGCAACTTGGTCAGCGTGTGCAGCCGGGCACTGCGCTGATGGCGGTGATCCCGCTGGATCAGCTGTGGATCGACGCCAACTTCAAGGAAACCCAGCTGCGTGACATGCGCATCGGCCAGCCGGTGGACATCGAGTCCGACATCTACGGCAGCGACGTGAAATTCAGCGGTACCGTCGACAGTCTCGGTGCCGGCACCGGCAGCGCGTTCGCCCTGTTGCCGGCGCAGAACGCCACGGGTAACTGGATCAAGATCGTGCAGCGTGTACCGGTGCGTATCCATATCAACGCTGAAGAGCTGGCCAAACACCCGCTGCGCGTTGGCCTGTCGACCAATGTCGAGGTCAACCTGCACGACCAGAGCGGCCCGGTTCTGGCCCAACAGCCACCCCAAAAGGCCTCGTTCAGCACCAGCGTCTACGACCGTCAACTGAGTGAGGCCGACGCGATGATCACCCAACTGATCCACGACAACAGCGCCGCAGTCAGCAAGACCGCGCAACGCTGATCCTTTCCCTGTGGGAGCGAGCGTGCTCCGGGCGGCGCTCCGACGATGGCGATTTTCAATTCAACAGTTTTTTGTTGGCTGATCTGCCGTCTTCGCGAGCAGGCTCGCTCCCACAAGGACGCAGCGTCAATCAGGTTTCATAGGATTCGCGATGAGCAATAACGCCTCTTTTTCGCCGCCCAGCCTGTTGCTCAGCACCATCGGTCTGTCGCTGGCGACTTTCATGCAAGTGCTCGACACCACCATCGCCAACGTGGCGCTGCCGACGATCTCCGGCAACCTCGGTGTGAGTTCGGAGCAGGGCACCTGGGTCATCACCTCGTTCGCCGTGAGCAATGCCATCGCACTGCCGCTCACCGGCTGGCTGAGCCGGCGTTTCGGTGAGGTGAAGCTGTTTCTCTGGGCCACCATGCTGTTTGTGCTGGCCTCGTTTCTCTGCGGCATTTCCACCTCGATGCCCGAGCTGATCGGTTTCCGGGTCCTGCAAGGGCTGGTGGCCGGGCCGCTGTACCCGATGACTCAGACGCTGTTGATCGCGGTGTACCCGCCCGCTAGGCGCGGCATGGCCCTGGCGTTGCTGGCGATGGTCACGGTGGTGGCGCCGATTGCCGGCCCGATTCTCGGTGGCTGGATCACCGACAGTTACAGCTGGCCGTGGATCTTCTTCATCAACGTGCCGATCGGTGTATTCGCGGTGATGGTGGTGCGTTCGCAACTGGCAAAACGCCCGGTGGTCACCAGCCGTCAACCGATGGATTACGTCGGGTTGATCACGCTCATCATCGGCGTGGGGGCGTTGCAGGTGATCCTCGACAAGGGCAATGACCTGGACTGGTTCGAGTCGAACTTCATCATCATCGGCGCGGCGATTTCGGTGATCGCCCTGGCGGTGTTCGTGATCTGGGAAATGACCGACCGGCATCCGGTGGTCAATCTGCGCCTGTTCGCCCACCGCAACTTCCGCATCGGTACGCTGGTGCTGGTGTTGGGTTACGCCGGATTCTTCGGCATCAACCTGATCCTGCCGCAGTGGTTGCAGACCCAGATGGGTTACACCGCGACCTGGGCCGGTCTGGCGGTGGCGCCGATCGGGATTTTGCCGGTGCTGCTGTCACCGTTTGTCGGCAAGTACGCGCACAAGTTCGACCTGCGCCTGCTGGCCGGGCTGGCGTTCCTGGCGATCGGCCTGAGCTGCTTCATGCGTGCCGAATTCACCAACGAAGTGGACTTCCAGCACATTGCGCTGGTGCAGTTGTTCATGGGGATCGGCGTGGCGCTGTTCTTCATGCCGACCTTGAGCATCCTGATGTCCGACCTGCCGCCGAGCCAGATTGCCGACGGCGCCGGTCTGGCGACATTCCTGCGGACACTGGGCGGCAGCTTTGCGGCGTCGCTGACCACCTGGATCTGGATTCGCCGGGCGGATCAGCATCATGCCTACATGAGCGAAAGCATCAGCACCTATGAGCCGGCGACCCGTGAGGCGCTGAATCAATTGGGCGGGGCGAGCAACCCGGCGTATGCGCAGCTCGATCATGTGCTGACGAGTCAGGCGTACATGCTTTCCACCGTGGATTACTTCACGCTCTTGGGGTGGGGGTTCATGGGGTTGATCTTGATTGTCTGGCTGGCCAAACCGCCGTTTGCTGCCAAGGCAGGTCCGGCGGCCAGCGGTCATTAAGTTTGCAAGATCGTTCCCGCGCTCTGCGTGGGAATGCCTCAATGGACGCTCCGCGTCCGCTTCGGCATGGGACGCGGAGCGTCCCGGGCTGCATTCCCACGCAGAGCGTGGGAACGATCATCAAACGGTGGCAGGGGCGGGCAGTGCCGGCGGCGGGGCAAAATCAAACGGCGCCAACGCAAACCCGTTCTCATCCACCTGCAACGCCCAGCCCTGACGATCCCAGTCCCCCAGCACAATCCGCTTTGCCGCCTGATCGCCAATCTGCAACTTGTGGATGGCCGGGCGGTGGGTGTGCCCGTGCACCAGGGTTTTCACCCCGTACTCCTGCATGATCCGCGGAATTTCCTCCGGCGTGACATCGACGATGTCATTGGCCTTCATCCGTGTCTGTGCGCGGCTTTCGCTGCGCAGCTTGCGCGCCAGTTTGTGGCGGGTGCGCAAGGGCAGATGGCGCAGGATGAACAGGGTGACCGGGTTGCGCAGGTAGCGACGCAGCTTCATGTAGGCTTCGTCGCGGGTGCAGAGGCTGTCGCCATGCATCAGCAGCACCGGCTCGCCTGCGAGCTGCACGACACTCGGGTCTTTCAACAGCGTGCAGCCGGCCTCCTTGCAGAAAGCCTTGCCGAGCAAAAAGTCGCGATTGCCGTGCATCAGAAATATGGCCGTGCCGCTGTCGCTCAATTCGCGCAGGGCCTGGCAGATGGAGCGCTGGAAAGGGGTCATGGCGTCGTCGCCGATCCATGCCTCGAAAAAGTCGCCCAGAATGTACAACGCACTCGCCGAGCGGGCGCGTCCGGCGAGCAAATCCAGAAACGCCCGGGTGATGTCCGGGCGCTCCTCTTCCAGATGCAAGTCTGAAATCAGCAATATCACGCTTCGATGATCTCGGCTTTCTCGATGATCACGTCGTCGTTTGGTACGTCCTGGTGGCCAGCCTTGGAGCCGGTTGCCACTTTCTTGATGCTGTCGACCACTTCAGTACCGGCGGTCACTTTGCCGAATACCGCGTAGCCCCAGCCCTGAACGTTCTTGCCGCTGTGGTTCAGGAAAGTGTTGTCGGCCACGTTGATGAAGAACTGCGCAGAAGCCGAATGCGGCTCCATGGTGCGGGCCATGGCGATGGTGTACTTGTCGTTGGAAAGACCGTTGTCGGCTTCGTTCTGGATGCTTGGACGCTTGTCTTTCTTTTCTTTCATGCCTGGCTCGAAACCGCCGCCCTGGATCATGAAGTTACCGATGACACGGTGGAAAACGGTGTTTTCGTAGTGACCGGCTTTGACGTATTCGATGAAGTTGGCCACGGTGATCGGGGCTTTTTCAGCGTTCAGTTCGATGACGATGTCACCGTGGTTGGTGGTCAGTTTGACTTGAGTCATGGTCATTACTCTTAAAAAGGAATTCGTGGTCTTGGAGCCTCACGCCCCGCAACCGGTTCAGCCTGCTTCGGCCAAGGAGCGCAGTTTAGCGTGACAGACGCGAATTTCGAGGCAGTTTTTCAATTGCCGACGATTAAATGCACGCCTTTATAAGGGCCTGCTCTGTCAGCCCCTTGACAGCATCGGCTATGATAGCGGCTTTGTTTTGTCTGGCCCCCTTTGCGGCCGCGCACATGTAAGTCAAGGATCCTATGAGCAAGCCCACTGTCGACCCTACCTCGAATGCCAAGTCCGGTCCTGCCGTGCCGGTCAATTTCCTGCGGCCGATCATCCAGGCAGACCTGGACTCGGGCAAGCACACCCAGATCGTCACCCGTTTCCCGCCTGAGCCCAACGGCTACCTGCACATCGGCCATGCCAAGTCGATCTGCGTGAATTTCGGCCTGGCCCAGGAGTTCGGCGGCGTGACGCACCTGCGTTTCGACGACACCAATCCGGCCAAGGAAGACCAGGAATACATCGACGCCATCGAACGTGACGTCAAATGGCTGGGCTTCGAGTGGTCCGGCGAAGTGCGCTATGCCTCGCAATACTTCGATCAGCTGCACGACTGGGCCGTCGAGCTGATCAAGGCCGGCAAGGCCTACGTCGACGACCTGACGCCTGAACAGGCCAGGGAATACCGCGGCAGCCTGACCGAGCCGGGCAAGAACAGCCCGTTCCGCGACCGTTCGGTGGAAGAGAACCTGGACTTGTTCGCCCGCATGCGCGCCGGCGAGTTCCCGGACGGCGCCCGCGTGCTGCGCGCCAAGATCGACATGGCCTCGCCGAACATGAACCTGCGCGACCCGATCATGTACCGCATCCGCCACGCCCATCACCATCAGACCGGCGACAAGTGGTGCATCTACCCGAACTACGACTTCACCCACGGTCAGTCGGACGCCATCGAAGGCATCACCCACTCGATCTGCACCCTGGAGTTCGAAAGCCATCGTCCGCTGTACGAGTGGTTTCTCGACGCACTGCCGGTGCCGGCGCACCCGCGTCAGTACGAGTTCAGCCGTCTGAACCTCAACTACACCATCACCAGCAAGCGCAAGCTCAAGCAACTGGTGGACGAGAAACACGTCAACGGCTGGGACGATCCGCGCATGTCCACGTTGTCGGGCTTCCGTCGCCGGGGCTACACGCCGGCATCGATCCGCAACTTCTGCGAAATGATCGGCACCAACCGTTCCGACGGCGTGGTCGACTTCGGCATGCTCGAGTTCAGCATCCGTCAGGACCTGGACGCGAACGCCCCGCGTGCCATGTGCGTGCTGCGCCCGCTGAAAGTAGTGATCACCAACTACCCTGAAGATCAGGTCGAAAACCTCGAACTGCCGCGTCATCCGCAGAAAGAGGAACTCGGTGTGCGCAAGCTGCCGTTCGCCCGTGAAATCTACATCGACCGCGATGACTTCATGGAAGAGCCGCCAAAGGGCTACAAGCGTCTGGAACCGAACGGCGAAGTGCGTCTGCGCGGCAGCTACGTGATCCGTGCCGACGAAGCGATCAGGGACGCCGAGGGCAACATCGTCGAGCTGCGTTGCTCGTACGATCCGGACACCCTGGGCAAGAACCCTGAAGGCCGCAAGGTCAAAGGCGTGATCCACTGGGTGCCGGCTGCTGCCAGCGTCGAGTGCGAAGTGCGTCTGTACGATCGCCTGTTCCGCTCTCCGAACCCGGAGAAGGCCGAAGACAGCGCCAGTTTCCTGGACAACATCAATCCTGACTCACTGCAAGTGCTGACCGGTTGTCGTGCCGAACCCTCGCTGGGCAATGCACAGCCGGAAGACCGTTTCCAGTTCGAGCGCGAAGGTTACTTCGTCGCGGATCTCAAGGACTCGAAACCAGGTCAGCCGGTATTCAACCGTACCGTGACCCTGCGTGACTCGTGGGGCCAGTGATTCTGCGTCAAGGAAATTAAAGTGCTGACGATCTACAACACGCTCACCAAGAGCAAAGAAGTCTTCAAGCCGCTGGATGGCAACAAGGTGCGCATGTACGTCTGCGGGATGACCGTGTACGACTACTGCCACCTGGGCCATGGCCGCAGCATGGTCGCGTTCGACCTGGTGACCCGCTGGTTGCGGTTCAGCGGGTATGACCTGACCTACGTGCGCAACATCACCGACATCGACGACAAGATCATCAACCGGGCCAACGAGAACGGCGAGTCGTTCGAAGCGTTGACCGAGCGCATGATCGCCGCGATGCACGAAGACGAAGCGCGCCTGAATATCAGGAAGCCGGACATGGAGCCGCGCGCCACGGATCACATTCCGGGCATGCATGCGATGATCCAGACCCTGATCGACAAGGGTTACGCCTACGCCCCGGGCAATGGCGACGTGTACTACCGCGTCGGCAAGTTCATGGGCTACGGCAAGCTGTCACGCAAGAAGGTCGAAGACCTGCGCATCGGTGCGCGGATCGAAGTCGACGAAGCCAAGGAAGATCCGCTGGACTTCGTGCTGTGGAAAGGCGTCAAGCCGGGCGAGCCGAGCTGGGAATCGCCGTGGGGCGCCGGACGTCCGGGCTGGCACATCGAGTGCTCGGTGATGTCCACCTGCTGCCTCGGTGAGACCTTCGACATTCATGGCGGCGGCAGCGATCTGGAGTTCCCGCACCACGAAAACGAAATCGCCCAGAGCGAAGCGGCTACCGGCAAGACCTACGCCAATGCGTGGATGCATTGCGGCATGATCCGTATCAATGGCGAGAAGATGTCCAAGTCCTTGAACAACTTCTTCACCATTCGCGACGTGCTCGACAAGTACCATCCGGAAGTCGTGCGTTACCTGCTGGTGTCGAGCCACTACCGCAGCGCGATCAACTACTCGGAAGACAACCTCAAGGACGCCAAGGGCGCCCTGGAGCGTTTCTACCACGCGTTGAAAGGCCTGCCGAGCGTTGCCCCGGCTGGCGGCGAAGCCTTCGTCGAGCGTTTCACCACGGTGATGAACGACGACTTCGGCACGCCGGAAGCCTGCGCCGTGCTGTTCGAAATGGTGCGTGAGATCAACCGTCTGCGCGAGAGCGATCTCGATGCGGCGGCCGGTCTGGCGGCGCGCCTGAAGGAACTGGCCAGCGTACTGGGTGTGTTGCAGCTCGAAGCCGATGACTTCCTGCAGGCCGGCGCCGAAGGGCGTGTCGATGCCGCCGAAGTCGAGGCACTGATCGCGGCGCGTCTGGCGGCACGTGCCGGCAAGGACTGGGCCGAGTCCGACCGCATCCGCGACCAGCTCACTGCCATGGGCGTGGTGCTGGAAGACGGCAAGGGTGGCACGACCTGGCGTCTGGCTGACTGATTGCTGTGATTGCTGCAAACAAAACCCGCCTTGTGCGGGTTTTTGTTTTTCTGCTGGTTGAGAGACTTGTGTTGACCTGAGATTACGCCCTCACCCTAACCCTCTCCCCCAGGAGAGGGGACTGAATGGGGGATGCTGAAGATATCCGGTGGCCTGAAAATAAAGCTTTGAATTAACAATCGACTGGATCTTTCAGGTCGATGTAGTACGCCAGACGCCTCGGTCGGCTCCCTCTCCCCTTGGGAGAGGGCTGGGGTGAGGGGTTGCTTTTGGCGTTCGCGTAGGTCCTGATGTTGCACGCAGCAGGAAGCTCATCAGCGGCGAATCCAACAACGGAGACATCATGGCAAACCACTATCGCGAACTCCTGACAACCCCCGGTGCAACGGGGTTGGTGCTCGCGAGCGCTATCGCGCGATTGCCACAGGCGATGATCGGCATCGGCATCATTACCATGTTGGTGGAGCAAACCGGTGTCTACTGGCTGGCCGGCGCAGTCGCCGGTACGTTCACCCTCGCCAATGCACTGATCGGCCCGTACATCTCGAAACTCGTCGATCAGCGTGGGCAGAGCCGCGTGCTGCCTGTCGTGACGACTTTCAGCATCGGCATGTTGCTGGCCCTGATCTTCGTCGTCCATATGAGCGCGCCGGCGGCGTTATTTTTTATTCTGGCTGGATTGGCGGGCACGATGCCGAGCATGCCGTCGATGATCCGGGCACGCTGGACGCAATTGTTCCGAGGCAAGCCGCAGCTGCACACGGCGTTCTCTCTGGATTCGGTGTTGACCGAACTCGCTTACATCATCGGCCCACCCTTGGCGATCGGTTTGAGCGTGAGCCTTTTTGCCGAGGCCGGGCCGCTGGTCGCGGTCGGGCTGCTGGCCGTCGGGGTGACGGCGTTTCTCCTGCAGCGTCAGACCGAGCCCAAGGTAGTTGTGGGCCATACGAGGCATGCGGGTTCAACCTTGCTGATTCCCGGTGTTTCCACCATCGTGCTGGCATTGTTGGCGATGGGCGCAATCGGAGGATCGATCGATGTCGCCGTTGTCGCCTTCGCCAATGCACAAGGCTGGCCTGCCTCTGCGACCTTCATCCTGGCCGCCTATGCGTTCGGGTCGCTGGTGGCGGGCCTGACGTTTGGTGCCTTGAGGGTTTCCCGGCCGATAGAAAAGCAGTTCTTTGTCGGGATATTGGTCACAGCAATCACAGGCGTATTGCCTTTGTTCGCACCAGACGTTTATGTCCTCTCGGCGATGCTGTTTATCGCCGGCCTGTCGTTCGCGCCAACGATGGTCGTGGTCATGAAACTGGGGACGATCATCCTCCCGCCGTCGAGGATCACCGAAGGGCTGACATGGATGTCCACCGGCATCAGCATTGGCGTCGCCCTGGGAGGGTTGCTTTCGGGTCTGATCGTTGATGCTTATGGCGCTCGTGCAGGTTTTGGCGTAGCCGTTCTCGCCGGGCTGGGGATGCTGATAGTGGTGTTGCTCGGGTTGCGTACATTGGGTGCGGTGGGCCTTAGCTCAACAGACCTTTGCTGACCGCCACGATCAGGAAGACTCCGAGCAGCGCGCGGTAAATCACGAAAGGCCAGGTGGAGAACTTCTCCAGAAAACGCATCAGGCCCCAGATCGCGAAAAATGCCGAGATACTGGCAATCACCAGCCCGAAAATCAGGTGCGCCCAGACTTGCGCCGGCAGTTGCGCATGGAACAACACCCACAACTCCTTCAACCCCGCCAGCGCGATGGCCGGCAAACCGAGGAGAAAGGAGAAACGTGCCGCTTCCTCACGTTTGAAGTTGAGGAACAGCGCCGCCGTCAACGTTGACCCGGAACGCGAAACCCCGGGTATCAGCGCCCCGATCTGTGCAATGCCGACGATCAGCGCATCACGCAGACGCATTTCGCCGACGGTGCGGCGGTGGCGACAGGTGAGCTCGGCAATCGCCAGCAGCACCGCCATTACCACGCAGGAAACCCCGATCACCATCAAGCTGCGCAATGGCGAGTTACAGGCATTGAGCGTCGAGGACAAGGCGATGCCGGCAATGCCGATGGGGAGGGTCGCCAGTACGATCGCCACCGCGAGAATGAACCATTGATTGTTGAAATCCCGTTGTCGCACGGCCTCCAGACTACCGGTCGCGACTTGTCTCACGTCGCGCCAGAAATAACTGACCACCGCCGCCAGTGCGGCCAGTTGCATGGCCGCGGAAAACGCCGAGCCGGGATCCGGCCAGCCGAGCAGGGCCGGGACGATGCGCATGTGGGCGGTGGAGGAAACGGGCAGCAATTCGGTGATGCCTTGAATGATGCCGAGGAAACCGATTTGCAGGTAATCCAGCGAGGCGAAGCCGATATCAAGGCCGGTAGAACAGATGTTGGTCAAAGAACGTACCCTGTGAGGATCAGGAAGAAGGGAAGCCTGAAACATTTCGTCACAGTCTAGTCGGTACGATCAATGGCTGCAGTGAAGGGTTTTTTAGGGTCTGCGGACTGACTCACTGGGGATCCGGGTAAGACTCTGTGTCGGCGCTTGCGTCAGCCTTCCGCCTGACGCAAGCGCTTGTAAAGGGTATTGCGGCTCACCCCCAACCGCCGTGCCAGATGGGAAATATTGCCCCCGGCCGCCTTCAACTCCCGGCTCAACGCTTCGCCATCATTCAGATCGATTGCCAGGGGGGCCGGCGTATCCAGCGGCTCCATTTCCAGATCGACAAAGAAATCATCCGGCAGATGTTCGGGCCGTATCGGTTGCTCTTCAGCCATGGCCAGCGCCACCTGCATCACGCTGCTGACCTGCCGCAGGTTGCCCGGCCATGGATGCCGGTCGAACAATTCCAGCACTTCGCGGCTCAAACCCGCCCATTGTGTGGGTTCGCGATGCTGTTCCCACAAACGCTTGAACAGCGCTGGTCTGTCGCTGCGCTCGCGCAGCGGCGGCAGTTCCAGGGTCAGGCCGCCGATGCGGTAGTACAAATCCTCGCGAAACCGCCCCAGTTGTACCTGTTCGCGCAGCGAGCGGTTGGTGGCGGAGATGATCCGCAGGTCCACCGGGAACAACTCGCTGCTGCCCACCGGTTGTACGCAACGCTCCTGCAACACGCGCAGCAGGCGGGCCTGGGTCGGCAGCGGCATGTCGCCGATTTCGTCGAGGAACAGCGTACCTTTGTCGGCCTTGCGGATCAGGCCGATGCTGCCTTTCTGGTTGGCGCCGGTAAAGGCGCCTTTTTCGTAGCCGAACAGTTCCGACTCCACCAGTTCGGCGGGGATGGCTGCGCAGTTAACGGCAATGAACGCCTGTTTGCTGCGGGAACTGGCCTGGTGCAGGGCTTTGACGAAGACTTCCTTGCCGACGCCGGTTTCACCATGGATCAGCAGTGGAATGTCTTTTTCCAGCAGCCGTTCGGCCTGGCGCACAGCCTTTTCCACGCGGCTGTCGCCGAAGTGCAGGGTGTTGAGGCTGATGCCTCTGGGTGAGGCAGGTTCGGGTTCTGCGGCAAACACCCGCGCCTGAACCGGTGCCTGTTTGGGCCGTTTCAACAGGCACTGGAATCGGTTGCGACCCGATGTCTGCAAGGAAAATGGCAAGCCGTCCGGCTGATTCAGCAACTCCAGCAATGACACCTTGAACAGACTTTCAACACTCACCCGTGACAGGCGCACGCCCAAAAGATTGTCGGCCCGGCGGTTGGCAGAGAGCACCTGGCCACTCTCATCGAAGATCAGCAGGCCTGCCCATTGGCTGTCCAGGTTGTTCAACCCGGTGTTGAAGGTCAGTTGAAAATGCTGGCCATGGAACAGGTTGAGGATCAGCCGGTTCTCCACGGTCTGGCTCATCATCTTGACCATGCCAAGGGTGTGCGAGGGCGGCAGGTAGCTGTCGCTGGACACATCGAGCACCGCGATGACCTTGCGCTCGGCGTTGAAAATCGGCGCGGCAGAGCCGGTCATGAACCGGTTGGCCTTGAGGAAATGCTCGTCATGCTCGATGTGCACCGCCTGTTCGCAGGCCAGTGCCGTGCCGATGGCATTGGTGCCGCTGGCGTGTTCCATCCAGCTCGCGCCGGCCTGAAAGCCCCGGGCCAGATTGGGCTCGATGAAACGCTGGGTGCCCCAGGACGTCAGCACCTGGCCCTGATTGTCGGCCAGCATGATCAGGCAATTGGAGTTGCTGAGGATGTTTTCGTAGTAGGGCAGTACTTCCTGATGGGTGGTCTGCACCAGCGAATGATGGCTGTCGAGCAACTGCGCAATGCCGGAGGCGGGCAACTGATCGAATGCCGGAGCGCTTTGATGCTTGAGACCGAAGGCCCGGCAACGGGACCAGGAGTCCTGGACGATGGCGTCATGGGAAAGCGGCGGGGCAGGTGCGGACATGGCAGTCAGCCTCTGAAAGCAGCGTTTTTATTGTTGTTATGAGCGCTAACCCTGGAACAACACAGTTCAAACCTGTGGGAGCGAGCTTGCTCGCGATAGCGGAGTGTCATTCAGCACATTTATTGACTGATCCAACACTATCGCGAGCAAGCTCGCTCCCACAGGTTCTTTATCAGAACCATCGATAGAGTGTTGTTCACCATTGTTCATTGTCAATCGTTGAACTGTTCAAATGTGTTCAGCAATGAAGGTTGTTTGCTTGTGTTTTCGGCGATTTTCGCGGCGAATCAACGGCTTGGGGTTTCTGGCACGAATGTCGCTCTGTTGCACACATCGCTTGACTCCAATAATAAAAAGGCCGAGCCATGTCACTTACCCTGGAGCACGTCAGCCGCACCGTCGACGGCCAGACCTGGATCGACGATGCGAATCTGAAATTCGAACCCGGATCCTTCAACGTTCTGCTCGGACGCACGTTGTCCGGCAAGACCAGCCTCATGCGTCTGATGGCCGGTCTGGACAAGCCCGACAGCGGGCGCATTCTGATGAGCGGGGTTGATGTTACTCAGCGCCCGGTGCGTCTGCGCAACGTGTCGATGGTCTATCAGCAGTTCATCAACTACCCGACCATGACGGTCTTCGAGAACATCGCTTCGCCGCTGCGCCAGGCCGGGATGTCCAACGAGCAGATCCAGAGCAAGGTGCAGGACACCGCGAAGATGCTGCGCATCGAGAAATTCTTGCAGCGTTATCCGCTGGAGCTGTCCGGCGGTCAGCAACAGCGCACCGCCATGGCCCGGGCGCTGGTCAAGGATGCCGAGTTGATCCTGTTCGATGAGCCGCTGGTCAACCTCGACTACAAACTGCGCGAAGAACTGCGTCAGGAAATGCGTGAGCTGTTCAAGGCGCGCCACACCATCGCCATCTACGCCACCACTGAACCCAACGAAGCGCTGGCGCTGGGCGGCACCACCACGCTTCTTCACGAAGGCCGGGTGATCCAGAGCGGCCTGTCGACCGAGGTCTATCACCAGCCGCAAACGGTGCTGGCGGCTGAATTGTTCTCCGAGCCGCCGATCAACCTGATGCCGGGACGTATCGCCGGCAACGAAGTCAGCTTCGCCAATTTCGTGCACTTTCCGCTGAACGTCGATTTACGTGCGGTCGGTGAGGGCGAGTTCCGTTTCGGCGTGCGCCCGAGCCATATCTCGCTGGTGCCGAGCAACGACGATGACCTGGAACTGGCGGTGACGGTCGAGGTGGCGGAGATCAGCGGCTCGGAAACCTTCCTGCATGTGCGCAACGAGCATTTCCTGCTGGTACTGCACCTCCCCGGCGTTCACGAGTACGACGTCGATGCGCCGATCCGCGTCTATATCCCGACCCATAAACTGTTCGTGTTCGATGCGCAGGGCCGTCTGGTGCAGGCACCGGGCCGGCGCATCGCGAGGGTTGCCTGATGGCCGAAATCCGTTTGCAACACCTCGCCCACAGCTACAGCAAAACCCCGAGCGGGCCGGAAGACTACGCGATCCGCGAGATGGACCACATCTGGGAGCAGGGCGGCGCCTATGCCTTGCTCGGCCCGTCAGGTTGCGGCAAGTCGACCTTGCTCAACATCATTTCCGGCCTGCTCAGCCCGTCCCAGGGGCATGTGCTGTTCGACGGCCAGGCGGTCAACGACCTGACCCCGGAGAAACGCAACATCGCCCAGGTTTTCCAGTTTCCGGTGGTCTACGACACCATGACCGTGTTCGACAACCTGGCCTTTCCGCTGCGCAATCAGGGGCTGGGCGAGGCGAAGGTGCACAGCAAGGTGCAGGAAATTGCCGAAGTCCTCGACCTGCAAAACCTGCTGAACAAAAAGGCACGCAACCTTACCGCCGACGAAAAACAGAAAGTCTCCATGGGTCGTGGTCTGGTGCGCGACGACGTCTCGGCAATTCTGTTCGATGAGCCGCTGACGGTGATCGACCCGCACCTGAAATGGAAACTGCGGCGCAAGCTCAAGCAGATCCACGAGCAGTTCAACATCACCATGGTCTACGTCACCCACGATCAGCTGGAGGCCTCGACCTTCGCCGACAAGATCGCGGTGATGTACGGCGGTCAGATCGTCCAGTTCGGTACGCCACGGGAATTGTTCGAGCGGCCAAGTCACACCTTCGTCGGTTACTTCATTGGCAGTCCCGGAATGAACCTGATCGATGTGCAGCCGCAGCCGGGCGGAGTGGGTTTCAACTCGACCCACCTGCCGCTGCCCGACGCGCTGCAACGGCATATCGAGCACGGCCAGTGGAAAAACCTGAAGGTCGGCATCCGCCCCGAATTCGTTCATGTATGGGACGAGCCGTTCGATGACGCGATGCAGGCGCGGGTCGTACACGTCGAAGACCTCGGCACCTACAAGATCATGACTCTGGATCTGGACGGCGCACCGCTGAAAGTGCGTCTGGCCGAAGACAAACCGGTGCCGCAGGGCACGGCGTATATCAGTTTCCCGGCGCAATGGCTGATGGTCTATGCCGACGAGTTTCTGCTGGATGCCACCGACAGCGAGGTACAGCCATGAACAAGGTGCAGAACAACAAGGCCTGGTGGCTGGTGTTGCCGGTGTTCCTGTTGGTAGCGTTCAGCGCAGTAATCCCGATGATGACCGTGGTCAACTACTCGGTGCAGGACATCTTCGACCAGTCCAGTCGCTACTTCGTCGGCGCCGACTGGTACAAGCAGGTGTTGCTCGATCCACGGCTGCACGACTCGTTGCTGCGCCAGTTCATCTATTCGGCGTGTGTGCTGCTGATCGAAATTCCGCTGGGAATTGCCATTGCCCTGACCATGCCGACCAAAGGCCGCTGGTCGTCGGCAGTGCTGATCGTGCTGGCGATTCCGCTGCTGATTCCATGGAACGTGGTCGGCACCATCTGGCAGATTTTCGGCCGCGCCGACATCGGTCTGATGGGGTCAAGCCTGAACGCCATGGGCATCAGCTACAACTACGCGGCCAACACCATGGATGCATGGGTGACGGTGCTGGTGATGGACGTGTGGCACTGGACGTCGCTGGTGGCGCTGCTGTGTTTTTCCGGGCTGCGGGCCATTCCCGATGTGTATTACCAGGCGGCGCGGATCGACCGCGCTTCGGCCTGGGCGGTGTTCCGCCACATCCAGTTGCCCAAGCTGAAAAGCGTGCTGCTGATCGCGGTGATGCTGCGCTTCATGGACAGTTTCATGATCTACACCGAGCCGTTCGTGCTGACCGGTGGAGGACCGGGCAATGCCACGACCTTCCTGAGTCAGACCTTGACCCAGATGGCCGTAGGCCAATTCGACCTGGGGCCGGCGGCAGCCTTTTCGCTGGTGTATTTCCTGATCATCCTGCTGGTGTCCTGGCTGTTCTATACCGCCATGACCCACAGCGATGCCAACCGCTGAGGCCCGGCCATGAGCAAAAGAAAGCTTGTTCCGTTGCTGCTCTACATCCTGTTCCTGCTGGTGCCGATCTATTGGCTGCTGAACATGTCGTTCAAAAGCAACACCGAAATCCTCGGCGGCCTGACGCTGTTTCCCCAGGATTTCACGCTGCACAACTACAAGGTGATCTTCACCGATCCGAGCTGGTACACCGGTTACCTCAACTCGCTGTATTACGTGAGCCTGAACACGGTTATTTCCCTGAGCGTGGCGTTGCCGGCGGCCTATGCGTTTTCCCGTTACCGCTTTCTCGGCGACAAGCACCTGTTCTTCTGGCTGCTGACCAACCGCATGGCGCCGCCGGCAGTGTTCCTGCTGCCGTTCTTTCAGTTGTATTCGTCGATTGGCCTGTTCGACACCCATATCGCGGTGGCGCTGGCGCACTGCCTGTTCAACGTGCCGCTGGCAGTGTGGATTCTCGAAGGGTTCATGTCCGGCGTGCCGAAGGAAATCGACGAAACCGCCTACATCGATGGCTACAGCTTTCCCAGATTCTTCGTGAAGATCTTTGTCCCGCTGATCGGTTCAGGAATCGGTGTGACGGCGTTTTTCTGCTTCATGTTTTCCTGGGTCGAACTGCTGCTGGCGCGCACGCTGACTTCGGTGAACGCCAAACCGATCGCGGCGGTGATGACGCGCACGGTGTCGGCGTCAGGGATCGACTGGGGTGTGCTGGCAGCGGCGGGGGTCTTGACCATTCTGCCGGGCATGCTGGTGATCTGGTTTGTTCGCAACCATGTGGCCAAGGGCTTTGCCCTGGGCCGGGTCTGAGGAAACGATGATGGAATGGATGAGCTGGACAGTCCCGACGGCGGCGTTTTTCATCGTGATCGGCTTGATCCTGGTGGGCATGACCACTTGGGAACTGCGTTCGCCGAGCATCCTGCGGCGAGGTTTTCTGCCGATGGCCACCACCCGTGGCGATCGCTTGTTCATCGGTCTTCTCGGCAGCGCCTACCTGCATCTGCTGGTGATTGGCGTGACCGACTGGAGCATCTGGGTGGCGTCCGCGTTGTCCCTGGTGTGGCTGTTGGCTGTGATGCGTTGGGGCTAGTCGAATCGCTCGGCAATCTTGCTCCGAAAACCTAACAGGAGGTCTCTATGTTCGATAAGAAAAATAAGCTGCGACATAGCATTTCATTGGCAGCCATGCTGGCACTCAGCGGTTTGAGCGCCTCCGCCTGGGCCGATGCCTACGAGGACGCGGCAAAAAAATGGATCGGCAACGAGTTCAAGCCGTCGACCCTGACACCGGAGCAGCAACTTGAAGAACTGAAATGGTTCATCAAGGCCGCCGAGCCGTTTCGCGGGATGGACATCAAGGTCGTTTCCGAAACCCTGACTACTCACGAATATGAATCGAAGGTACTGGCCAAGGCCTTCAGCGAAATCACCGGGATCAAGCTCACCCATGACCTGCTGCAGGAAGGCGACGTCGTGGAAAAAATGCAGACGGTGATGCAGTCGGACAAGAACATCTATGACGGCTGGGTCAACGATTCGGACTTGATCGGCACGCACTTTCGCTATGGCAAGACCGAGTCGATCACCGACCTGATGGCCAACGAAGGCAAGAATTTCACCTCGCCGACCCTCGACATCAAGGACTTCATCGGCATTTCCTTCACCACCGCGCCGGACGGCAAGATTTATCAATTGCCCGATCAGCAGTTCGCCAACCTGTACTGGTTTCGCGCCGACTGGTTCGAACGCGCCGACCTGAAAGCCAAATTCAAGGAAAAGTACGGTTATGACCTGGGCGTGCCGGTGAACTGGTCCGCTTATGAAGACATCGCCAAATTCTTCAGCGAAGACGTCAAGGAAATCGACGGCAAGCGCGTTTACGGACACATGGACTATGGCAAGAAAGACCCGTCCCTGGGCTGGCGTTTCACCGATGCCTGGTTCTCCATGGCCGGTGGCGGGGACAAGGGCATTCCCAACGGTTTGCCGGTGGACGAGTGGGGCATTCGCGTCGAGGACTGCCATCCGGTGGGCTCCAGTGTGACCCGTGGCGGCGACACCAATGGCCCGGCGGCGGTGTTCGCCACGCAGAAATACGTCGACTGGCTCAAAGCGTATGCACCACCGGAAGCGGCGGGCATGACCTTCTCCGAGTCCGGTCCTGTGCCGTCCCAGGGCAACATTGCCCAGCAAATCTTCTGGTACACCGCGTTCACCGCCGACATGACCAAACCGGGCCTGCCGGTGGTCAACGCCGACGGCACGCCGAAATGGCGGATGGCGCCGTCGCCGCGCGGACCGTACTGGGAGCAGGGCATGAAACTGGGTTATCAGGACGTGGGTTCCTGGACGTTCATGAAGTCCACGCCCGAGAAGCAGAAACTCGCCGCCTGGTTGTACGCGCAGTTCGTGACCTCGAAAACCGTGTCGCTGAAGAAAACCATCGTCGGTCTGACGCCGATCCGCGAGTCGGACATCAACTCGCAGGCCATGACCGACCTGGCGCCGAAGCTTGGTGGTCTGGTCGAGTTCTATCGCAGCCCGGCCCGGGTGCAGTGGACGCCGACCGGCACCAACGTGCCGGACTATCCGCGTCTGGCACAACTGTGGTGGAGCCACATTGCCGAAGCCGCCAGCGGCGACAAGACCCCGCAAGAGGCGCTCGACGGCCTGGCCAAGGATCAGGACGCGATCATGACCCGTCTGGAACGCTCCAAGGCCCAGGCCACCTGCGCCCCGAAAATGAACCCGGAACGCGATGCGCAATACTGGTTCGATCAACCGGGCGCACCGAAACCGAAACTGGCCAACGAGAAACCGAAAGGCGAGACCGTGAGCTACAACGAACTGCTCAAGTCGTGGGAGGCGGCACGCCAGTAAGCGTTTGTGCGGGATGTAACGGCACCTTCGGGTGCCGTTTTTTTCAACTCTCGATTTCACGTTTCACCGCCCGGCGCACGGCTTTGAGAATGGCGCTTTCGAACGCGTTATGCCCGGCCTGCAGCAAACGGCAGTTTATGTTCATGCGCTGCCTGAGCCAGCGCACGCTGGCCATGCCGAAGGTATCGCGGATGCCCTGGATCAGCAGGGTGTTGTCATCGAGGATCAGGTGCTGGTCCTTCGGCTGGAAGAAATAGCCGTGCAGGTGGTAATGCAGCTCCAGACGTATGGCGAGCACCGCTTCCTGATCGACGAAGCGCTCCAGTGTGCCGGGGCAAACTGTCTGCCCCGTACGGCGCAAAACGGCATTCAACCATTCGATGGCGGCTTCTCGTTGTTGCGACGGGCAGCCTTCGCCGAGTACACGGAAAATGTCCCTGGCGCTCCGGCCTGATGCCGACTGCTGCATGAGTGCCTGATCGTAGGCCCGGACATTGGCCGAGAAAGGCACGAACACCGAAACCAGTGTGGTTTTCAGCAGGTGGCGGGGATAGCGCTGCTGGTACTGGATTGCCAGCCAACTGCCCCAGGAGACGCCCAGCACACTGATTTTTCTGAAGCCGAAGTGCTGGCGCAGGGCGTCGATGTCTTCCACGCAGAGCCCGGTGAAGTTGTCGCGCAGTTCACCATAAGGCGTCGAGCGCCCGCAGCCGCGTTGGTCAAACAGGATGACGTCGAAATGACGCAGGTCGAAGAATTCCAGGTGATGGCGACTGATTCGCCCGCCAGGGCCGCCATGCAGGAAAAACACCGGCTCGCCACCCGTGACGCCATGTCGTTCCCAATAGAGTTGATGACCATCGTCGGTCGAGTAAAAACCTCTGCCTTGCGGGGAAAACGTCATGCTTTCGCGACCTTCAGGCAATAGAACTGGAACAGTTCCATTTTTCCCGGACGCGCTGCAACGCTGGATTCCAGTTGCAGGTGGTGGGTGGCGGCGAGCCAGGTAACGGGAATCAGCACCGGAGTGTGACCGAAAACGAGGATTGTGCCGCCAGGCTTGACGCAACGGATGAGCGACTCGAATGCGGCCCGGGCTTCTCGGCGGGTCAAGACTTCGGCGTTCAGGAAACGCAGTATCAACACATCGCAGTGAATGCCCGCATCAAAGGCTTCAATCGCATCGAGCAAGCGGAACTCGACACGGGTGCCCCTGTGAACTTGTCTGGCGTGTTCGATCATCGAAGCCGAGCGATCGCTCCCCAGAAACCGACAGTCCGGCAGGGCGCGAGCGAGCCGGGTAATGAACTCGCCGGTCGAACAGGCCGGGTCGTAGATCATCGCGCCGGATTCGGCGTTTGCCTGAAGCAGCCCCGCGCAATGTTCGCGCAGATGTTGTTCATCGTCGTTCAACAGTTCGACCAGGGATTCACTGCATTGCCAGAAATCATCCGGGCAGACCGCTTCCCGGCCGCAGGCGTCAAGCACCGGAAACGGGAACACGATCTCGCTGTCAGCCTGACGCAATGCGCGTTCGAAGGTCTGCGCTTTTCGTTCGGCAGAAACCGCTCGAAACCCGATCGACAAACCCTCGTCACCCCACAACGAATGAAGATGGGGGCCCAGCAGCATGCCGGGCTTGAGTACGCTTGTGGCCTGCCATCGAAAATGCCGATCACGTTGCACAAGCTTGCGGCCGACCCAGACCTCGTCGTTCATTCGCAGGAAAAAAACATGATGCAGCCCGCTGCCGGATGGTTCGATGTACTGGCCGATATCGCCATTCACGTTCAGGTGAAGGTCCATGGAGCGGGCCAATGCCAGTTCCCGGGTACGATCGAGTCGATTCATTCGGCGGTTCTCTTCAGTGTGCGGCCCCGGGTCTGCGGAATGGCCACGTTGCCGCTGGAAACCACGAAGAAACGCTCCAGCCCGGGGATCACCACGTTGACCAGGGTTGTGCCAAGCGCGGTTTGCTTCAGTATCGAAGCCCCCAGCGTGCGGCCGTGGTTCTGCAGATCCCGGGTCAGCAGGCGCAGTTGCCGGGCCACGGTCAGGTCTTCACCGTGGGCGGGCAGCTTCATCTCGTGTTGAGCGCAGCGATGCAGCAAGGTCTGCAGATCGAAGCGGGCGCAGCGCAACAGGCGCGGGAAGGGCTGCAGGTTGCGCAGTGCATTGTTCAGTTGCCGTTGGTACTCGGGCTCGGCGGTGCTGAGCTGCAGTTGCACCAGTTCAGTAAGTGCCCGCCAGGCTGCATGACGCGGGTCGAGAGAGCTGCCGCTGCCGAACACCTGTGGAAGGGCTCCCGGTTTTGTCGTGAACGCCAGAAAGGTTCGCGCCTTGAACTCGCTGCTGATATCGACCAGTACGATTTCACCGCCGATTTCCTGTTCGGCATCGTTCCACAGACGGCCGAGCTCGTCGGCACCCTCGAGGCGGGCGACCCGTCGCAGGGGCGGAAGGTTCTCGTAGTAGAAATGGTCGAGCAGAAACAGTGACACGGCATCGCGCTCGATGCATTCGTTGGTAGCGTGCAACATCGCTTCGCTGCAAGTGGCGCCAATGGCGGTGCCGCTGTTGCTGGCATAACGTTGCACGGCGCGGCAGTCGGCCATGTCCGTTGACGAACAGGGACGTGTACCGTTGGGCGACGTCAGTGCAACCGGATAGGAAAACAGGTCTTGCCCCGATGGACTGACATAGCGCCGGCAGCGGATGCGCCTGTTTCGTTGGCAGGTCAGCCGGTGCAGAAGCGAATCATCGGCAAAGATTGGCGTGTCGTTGAAATAGTGCCCCGTCTTGAGGTGTCCTTCGGTGGCAGGTCGTTCATCCGTCCAATAATGCTCGAGGGCTTCATACAGCGCGCCCAGGTGAGCCTGATCCGCATAACCCTTGCCCCAGCCACGGGCACGGCGCCGGGCGTTGTCGTAAAGACTCGCCTGAACGGCAACGACGTTGCTGCCGATCGTGCGGGTTACCGGCGAAAGGCCCAGGCGTGAAAGCTCTGTTTGAATACGTTGCGCTGCCTGATCGGCCGTGAGCTCGCGCTCGGCCATCCTTGTCTTGTCCATGATTTCCATCCTGAAAGTCCGCAGGGGCGCGACGCCCCTGCGGGGCCTGTCACTCGGCGTTCAGTTCCGCCTGCTCTTCCTCGGTCAGTTGCAGTGCTTCGATCTGCTCTGGTGAAGGGGTTTGCTGTTCGTCCAGCTCATCGATCGGGTTGGCGTTCCAGCTGCCGATGTAGCCCATGGGGTGTCTCCTTGGTTGTTATTTGGATGTGCCGTTGCAGGCACGAGCCGAATCTAGGAGGGCAGTGATAGTGGGGTCAAAAATGTCGGGAGGTTTCCGTCGACGGCTTTTACCCGTGTCGAAATACGTACTGATAAATCGTCGATTGACGCTTCAGAAACAGCGGAGGGATGCGTTCTAACGGGTTTTGGCGCAGAACCAGTGAGAGAAGTGGGCACGTGGACAATAAGGATTGGCGTTGTTTTGTTTCCTGTCTTCGTCAGACGTTTCATCGCGAAGCCAAAGTAAAATCCCGTCTAAGGGGCTCGGTGACGTTGTGGCGTTATTGTGCGGTGACTTTTCGTACAGAGATGGAGAAAACACCGCACAAATCTGCCTGAAGGCTTTAACGCTTTGGCGCAAAAGCGGGGAATACCAGACTGAATACCGTCATTGCCCCCGGATGGCTTTGCACCTGAGCAGTGCCCTGATGCAGGCTCATGATCGAACGCACGATGGCCAGGCCCAGGCCGGTGCTGCCCTGTGAGCGGGTGCGGCTGCTGTCGACCCGGTAAAAACGGTCGAACAGATACGGCAGGTGTCGGGCTTCGATGCCTGCGCCGGGGTTGCTCACCCGCAGCGTTACCTGAGTCGGCGCCTGTTCGATGAACAGCGAAACGGTTTTACCGGGCGGGCAGTGGCGCAAGGCATTGGAGAGCAGGTTCGATATCGCCCGTTGGATCATCAGCCGGTCCCCCGAGACCCGAGCGCTGCCGACCACCTTGATGTGGATCTGTTTGTCTTGCGCTGACAGAGAAAACAGCTCGGCCACCCTGAGCGCCTCGTCCTGCAGCGCTATGGCTTCGAACGAAGCGTGTGCCATCGGCTGGCTGGCCTGGGCCAGAAACAGCATGTCCGAAACTATCCGCGCAACGCGTTCGAGTTCCTCGGTGCACGACACCAGCACATCCTTGTATTCCCCGACCGGGCGCTCCCGTGACAACGTGACCTGGGCCTTGCCCATCAGGTTGTTGATCGGTGTGCGCAGTTCATGGGCCAGGTCATCGGAAAACTGCGACAACTGCTGCACGCCGCTGTCCAGACGATCGAGCATGACGTTGATGCCGTGTGCCAGTTCGCTCAATTCCTGAGGCATGTTCACCCCCGAGAGCCGATGGTCGAGGTCCTGTGTGGTGACCCTGGCCGCCACCTTGCGAAACTCCCGCAGCGGCGCCAGTCCGCGCTGCACCGCGCCCCACGCGGTCAGGCCGATGAACACCAGCAGCAACGGCAGCGCGATCAGCGTCGAACGCAGATAGGCGCTGAGCAAGGCCTGGTCGTGGGCATTGTCCATCGACAGCAGCACCGGCACGCTGCTGCCGTCCTTCAGGCGAATCAGCTTCGAGGCGGTCAGGAACTTCACCCCGTTCTCATCGGCGCTGTCGCTGTAGGTCAATCGATCGCTCGTCAGCCGGAGCGCTTTCAATTCAATCCGTGGGTCCGTCAGTCCCGAACCGGACTTGAGCAATGGCGAGCGCAAATTGCCCCGGTCATAGATCGTCAGTGTCAGGTTGTCATGCCCCATGACCTGATCGAGCAGAATGTGCGGCTTGCCACTGACTTCATTGGCATCGACGTACAGCGACAGGCTGTGTTCGACCTGCGCCATCTTCTTTTCCAGGCTGTCCCGGGACAGCGCATTGAGCTCATGGGTCAGCGCGAAGTACGCGAGGATCGCCAGGAACACCACCAGCAGCGCACCGAGAATGCTGACGGTCAGGCCCAGTCGCAGCGACAGGCTGGCCGGCTTCATTCCCGGGCCTCCAGCACGTAACCCACACCGCGCAGGGTATGGATCAGCTTGCGGTCGAACGGGTCGTCGATCTTCGCCCGCAAGCGGCGGATCGAGACCTCGACCACGTTGGTGTCGCAGTCGAAATTCATGTCCCACACCAGAGAGATGATTTGAGTACGGGTCAGCACTTCGCCGGACTGACGCATCAGCAGATGCAGCAGGGCGAATTCCTTGGTGGTCAGGTCGATGCGCTGTTCGCCTCGAAAGGCCCGGTGGCGTCCCGGATCGAGTTCCAGGTCGGCGACCTTGAGCACCTGCGGTACCGGGATGTTTTCGCTGCGGCGCATCAGGGTGCGCACCCGGGCCAGCAGTTCCGGGAATTCGAACGGCTTGACCAGATAGTCGTCGGCGCCCAGATCCAGCCCCCGGATCTTGTCCGCCAGGCGGCCGCGTGCAGTGAGCATCATCACCCGGGTGGAGTGAGTACGACGCAGTTGTTCCAGCACGCTCCAGCCGTCGAGTTCCGGCAGGTTCACGTCCAGAATGATCAGGTCGTAAGACTGTTGCTGCGCCAGGTGCAAACCGTCAGCACCGTTGACGGCATGGTCCACGATATAACCACTTTCGGTCAGTCCCTGATGCAAGTATTCGGCAGCTTTACGCTCGTCCTCGACGACAAGGATTCGCATGATTTTTCACCACTTATATTTAATGGACATTTAATTAAGTTGGCCGGGAAAGTTGTTGTTTTTGTAAGGTCTTCCGGACCGTCTCTGTTATTGAATGGTGTGCAAGGTAAAGGCTGTAGTGGCTATAGAGTCAACGTTCGGGGCCTTTAAAACGGCCATCCGCGACAGCCTGTCGCAGGATGAGATCGAATTTTTCATGACTTCTGTTCAGGCAAGTGCTATTCGGCAGATAACTAATCCGTATTTGTTTCCATGTATTGCTATAACGGGATCCGAATCTGAAATCCTAGAGCAAAACAACTTTCATTAAACGTGGATAACGGATTTGTAATTTTCCAGTCACCTTGTCGATAAGTTCAAAACCCTACCGTGGCGCAATCAAAGATTCTTGATTGAAGGAAGTCTTCCATTGCCCGGTTTAATAGAACGGACGGCGCGCTCACGCCTGAAAAAAACCGCCAGCGGCCTCTTGTTGCTGGCCTGTACAAGCCTTGCCAGTGCATCGACCCTGACCCTGGATCAAGCCCTGAAAACCGCTTTCGCGGGTAACCCGGAGCTGGCCGCCGCGCAGTGGGAAATCGGCATTGCCGAAGGTGACCGCAAACAGGCGGGCCTGATCCCCAATCCCGAGGTTTCGTGGGAAGCCGAAGACACTCGGCGTCAATCGCGCACCACCACGGTGATGCTCAGCCAGCCGATCGAACTGGGCGGCAAACGTGGCGCCCGGATCGACGTCGCCAGCCGTGCGCAGGATGCCGCCGGCCTCGAGTTGGAGCGCAAGCGCAATGCTTTGCGCGCCGATGTGATTCAGGCGTTCAACGCGGCGCAAACCGCACAGCAACGTTTGCAACTGGCCCGGCAGTCGCTGCAACTGGCCGAGCACGGTTTGCGTGTGGCGCAGGGGCGGATCGAGGCGGGCAAATCGTCGCCGGTGGAGGGCACTCGCGCTCAAGTGCAGCTCTCGGAAGTACGCCTGGAGCTGAGCCGCGCCGAGCGTGATCTGGCCAATACGTACCAGCAACTGGCGCAGGTCATGGGCGCACCGTTGCCGACTTCGACCACGGTGCAAAGCACTGCTCGGAACCTGGCCAAGGTCCCGCCGCCCACTCGTTTGCTGGAGCGTCTGAACGAGACCGCTGAACTGCGTCTGGCGAAATTGCAGATCGATCAGTGCGAGGCATCGCTGGGGCTGGAAAAGTCCCAGCGGATTCCCGATCTCACCGTCAGCATCGGCAGCCAGTACAGCGAAACCGAGCGTGAGCGGGTCAACGTGGTCGGGCTGTCGATGCCGATCCCGTTGTTCAACCGCAATCAGGGCAATGTGCTGGCGGCGGCGCGGCGTGCCGATCAGGCACGGGACCTGCGCAACGCCACCGAGTTGCGCCTGCGCACGGAGATCCAGACCACCCTTGAGCAATGGCAGACCGCCAACGGCGAAATCCGGGCGTTCGACCAGACCGTCCTGCCCGCCGCGCAAAGTGCGGTGGACAGCGCCACGCGCGGTTTCGAAATGGGCAAGTTCGGCTTCCTCGACGTGCTCGACGCCCAGCGCACGCTGATCAATGCGCGCAGCCAATACATCCAGGCGGTGAGCGAGGCCACCGACGCCCGGGTCCGCATCGAACGCATTTTCGGCGACCTCGGTGACAACCGTTGAATTTCAATTTTCTGATCACTGCGCGATGCACGGCGCAGAGGAGTTTCCATGGATAAAAAACTGATCGTGGTCGCTGCGGCGTCCCTGGCGCTGGGCATTGGTATCGGCTCGATGTGGGCGGGCAACTCGGGCATCGATGCGCATGCCGATGAAGCCTCCGAGCATGCGGATCACGCAGAAGAGGGTACCGCTGCCGAAGGCGAACATGGCGAAGAAGGACACATCGAATTGACGGCGGAGCAGATCACGGCGGCAGGTATTCAACTGGCCGAAGCGAAGGCGCAGCGCATTAGTCTTGGCTTGCCGTTCCCCGGTGAAGTGCGTTTCGACGAAGACCGCACCGCGCACGTGGTCCCGCGGGTACCGGGGGTGGTCGAGTCGGTGTCGGTCAATCTCGGGCAGTCGGTCAAGAAGGGCCAGTTGCTGGCGGTGATCGCCAGTCAGCAGATTTCCGATCAGCGCAGTGAACAGGCCGCCGCGCAACGGCGCCTCGCACTGGCGCGTACGACTTACGAGCGCGAGAAAAAATTGTGGCAGGACAAGATCTCCGCCGAACAGGATTTTCTTCAGGCCCGTCAGGCCCTGGAAGAAGCTGAAATCGCTGTGAACAACGCTCGGCAAAAGATCAGCGTGCTCAGTGGCAGCGTGGTCGCCACCGGGGGCAATCGCTATGAACTGCGGGCACCGTTCGACGGTGTGGTGGTGGAAAAGCACCTGACGCCAGGGGAGGTGGTTGATGAAACCACGGCGGCGTTCACGCTCTCGGACTTGTCGCGGGTGTGGGTCACCTTCGGCGTTTCACCGAAGGACTTGAACAAGGTGCAAGTGGGCAAACCTGTCACGGTCAGCGCGGCGGAATTGAAAGCTGAAGTGACCGGCACCGTGGCCTACGTCGGCAGCCTGCTCGGCGAGCAGACCCGCACCGCGACCGTGCGCGTCACCCTGGAAAACCCGCAGGGTTCGTGGCGCCCGGGCCTGTTCGTCACCGCGCTGGTCGCCACCGACAGCCGTCAGGCTCAGGTCGCCGTACCGGAAGCCGCGATCCAGACCGTCGAGGACAAACCTACGGTGTTCGTGCGCACCGACGACGGCTTCAAGGCGCAAGTGGTGGAGCTGGGTGGTCGCGCGGCGGGGCAGGTCGAAGTCACCGCGGGACTTGCGCCGGGCGTGCAAGTGGCCAGCGACGGCAGCTTTGTCCTCAAATCCGAGCTGGGCAAAGCCTCGGCCGAGCACAGTCATTAATCGCGGAAGACTCCCATGTTCGAACGCCTGATCCAGTTTGCCATCGAGCAGCGCATCATCGTGCTGCTCGCCGTTCTGCTCATGGCCGGCCTCGGCATCGCCAGTTATCAGAAACTGCCAATCGACGCCGTGCCCGATATCACCAACGTCCAGGTGCAGATCAACACCGGCGCGGCCGGGTTCTCGCCGCTGGAAACCGAGCAGCGCATCACCTTCCCGATTGAAACCGCGATGGCCGGTTTGCCGGCGCTCGAGCAAACCCGCTCGCTGTCGCGCTCGGGATTGTCTCAGGTCACGGTGATCTTCAAGGACGGCACCGATCTGTTCTTTGCCCGGCAATTGGTCAACGAACGCCTTCAGTCCGCCAAAGAGCAATTGCCCGAGGGCGTGGAAGCGGTGATGGGGCCGATCTCCACCGGGCTCGGCGAGATCTTCCTGTGGACGGTCGAGACCAGGGAAGGCGCGCTGAAAGATGACGGCACGCCCTACACGCCGACCGATCTGCGGGTGATCCAGGACTGGATCATCAAACCGCAACTGCGCAACGTTCCCGGCGTGGCCGAGATCAACACCATCGGCGGTTTTGCCAAGGAGTACCAGATCGCGCCCGATCCGAAAAAACTCGCGGCCTACCGACTGACCCTCACCGATCTGGTGACGGCGCTGGAGCGCAACAACGCCAACGTCGGCGCCGGCTACATCGAGCGCAGTGGTGAACAATTGCTGATTCGCGCACCGGGTCAGGTGGCGAGCACCGAAGACATTGCCAATATCGTCATGGCCAATGTCGATGGCACGCCGATCCGGATCAGGAACGTCGCTACCGTGGAAATCGGTCGCGAACTGCGCAGCGGCGCCGCCACGGAAAACGGCCGTGAAGTGGTGCTCGGCACCGTGTTCATGTTGATCGGGGAAAACAGTCGCACGGTTTCCCAGGCTGTCGCTGCGAAGCTCGAACAGATCAACAAATCCTTGCCCGATGGCGTGATTGCGGTGCCGGTGTACGACCGCACGCATCTGGTCGACAAGGCCATCGCCACGGTGAAGAAGAACCTCGTCGAAGGCGCGATTCTGGTGATCGCGATCCTGTTTCTGTTCCTCGGCAATATCCGCGCTGCGCTGATCACGGCGATGGTGATTCCACTGTCGATGCTGTTCACTTTCACCGGGATGTTCAGCAACAAGGTCAGCGCCAACCTGATGAGCCTCGGTGCGCTGGACTTCGGCATCATCGTCGACGGTGCGGTGGTCATCGTCGAAAACACTCTGCGACGACTGGCCCATGCACAGCAGCATCACGGGCGATTGCTGACCCGATCCGAGCGTTTCCATGAAGTGTTCGCGGCAGCGAAAGAGGCGCGGCGACCGCTGATTTTCGGGCAGTTGATCATCATGGTGGTGTACCTGCCGATCTTCGCCCTGAGCGGCGTCGAAGGAAAAATGTTCCACCCGATGGCATTCACCGTGGTCATTGCGTTGCTTGGCGCCATGCTCTTGTCGGTCACCTTTGTGCCGGCGGCGATTGCGCTGTTTGTCACCGGCAAGGTCAAGGAAGAAGAGGGCGTGGTGATGCGCGGTGCGCGTCGCGTGTACGCACCGGCCCTGGCCTGGGTCATGTCCCGTCGCACGGTGGCGGTCGGTGCTGCGCTGGCGGTGATCGTGGTCAGTGGCGTGCTCACCAGCCGCATGGGCAGCGAGTTTGTGCCGAGCCTCAGTGAAGGTGATTTTGCCTTGCAGGCCCTGCGCGTTCCGGGCACCAGCCTCACGCAGTCGCTGGATATGCAGCAGCGTCTGGAGACGCTGATTCTCGATAAAGTGCCGGAGGTCGAGCGCGTCTTCGCCCGTACCGGTACGGCGGAGATCGCCTCCGACCCGATGCCGCCGAACATCTCCGACAGCTACGTGATGCTCAAACCAAAAGAGCAATGGCCGGACCCAGGCAAGTCCCGCGAAACCCTGATGGCCGAACTGCAACAGGCCGCCGCGACCTTGCCGGGGAGCAACTATGAACTGTCGCAGCCGATTCAGTTGCGCTTCAACGAACTGATCTCCGGTGTGCGCAGCGACGTGGCGGTCAAGGTGTTCGGCGATGACATGGATGTACTCAACGCCACGGCGGCGAAGATTGCCGTCGCGACGCAGAAGGTCAACGGCGCGTCCGAGGTCAAGGTCGAGCAAACCACCGGCCTGCCGGTGTTGACCATCAATATCGACCGCGACAAGGCCGCGCGTTACGGGCTCAACGTCGGCGATGTGCAGGACACCATTGCGGTGGCCGTTGGCGGGCAGAAGGCCGGGACGCTGTTTGAAGGTGACCGTCGGTTCGACATGGTGGTGCGGTTGTCCGATGCGATGCGCAAGGACCTTGATGGTCTGTCGGCGCTGCTGATTCCGGTGCCTGCCGTGAACGGCGCGACCAACCGGATCGGGTTTATCGCGCTCAAGGACGTCGCCAGTCTTGATCTGGTGCTGGGGCCGAATCAGGTCAGCCGCGAGAATGGCAAGCGCCTGGTAATCGTCAGCGCCAACGTGCGCGGGCGTGACATCGGATCGTTCGTCGCCGAGGCGGGCGAAGTGATCGAACGTGATGTGCAGGTGCCGGCGGGTTACTGGACCACCTGGGGCGGACAGTTCGAGCAACTGCAATCGGCGGCCAAGCGTTTGCAGATCGTGGTGCCGGTGGCGTTGCTGCTGGTGTTCGGACTGTTATTCATGATGTTCAACAACCTCAAGGACGGCTTGCTGGTGTTCACCGGAATTCCGTTTGCGTTGACCGGCGGGGTCATGGCGCTGTGGTTGCGGGACATTCCGCTGTCGATCTCGGCGGGTGTCGGGTTTATTGCATTGTCCGGTGTGGCGGTGCTCAACGGCCTGGTGATGATCGCGTTCATCCGCAACCTGCGGGAGGAGGGGCGTTCGCTGTCCGAGGCGATCAACGTCGGTGCGCTGACACGATTGCGACCGGTATTGATGACCGCGCTGGTGGCGTCGCTGGGCTTCATCCCGATGGCCCTGGCGACCGGCACCGGGGCCGAGGTGCAGCGACCGCTGGCAACGGTGGTGATCGGCGGGATCCTGTCCTCGACCGTTCTTACGCTGCTTATCCTGCCGGCGTTGTATCAGATTGCGCATCGCCGGGATGAGAACTCTGTTCCAACTGAGTAGTTGATCCCTTTTGTGGGAGCGAGCTTGCTCGCGAAAGCGGCCTGTCATCCAACTTATTAGTCGACTGACACGGCCTCTTCGCGAGCAAGCTCGCTCCCACAGTTTTTTGTATTGATTCATCAGGGCGGTGGCACATGACGGATATGTAATGTCGGCGCCACCGTCACGAAAGGTTCGGATTGTTACCTTGATCCCGTCAGTGACTTGAATGAGGAATCAACCATGAAACCTGTACAGATCGGTGCTTTTGTCGTCGCGTTGTTGTTGTCTTCCCTGGCGATGGCTGAAGGTGGCGGCGACCGCACCTTCGAGCGGATGATGACCAACAACGACCGCTCCATGGAGCTGTTCGTTGCCAAGGAAAAGGCTGGTAATCCTGTCGTCGTGAACGACAAGAAGGCCGAACAGACCCAAGACCTGTAAGCGAGCCTCCAGTGAATGAGCCCGTCATCGCGCATCGATGGTGGGCTTTTTTATGAGTCGTGTTTTGAGGGAAATGAATATGAAACTTCTAAAGCTGTTGGCATTCACCGGTGTCATGGCCATGTCTTTGAATGCGTTGGCCGAAGGCGGTGGCGACCGGACGTTCGACCGGGCGCTCAGTGCCAACGCCAAGGCCATGGAGCAGTACGCGGCGGCCCAGGGCAAGGCGGCGCCGGTGGTCAAGGAATACGAGTACGGAATGAAGCTGGACGTGAAGAAAGTGGTGAGTGTTGTACGGCCGAAAAACGAATGCGCCGTCGTGCCGGCCGCGATGACTTATGAAGACTCGAAAGGACAGCTCAACACCGTCACGTACAACGTCATGGGTAACTGTCGTCAGCAGGGGGGATAGCGCCTGTAGCGGCACAAGCGCCCGGTTCATGTTCAGTGAGCCGGGCTTTTTTCAGGCATAAAAAAGGCGCCCCGAAGGACGCCAAAAAATTCACCTCTTACCAAAGGAGCAAGGCGCTTCTAAAGGTGAATGTGTTGCTCGTGAAATTCAGAGAATCGCCAGCGGGTATTCGACAATCACCCGTACTTCATCCAGATCCGACTCGAACGCTGTGGCACGGGTGGTGGCCTGGCGCAGGCGCAGTGACAGGTCTTTCATCGAACCGCTTTGCACCACGTATTTGACTTCGATGTCACGCTCCCAACGCTTCTGGTCGGTCAGCGGATTGCCTTCGGCATCGCGGCGCATGTACACGGCGTTGGCGTTGGAATAATCGGCGTCGGTGCCGCGGGCATAACGGGTCATGAACGACAGGCCCGGCACGCCGTAAGTGGTCATGTCGAGGTCGTAGCGCACCATCCATGAACGCTCTTTCGGCGAGTTGAAGTCGCTGTACTGGATCGAGTTGTCGAGGAAGATCGAGTCGGACTGGCGCAGGTAATCGAAATCGTCGTTACCGCTGTTGCGCTGGTGGGAGAGGGCCACGGAATGGGCGCCGAGCTTCACGCCTACCCGACCGCTCCAGATGTTGTTGTCGAACCGGCCGAGCAGTTGTTTGCCTTCATCGACCGCCTTGTAATAGTTCAGGCCACCGAACAGCGACAGGTCATCCGACAGCGGATACGTCCAGGCGGTGCCGGCGTAGTACTGGTTCCAGGCATCTTTCAGGCGACTGGTGTAGAGGCTGAAACCGAGGTTTTTGTTCACCGCATAATCGCCACCGCCGTAAGCGATCCAGGGCGAGTTGACCGGGCCGGCATAGAAGGTCGCGAAGTTTTCGCGCATGTCGCTGGACACCGGCTGGCTCATGGCATGCAACCGTCCCCCCTGGATCGACAGGCCCTCAATGCTGGTATTGGTCGCTGTCACACCACGAAAGCTTTCCGGCAGCAGGCGCGAATCACCTGCTGCGACCATCGGGTTGGCCGGGAACACATCGCCGACTTTCACCACCGTATCGAAGGCCCGCACTTTGGCCGCACCACCGACCTTGGTGTATTCGTCCCGCGCTTTACCATCGCTGTCGACCGGCAACACATCGAACGAACTGCGGCCACCGTTGCGGCCGTCACCGGTATCGAGTTTCAGGCCGATCATCGCGAAGGCATCCACCCCGAACCCGACGGTGCCCTGGGTGAAACCGGATTCGAACTTGCCGATGACCGCATGAGCCCAGGCCTCGGAGTAACCATTGCCGGTGGGGCTGGACTGGCCGTTGCGGTGATCACGATTGAAATAGAAGTTACGGTTGAGAACCGTCAGGCTGCTGCCTTCGATAAATCCTTCGGGGTTTTCTTCTGCAAACACCGTGGACGGCGTGGCGCCGACGACCACTGCTAAAGCGGCCATCGATATTTTTGTGTTGTTAACCATCAATCACTCCTGGGTTCGGCAGAGCGGGAACGTGCTTCGGCGTGGGTTATATTGTTCGACGGGCAAGGGCCCGCCGGTTGGTCGCCGGGTGACATCGTTGCAGGCAGCGGATAACGGGGAGGTGATTGGGGGATTACAATTTTGTCAGGTGGGTGCGGGCGAAACTCACACAGGGTGGGTCTGACCGTTCCATGTATGCCGATGTGCGTTTCTACCTTTCGAAGATATCCAGCACGTCCTCTGGCAGAGAGGTATCGATGTCATTGGGAAGTGTGAGTTTGCCCTTCATGGTTCCGATCCGTTGGGCGCGCGTTTTTTTCAAGGTGACTTTGCCTTTGCGTTCTTTGGCTAATGCCTCGAGGCCGTTCATCAACTCTGAACAAATATCTCGCTTCATGGTTCCTGGCTCCACTTGATGGGCGACTTTCGAATTTAACGGCATAGGCCAACTGTGTGATGTCAGCCGTTGCTAATCGTATTGAAGGCAAATTCCTAAATAGGGGAGGGCATTGGAATAAATATCCCACAAACAAAAAACGGCACCCGCAGGTGCCGTTTCTGTTTGCAGCCATTCCAGCAGAGCAATCAGCCCGCCAGACCCGCCTGCTGAACCAGGGTCAGCAATGGTTGCGGGTAGACGCCGAGGAAGAACGCGACAACGGCGATGGCCAGCAGCATCACGCCGCCTGCCTTTTGTTCCCAGTGCAACTGGGCATCGTGGCGGCGCAGGTTCGGTTCGATCAGGTACAGGGTGACCATCACGCGCAGGTAGTAGAACACGCCGATGGCGCTGCCCAGTACCAGGGAACCGACCAGCCACCATTGGTGCGACTCGACGCCGGTGGCGATGATGTAGAACTTGCCGATGAAGCCCGCAGTCAGCGGGATACCGGCCAGGGACAGCATCATCACGGTCAGTACGGCGGTCAGGTACGGGCGGCGCCAGAACAGGCCGCGGTACTCGTACAGCGCATCGGCGTCGCGACCGTTGTATGGCGAGGACATCAGGGTGATCACGCCGAAGGCGCCGAGGCTGGTGATCACGTAGGTGACCAGATACACGCCGATGGCTTCCACCGCCAGACCCTTGCTCGCCACCAGTGCGATCAGCAGGTAGCCGAAGTGCGCGATGGACGAGTAACCGAGCAGACGCTTGAGGTTGCTCTGGGTCAGGGCCAGCAGGTTACCGAACAGGATCGAGGCGATGGCGATGATGGTCAGCACGTTGCTCAGAACACCACTGCTGGCGGCAGGGGAGATCTGGAACAGACGCACCATCACGGCGAACACAGCCACTTTCGAAGCGGTGGCCAGGAACGCGGCCACCGGTGCGGGAGCACCTTCGTACACGTCCGGCGTCCACAGGTGGAACGGTACCAGCGACAGTTTGAACGCCAGACCGATCAGCATCATGCCCAGGCCCAGTTGCGCCAGCGAGCTTGGCAGACCGGTCGCGGCCAGCGCCTGACCGATACCGACGAAGCTCAGGGAACCGGCGTCTGCGTACAGCAGTGCCATACCGAACAGCAGGAACGCGGAACCGGCGGCCGACAGCACCATGTATTTGATGCCGGCTTCCAGCGAACGCTTGTTGAAGAAGGCGTAGGCCACCAGACCGTAGACCGGCACCGACAGCAGTTCCAGACCGACGAACAAACCGGCCAGGTGCTGCGCGCTGACCAGAACCAGGCCACCGGCGGCGGCCATCAGGATCAGCAGGTACAGTTCTTCACGATTGCCCGGGTAACCCGAACCGCCATCGCCAAGGTAGGCGTGGGCGAGGGTGACGCAGGCGAGGGTGGCGACGAGGATCAGCGCCATGTACAGACAGGCAAAGGTGTCGATCTGCAGCAACGGGGTCACGGCCAGAGGTGCGACTTTCAGGGCCGGCAGGATCGACAGCAGCGCCAGGTTCAGACCCGCCACCGAAATCAGGAAGGTCTGCGAGTGGTTGCGGCGCCAGGCGATTGCCAGCATCACCACGATAATGGTGAGGCTGGTGATCAACAGTGGCGCTAGCGCAATAAAGTGTTGAATCGTGAATTCCATAGCGCTCTTACCGGGCCGAAGCGAGTTGAGTGAAGGCGGTGCCGAGCCACTGCTGCACGCCATGCATCGTGGCGGCAGAGGTGTCGAGGAACGGTTGCGGGTAGACGCCGAGGTAAATCAGCAGCACCGCAAGGCCCAGCACCATGATCAGTTCGCGAGCGTCCATGCCGTGCAGGATCGAATCCGATTTGGACGGACCGAAGTAGGCGCGGTGGATCATGATCAGCGAGTAGACCGAACCGAACACCAGACCGGAGGTGGCAATCGCGGTGATCCATGGCGCGCTGGCGAAGGTGCCGATCAGGATCAGGAACTCGCCGACGAAGTTACCGGTGCCCGGCAGACCCAGCGAAGCGGCTGCGAAGAACAGGCTGATTGCCGGCAGGTAAGCGATACGCGACCACAGACCGCCCATCTCACGCATGTCACGAGTGTGCAGGCGCTCGTACAGCTGACCGCTCAGGATAAACAGTGCCGCGGCCGACAGACCGTGGGCCAGCATCTGGACCACGGCGCCTTGCAGCGCCAGCTGGCTGCCGGAGTAGATGCCGATCAGTACGAAGCCCATGTGGGAAACGGACGAGAAGGCGATCAGACGCTTGATGTCGGTTTGGGCGAACGCCAGGAACGCACCGTAGAAGATCCCGATCAGACCGAGGGTCATGGCGATCGGCGCGAACTCGGCCGAGGCGTTCGGGAACAGCGGCAGGGCGAAACGCAGCAGACCGTAGGCCGCAGTTTTCAGCAGGATACCGGCGAGGTCGACGGAACCTGCAGTCGGTGCCTGGGCGTGAGCGTCAGGCAGCCAGGAGTGGAACGGAACCACCGGCAGCTTGACCGCGAAGGCGATGAAGAAGCCGAGCATCAGGATGTACTCGGTGGTCATCGACATCTTGGTCTTCAACAGGTCGGCGTAGTTGAAGGTGATCACGCCGGTGCTGTTGTAGTTGACCAGGACCAGACCGAGGATCGCCACCAGCATGATCAGGCCGGAAGCCTGAGTGAAGATGAAGAACTTGGTCGCCGCGTAGATCCGGGTCTTCTTGCCGTCCGAAGAACTGTGACCCCAGAGCGCGATGAGGAAGTACATCGGCACCAGCATCATTTCCCAGAAGAAGAAGAACATGAACAGGTCGAGGGCGAGGAACACGCCGACGACACCGCCCAGGATCCACATCAGGTTCAGGTGGAAGAAACCGACGTGACGCTGGATCTCTTTCCACGAGCAGAGTACCGACAGGACACCCAGCAGGCCGGTCAGCAGGATCATCAGCAGCGACAGACCATCGAGGGCCAGGTGCACGTTGATGCCGAAACGCTGGATCCAGACATGCTTGAACTCAAGCGCCCAGGTCGGGTCGGCGCCGGGCTTCGGCGCAAGGGAGTAGTCGCCGTGAGCCCACAGCCAGAGGCCGAGGGCGAGCAGCAGGGACATGGTGATCAGCGCAATCCAGCGGGGGAGGGTGGCGCCGAAGCGCTCACCCAGCCAGCACAGCAGGCCGCCGATGAAGGGGATCAGGATTAGCCAAGGCAGAATCATGACGGGTTCGTTTCCTTTCGCAAATTCGCAAGGTTCATATCAGACCGCTACCAGCACGACAGCGCCGATGACCAGCACGGCACCGGCAGCCATCGAGGCGGCGTACCAACGCAGTTGACCGGTCTCGGTACGGCTCAGGGCGGTGTGACCGCCCTTGGCCATGCGCGGGATCAGACCGATGGTCTGGTCGAGCGGGTCTTTGCGCAGGATGTGGCTGATCGCAAGGTACGGCTTGACGAACAGTTTGTCGTAGATCCAGTCGAAGCCCCAGGCAGCGAACCACCAGGCCGAAAGGAGACGGCCGATGCCGCTGTTGGCGATCGCGGTCACGAAACGACGCTTGCCGAGGAACAGCAGGGCCGCCAGCAGGATACCGGCCAGGGCGATGGCGCCCGAGGCGATTTCCAGGCTGTGCTTGGCTTCACCGCCGGCATGGCCGACGCTCTCAGGCAGTACGCCGTGCAGCGGTGGAACGATCATGGCGCCGACGAAAGTCGACAGCACGATCAGCACCGACAGTGGCAGCCAGTGAGCGATACCGTGACCGGCGTGAGCTTCGGTCTTGGCTTCACCGTGGAACGCGATGAAGATCAGGCGGAAGGTGTACAGCGAGGTCATGAACGCACCGACCAGACCGGCGTACAACAGACCGTTGTGGCCGCTGGCGAACGCTTCCCAGAGGATTTCGTCCTTGGAGTAGAAACCTGCGGTCACCAGCGGCAGGGCAGCCAGGGCGGCACCACCGACGATGAAGCTGGCGTAGGCCAGCGGCAGTTTCTTCCACAGGCCGCCCATCTTGAAGATGTTCTGCTCGTGGTGGCAGGCAACGATCACCGCACCGGAAGCAAGGAACAGCAGGGCCTTGAAGAAGGCGTGGGTCATCAGGTGGAAAATCGCGCCTTCCCAGGCGCCAACGCCCAGCGCCAGGAACATGTAGCCGATCTGGCTCATGGTCGAGTAGGCGAGGATACGTTTGATGTCGGTTTGCACCAGTGCCGCGAAACCTGCCAGAACCAACGTCACACCACCGACGATTCCCACGAGATGCAGGATGTCCGGCGCCAGGGCGAACAGACCGTGGGTACGGGCGATCAGGTAGACACCGGCGGTCACCATGGTTGCAGCGTGGATCAGTGCCGAAACCGGGGTAGGGCCGGCCATCGCGTCCGCAAGCCAGGTCTGCAGCGGCAGTTGTGCCGATTTACCCACCGCACCGCCCAGCAGCATCAGGGTGGCCAGCACGATCCAGAAATCGCCGACCTTGAAGTGCTCAGGCGCCTTCACCAGCAGTTCCTGGACGTTCAGCGTGCCCAGTTGCTGGAACAGGATGAACAGGCCGATCGCCATGAACACGTCGCCGATACGGGTGACGATGAAGGCTTTCAGTGCGGCGTTACCGTTGTTGCGGTTGCTGTAGTAGAAACCGATCAACAGGTACGAGCACAGGCCCACGCCTTCCCAACCGAAGTAGATGAACAGCAGGTTGTCGCCCAGCACCAGGAACAGCATGCTGGCGATGAACAGGTTGGTGTAGGCGAAGAAGCGCGAGTAACCGGCTTCACCGCGCATGTACCAGGAGGCGAACAGGTGGATCAGGAAACCCACGCCGACCACCACACCCAGCATGGTTACGGACAGACCGTCCAGGTACAGGGCGAAGTTCGGCTGGAAGCCTTCCACCGAGATCCACGTCCACAGCACATGCACGTACACGCCACCTTCAGGTGGAGCGACGTTGAACTGCCAGATCACGTAGGCCGCGACGATGGCGGACAGGCCGATGGAGCCGACACCGATCAGCGCCGACAGGTTTTCCGAGAGGCGGCCGCGGGAGAACGACAGCAACAGGAACCCGATCAGGGGGAATACGAAAGTCAGAAAGAGTAGGTTCATCCGCGCATCTCACTGGCAGCGTCGATATCGAGCGTGTGGAAGCGGCGATACAGTTGCAGCAGGATCGCCAGGCCAATACTGGCTTCGGCGGCTGCCAGGCTGATCACCAGGATGAACATGATCTGTCCATCCGGTTGCGCCCAGCGGGCGCCCGCAACGATGAAGGCCAGTGCAGAGGCGTTCATCATCACTTCCAGACTCATCAACACGAACAAAATGTTGCGGCGGACCATCAGGCCGACCAGACCAAGGCAGAACAGGATGCCGGCAACCGCCAGTCCATGCTCGAGAGGGATAGCAGGCATGTCTTACTCCTTCGCCTCGTTACGGCCCAAATGGAACGCCGTGACGGCTGCAGCGAGCAGCAGCATCGAGGCGAGTTCGACCACCAGCAGGTACGGACCGAACAGGCTGATGCCCACGGCTTTCGCGTCCACGGTGGTTTGACCGATGGCCTGACCGCTCTGGTGAGCGAACAGCACATACAACAGTTCGGCCAGCAGCAGGGCGGCGAGAATCACCGGCCCCGCCCAGATGCCGGGCTTGAGCCAGCTGCGTTCCTGCTGAACCGAGGCCGGGCCAAGGTTCAGCATCATCACCACGAACACGAACAGCACCATGATGGCGCCGGCGTAGGCGATCACTTCCAGCACGCCGGCAAACGGTGCGCCGAGGGCGAAGAAGGTCATGGCCACGGAGATCAGCGAAATGATCAGGTAGAGCAGGGCGTGCACAGGATTGGTGTTGGTGACCACACGCAGTGTGGACACAACAGCGATACCCGATGCGAAATAGAAAGCGAATTCCATCGTTCTTCCTTAAGGCAGCAAGCTCTTCACGTTGATCGGCTCGGCTTCGTTTTGTGCGGCGCCTTTCGGCTTGCCCGCAACGGCCATACCTGCAACACGATAGAAGTTGTAATCAGGGTTTTTGCCGGGGCCGGAGATCAGCAGATCTTCTTTCTCGTACACCAGGTCCTGACGTTTGAACTCGGCCATCTCGAAATCCGGAGTCAGCTGGATCGCGGTGGTCGGGCAGGCTTCCTCGCAGAGACCGCAGAAAATGCAGCGCGAGAAGTTGATACGGAAGAAGTCCGGGTACCAGCGACCGTCTTCGGTTTCAGCTTTCTGCAGCGAGATGCAACCCACCGGGCACGCCACGGCGCACAGGTTGCAGGCTACGCAGCGTTCTTCGCCATCGGGGTCGCGGGTCAGGACGATGCGGCCACGGTAGCGTGGCGCCAGGTAGACCGGCTCTTCCGGGTATTGCAGGGTGTCGCGCTTGCGAAAACCATGACCGAAGATCATGACCAGGCTGCGCAACTGGGTACCGGTACCCTTAATGATGTCGCCAATATATTTGAACATGGGTCAAATCCTCACTGAACCGCAACCGCAGGCGTGTTCCACAACACGATTGCAGCGGTCACCAGCAAATTGATCAGGGTCAGTGGCAGGCAGAATTTCCAGCTGAAATCCATCACCTGGTCATAACGCGGACGCGGGATGGAAGCGCGCAGCAGGATGAACAGCATGATGAAGAACGCGGTCTTCAGTGCGAACCAGACGAAGGACAGTTGCGGCAGGATGCCGAACGGACCGTGCCAGCCACCGAAGAACAGGGTGACCAGCAGCGCCGAGATCAGGATGATGCCGATGTATTCACCGACGAAGAACATGCCCCATTTCATGCCGGCGTATTCAATGTGGTAACCGTCGGCCAGTTCCTGTTCCGCTTCCGGCTGGTCGAACGGGTGACGGTGAGTCACGGCCACGCCAGCGATGAAGAAGGTACAGAAGCCGAAGAACTGCGGAATGATGAACCACAGGTTCTGCGCCTGGTACTCGACGATGTCACGCATGTTGAACGAACCGACCTGCACCACGATGCCCATCAGGGCCAGGCCCATGAACACTTCGTAGGACACGGTCTGCGCCGAGGCACGCAAGCTGCCCAGCAGGGCGAACTTGTTGTTGCTCGACCAGCCGGCGAACAGCACCGCGTAGACCGACAGGCCAGCCATGGCGAAGAAGAACAGCAGGCCGATGTTCAGGTCCGCCACGCCCCAGGTCGGGGTGATAGGGATGATCGCGAACGCGATCAGCAGGGCGGACATGGCCACCACCGGTGCCAGGGTGAAGATCACCTTGTCGGCAAACGGCGGGGTCCAGTCTTCCTTGAAGAACATCTTCAGCATGTCGGCAGCGATCTGGAACATGCCGAACGGGCCGACGCGGTTCGGACCGTAACGGTCCTGCCACCAGCCCAGCAGGCGACGTTCGACAAAGCTGAGCAATGCGCCGCAGACCACGACGGCCAGCAGGATCACGATGGCTTTGATGACCGTCAGGATCACATCGATCACTTCAGGGGTGAACCAGGTCATTGCGCTGCCTCCTGCAGACCCTCAACGGATAGGCCGGCGAATGCCGGTGGAATGCCGGCGATGCCCGCAGGCAGTGCCACCAGACCTGCGCCCAGCTCTTCATTGATGCGCAGCGGCAGACGCAGAGTCTGGCCGGCAACGTTGAGGCTCAGCATCGCACCGTCGTTGACGCCCAGGCGGTCGGCTTCGGACTTGGCCAGTGCAACGTAGGCAGCCGGAATGCGTTCCTGAACCGGAGCGGCTTTCGAAGAGTTCTCTTCGCTGCCGAACAGGTGGAAGAACGGCACGGCTTGCCAGGTGCCCGGCGCCGGGTTGAACGGGCGTGGAGCCGCAGCGAACCAGTTCAGCGAATCGCCGCTGCTTTCGATCAGGCGGGTGCCCGGATCGCCAGCGCGCAGGTGACCACCGACTTCGTCCTGGAACTTGTTCCAGGCTTGCGGCGAGTTCCAGCCCGGCGACCAGGCGAACGGTACCTGCTGACGCGGTTCGGCGGAGCCCGAGTAACCTTCCATCGAGAAGGCGAACGCGGTGTCCTTGTCTTGCGGGGTGCGCGGTTCGTGAACGCTGATGTTGGCACGCATTGCGGTGCGGCCCGAGTAGCGCAGCGGTTCACGGGCCAGTTTCAGACCCTTGATGCGGAACGCGGCGGAAGGGGCGGCGTCGACGATGCCGGCCAGTTGCGCGGTGCTCGAGGCCACGGCAGCGGTGACGTGGTCGAGTTGCGTCCAGTCGACCGGCTGGTTCAGCAGGGTGGCGCGCAGGGCGTGCAGCCAGCGCCAGCCTTCGTGGACCAGAATGCTCGCGTCCATGTATTGCGGGTCGAAAACCTGGAAGAAGCGCTGGGCGCGGCCTTCCTGGCTGACCAGCGTACCGTCGCCTTCAGCGAAGCTGGCGGCTGGCAGAACCAGGTGCGCGCGGTCGCTGGTGGCGGTCTTCTGGTGGTCGGCAACGATCACCACTTTCGCAGCGTTCAGTGCCGCATCGACCTTGGCCTTGGCGGTGCGGGTGTACAGATCGTTCTCCAGCACGACGATGGCGTCGGCCTTGCCATCGATGATGGCTTGCAGCGCGGCATCGACCGATTCGCCACCGAGCATGGCCAGGCCGAGGCTGTTGGCTTCCGGCACGATCAGGCTGATCGAACCGTTCTTCTCGCGCAGCTTCAGGGCCTTGGCGATGTTCGCAGCCGCTTCGATCAGGGCTTTGGAGCCCAGCGAAGTACCGGCGATGATCAGCGGGCGCTTGGCGGCGAGCAGAGCGTCGGCGATGCGCTTGGCCAGTTCCAGGGCTTCGGCGTCCAGACCTTCGACGGCCGGTGCGCTGGCGTCCAGGGCGTGAGCCACGGCGAAACCGATGCGGGCCAGATCGTCAGGAGCGGCGTGTACACACTCCTCGGCGATGTCGTCGAGCTTGGTTTCAGCCAGGCTGGCGATGAACAGCGGGTTCAGTTCGTGCTGACCGATGTTCTTCACCGCGGCGTCGAGCCACGGCTGAACGCGCATGGCTTCGGCCATGTCTTCGGCCTTGCCTTTTACCGACTGACGCAGGGCCAGAGCCATACGTGCGGCGGTCTGGGTCAGGTCTTCACCGAGGACGAACACCGCGTCGTGGTCTTCGATGTCGCGCATGGTCGGTACTGGCAGCGGGCTGTCTTTGAGCACTTGCAGGACCAGACGGATGCGTTCCAGCTCGGCGGCTTCGATACCGGAGTAGAAGTGCTCGGCGCCCACCAGTTCACGCAACGCGTAGTTGCTTTCCAGGCTGGCACGGGGCGAACCGATACCGACGATGTTGCGACCGCGCAGCAGGTCGGCGGCCTTGTCCAGCGCAGCGTCCAGCCCAAGCTTGGTGCCGTCGGCCAGCAGCGGCTGACGTGGACGGTCGGTGCGGTTGACGTAGCCGTAACCGAAACGGCCACGGTCGCACAGGAAGTACTGGTTCACCGAACCGTTGTAACGGTTTTCGATACGACGCAGTTCGCCGTAACGCTCGCCCGGGGAGATGTTGCAACCGCTGGAGCAGCCATGGCAGATGCTCGGCGAGAACTGCATGTCCCACTTGCGGTTGTAGCGCTCGGAGTGAGTCTTGTCGGTGAACACACCGGTCGGGCAGACCTCGGTGAGGTTGCCGGAGAACTCGCTTTCCAGGGTGCCGTCTTCAACGCGACCGAAGTACACGTTGTCGTGGGCGCCGTACACACCGAGGTCGGTGCCGCCGGCGTAGTCCTTGTAGAAACGCACGCAGCGGTAGCAGGCGATGCAGCGGTTCATTTCGTGGGAAATGAACGGGCCCAGATCCTGGTTCTGGTGGGTGCGCTTGGTGAAGCGATAACGGCGCTCGTTGTGGCCGGTCATCACGGTCATGTCTTGCAGGTGGCAGTGACCGCCTTCCTCGCAGACCGGGCAGTCGTGCGGGTGGTTGGTCATCAGCCATTCGACGACACTGGCGCGGAACGCCTTGGATTCTTCATCGTCGATGGAGATCCAGGTGTTGTCGGTGGCCGGGGTCATGCACGACATGACGATGCGACCACGGGTGTCGTTCTCGTCGGTGTACTGCTTGACCGCGCACTGGCGGCAGGCCCCGACGCTACCAAGCGCGGGGTGCCAGCAGAAATAAGGGATGTCGAGGCCCAGCGACAGACATGCCTGTAACAGGTTGTCTGCCCCGTCGACTTCGAGCGCTTTGCCGTCTACGTGGATAGTGGCCATGGTTCAAAGTTCTTCGTTGGCCCGGTGTCAGCGGGCGTGGCTAATGGAATCTTGTTATCCGTCCGAATCCAGTCAGCCCCGAAAGGCGTCATCGGACGAAAGGCGAAGGGCACGGACCCTTCGCCTTTTTTAAGCGTTTACGCGCCGATGGTGATCGGCCTTGCCAGAGGCGGGACGGCGCTTGCAGGCGCGATACCGGCTTCGAACTCTGGACGGAAATATTTGATGGCGCTGCCCAGCGGCTCCACGGCACCCGGTGCGTGAGCACAGAAGGTCTTGCCCGGGCCGAGGAAACCGACCAGACCCAGCAGGGTCTCGATGTCGCCCGGCTGGCCCTTGCCTTGTTCGATGGCCATCAGCAGCTTCACGCTCCATGGCAGGCCGTCACGGCAAGGGGTGCAGAAACCGCAGGATTCGCGGGCGAAGAACTGCTCCATGTTGCGCAGCAGGGACACCATGTTGACGCTGTCGTCCACCGCCATGGCCAGGCCGGTCCCCATACGGGTGCCCACCTTGGCGATGCCGCCGGCGTACATCTGTGCATCGAGGTGTTCCGGCAACAGGAAACCGGTACCGGCGCCGCCTGGCTGCCAGGCCTTGAGCTTGTAACCGTCGCGCATGCCGCCGGCGTAGTCTTCGAACAGCTCGCGGGCGGTCACGCCGAATGGCAGCTCCCACAGGCCCGGATTCTTGACCTTGCCGGAGAAGCCCATGAGCTTGGTGCCCATGTCTTCGCTGCCGTCGCGGGCCAGCGATTTGTACCAGTCCACGCCGTCGGCGATGATCGCCGGCACGTTGCACAGGGTTTCGACGTTGTTCACGCAGGTCGGCTTGCCCCACACGCCAACGGCGGCAGGGAAGGGCGGCTTGGAGCGCGGGTTGGCGCGGCGGCCTTCGAGGGAGTTGATCAATGCGGTTTCTTCACCGCAGATGTAACGCCCGGCACCGGTGTGGACGAACAGCTCGAAATCGAAGCCGCTGCCCAGGATGTTCTTGCCCAGCAGGCCGGCTGCCTTGGCTTCTTCCACGGCACGGTTGAGGTGCTTCGCGGCGGTGGTGTACTCGCCACGCAGGAAGATATAGCCACGGTAGGTTTTCAGCGCGCGGGCGCTGATCAGCATGCCTTCGATCAGCAGATGGGGCAGTTGCTCCATCAGCATGCGGTCTTTCCAGGTGTTCGGCTCCATCTCATCCGCGTTGCACAGCAGGTAGCGGATGTTGATGGATTCGTCCTTTGGCATCAGGCCCCATTTCACGCCAGTGGGGAAGCCTGCACCGCCGCGGCCCTTGAGACCGGCGTCCTTCACGGTCTGGACGATGTCGTCCGGCCCCATGTCGGCGAAGGCCTTGCGTGCAGCGGCGTAACCGTTCTTGGCCTGGTACTCGTCGAGCCATACGGCTTCGCCGTCGTCACGCAGGCGCCAGGTCAGCGGGTGAGTCTCGGCCGAACGCTGGATGCGGTTGGCAGGACCGAAAGAAGTCAGGGTCATACGTAGCCCTCGAGCAGTTTGGCGACGCCGGCAGGCTGGACATCGCCAAAGGTGTCGTCATCGATCATCAGCGCCGGGGCCTTGTCGCAGTTGCCGAGGCAGCAGACCGGCAGCAGGGTGAAACGACCGTCGGCGGTGGTCTGGCCGAGGCCGATACCCAGGTTGTTCTGGATTTCGCTGACCACCGACTCGTGGCCGCCGATGTAGCAGACCATGCTGTCGCAGACGCGAATGATGTGACGGCCGACCGGCTGACGGAAGATCTGGCTGTAGAACGTGGCCACGCCTTCTACGTCGCTGGCCGGAATGCCGAGGATTTCGCCGATGGCGTACAGGGCACCGTCCGGCACCCAGCCGCGTTCTTTCTGAACGATCTTCAGGGCTTCGATCGACGCCGCGCGCGGGTCTTCGTAGTGATGCAGCTCGTGCTCGATGGCCGAGCGCTCGGTTTCACTGAGGGTGAAACGGTCTGTCTGGATAAGCGTGCTGTTCATGCTTAGCGGTCCACGTCGGCCATAACGAAGTCGATACTACCCAGGTACGCAATCAGGTCCGCGACCATGCTGCCTTTGATCACCGAAGGGATCTGCTGCAGGTGGGCGAAGCTCGGAGTACGGATCCGGGTACGGTAGCTCATGGTGCCGCCGTCGCTCGTCAGGTAATAACTGTTGATGCCCTTGGTCGCTTCGATCATCTGGAAGGATTCGTTGGCCGGCATGACCGGGCCCCACGAAACCTGCAGGAAGTGCGTGATCAGGGTTTCGATGTGCTGCAGCGTGCGCTCTTTCGGCGGCGGCGTGGTCAGCGGGTGATCCGCCTTGTACGGGCCTTCCGGCATGTTGCGCAGGCATTGCTCGATGATCCTGACGCTCTGGCGCATCTCTTCGACGCGAACCATGCAGCGGTCGTAGGCATCGCCGTTGGCGGCCAGCGGCACTTCGAACTCGAAGTTCTCGTAGCCGGAGTATGGACGTGCCTTACGCAGGTCGAAGTCGCAACCGGTGGAGCGCAGGCCGGCACCGGTGACGCCCCATTCCAGGGCTTCCTTGGTGTTGTACTGGGCCACGCCGAGGGTACGACCCCTGAGGATGCTGTTCTGCAGGGCCGCCTTGGTGTACTCGTCGAGGCGCTTGGGCAGCCATTCGACGAAGTCTTTCACCAGTTTGTCCCAGCCGCGTGGCAGGTCGTGGGCGACACCGCCGATGCGGTACCAGGCCGGGTGCAGACGGAAACCGGTGATGGCTTCGATCACCGTGTACGCCTTCTGGCGGTCAGTGAAGGTGAAGAACACCGGGGTCATGGCGCCGACGTCCTGGATGTAGGTACCCAGGAACAGCAGGTGGCTGGTGATCCGGAAGAACTCGGCCATCATGATGCGGATGACGTCGACCTTTTCAGGCACCTTGATGCCGGCGAGCTTCTCGACCGAGAGCACGTACGGCAGGTTGTTCATCACGCCGCCGAGGTAGTCGATACGGTCGGTGTACGGAATGAAACTGTGCCAGGACTGACGCTCGGCCATCTTCTCGGCACCACGGTGGTGGTAGCCGATGTCCGGAACGCAATCGACGATCTCTTCACCGTCCAGTTGCAGGATGATACGGAATGCACCGTGAGCCGAAGGGTGGTTCGGACCCAGGTTGAGGAACATGTAGTCCTCGTTCGGGCCGGAACGCTTCATGCCCCAGTCTTCAGGACGGAAGCGTGCGGCTTCTTCCTCGAGCTGTTGCTTGGCCAGGTTCAGGCTGAACGGATCGAACTCGGTGGCGCGCGCCGGGAAGTCCTTGCGCAGCGGGTGACCTTCCCAGGTCGGCGGCATCATGATGCGCGACAGGTGAGGGTGGCCTTTGAAGTCGATGCCGTACATGTCCCAGACTTCACGCTCGTACCAGTTGGCGTTCGGCCAGATGCTGGTGACGGTCGGCAAGCTGAGGTCGCTCTCGGACAAGGCGACCTTGATCATCACGTCACTATTACGTTCCAGCGACATGAGGTGATAGAACACGGTGAAGTCGGCGCCGCCTGGCAGCCCCTGACGCTTGGTACGCAGGCGCTCGTCCACGCCGTGCAGGTCATAGAGCATGACGTACGGCTTGGGCAGGTTGCGCAGGAAGGTCAGGACTTCGACGAGCTTGGCGCGAGCCACCCACAGCACCGGCATGCCGGTGCGGGTCGGCTGAGCGGTGAACGCTTCAGCGCCAAAACGGTTGTTCAGTTCGACGACCACATCCTGGTCGTCTGCCTTGTAAGGCGGGATGTACAGAGCACTGCCTGTAGTCATGGTTATTTTTTCGCTTTCGGTCAACGTAAAGAATGAAGCCAGCTTCTCGTTTCTTTGAAACAGATCTGGATCAGACTTCGTCAGGGCTACGCAGATTGGTGACTGCGATTCGCTGTTCGCGGCGCTGTTCCTTCTGCGAAGGCATGTCGGCGCGATAAACGCCTTGATCGCCAACGACCCAGGAAAGTGGGCGACGCTCCTGGCCAATCGACTCCTGCAGCAGCATCAGGCCTTGCAGGAATGCTTCCGGACGGGGCGGGCAGCCAGGTACGTAGACGTCAACGGGCAGGAACTTGTCCACCCCTTGAACCACGGAGTAGATGTCGTACATGCCGCCGGAGTTGGCGCACGAACCCATGGAGATAACCCATTTCGGTTCGAGCATCTGCTCGTAGAGACGCTGGATGATCGGCGCCATCTTGATGAAGCAGGTCCCGGCGATAACCATGAAGTCGGCCTGACGCGGTGAGGCCCGGATAACTTCGGCGCCGAAGCGCGCGATGTCGTGGGGCGCCGTGAAGGCGGTGGTCATTTCCACGTAGCAGCACGAAAGACCGAAGTTGTACGGCCACAGGGAGTTCTTGCGTCCCCAGTTGACCGCGCCACTCAGCACGTCTTCCAGCTTGCCCATGAAAATGTTTTTGTGGACTTGATCCTCTAACGGATCGGAAACGGTTTCCCGCTGGCCGATCGGATATTGCTCGTTAGGAGCATCAGGGTCGATTCTGGTGAGATTGTATTGCATTGCCAAAGCCTCATTGTTTCAGCTTCGCCTGCCGCTTGCGACGAGCTTCCGGAGCCCAGTCAAGGGCGCCCACTCGGAACAGGTAGACAAGACCTGCCAACAGAATTGCTATGAAAACGAGAGCTTCGACGAATCCGGTCCAGCCGCTTTCGCGGACGGACACAGACCATGCAAAGAGAAAGAGGGCTTCGATATCGAAGATCACGAACAGCATCGCGACCAGATAGAATTTGGCTGAGAGCCGCAAGCGGGCGCCACCGGTAGGTAGCATGCCGGACTCGAACGGTTCGTTTTTGCTGCGGCCCCAGGCTTTTGACCCGAGGAGGCTGGAGACGCCGAGCATGAAGGCACACAGGCCGACTACACCCAGAAGGAAAATGGCAAAGCCCCAGTTGTGGGCCATGAGTCCTGTCGCTTCGGGCATGCTGGAAATCCTTAACAGAGAGCAAAGGTCTCTGAGCTTGATAAAGAAATATGGCAGTGACGATATGTCGCAGCAATCAATCGCGCTGATTTTATGGCTAAACACCCTGCAAGTAAAATTCCTATAGCAAAATTATTTATTGGAATAAGGACATAGCGCACCTCTATGGCCCTGCAGCCCGTGCGTTGCGGGCATTAGCCGGGATTTCACGAATTATGTTTTGTAGGAAATGTAACGAACATAGTTGCTGCTAAATGATAATTGATATCGTTTGGAGTGGTTTTGTAACAGTTCAGCGAGTGGGCAGTCGGGAAGTTGTCTTATATCCGCGTTACTGCAAGTAGCGGCGGCGCCCGTTTTAACCGATTTTTGTGATGCGAATACCGCTCTGGATCAATGTTTTTGTTAACGGGCTGAAGAGAAACCTGTGGGAGCGGGCTTGCCCGCGATAGCGGTGTGTCAGTCGCCGCATTTCTTGAATCTGCAGGCGCCATCGCGGGCAAGCCCGCTCCCACAGGGATTTGTGAGGGGGCGGAGATCGCACCACGCAAAAAAAA
>NZ_LRUN01000015.1 GCF_001679645.1 Pseudomonas bananamidigenes | reverse complement strand
CTGATGAAGGCAGAGCTCAAAACACTGTGGTCACCTACTACCGCTTGGGGCTGGCGATCAGCGTGGAAACAGTGGCTGCGTCTAGCCTATGAAAGCGCGATACCGGCTCTGAAGCAGTTTGCCAAACGCCTGAAAGGTTACTGGCGCGGCATCCTGAGCAGGGTGCGGTGGCCAATGCACACCGGGCAACTGGAAGGAATCAATAATAGGATTAAAGTCATCAAGCGGATGGCCTACGGCTACCGGGACAGCGAATTCTTTTTCATGAAGATCAAGAACGACTTTCCCGGCAATCCGTGAAGAACCAAAAAAAAGCCCGATCTCGCTAAAGCGTTCAATCGGGCTGCAGCACTCAGGAGCAACAAGTGCAAAGGGAGGTTCGATGCGCGTAGAGCGTTGAAGGGGTTGCGCCAGGTCACTAGAACAAGCGGCGATTATCTGGCGATTAACATATCAAGCGACCTGAGCCAGTTTGGCGTTGGCCTGATTCAGGCCTTTCTCCTGGAAGTCACCGCCCAGGTTCATGCCTTCGGCGTGGATGAAGGTCACGTCATGGATGCCGATGAAACCCATCACCTGACGCAGGTAGGGTTCCTGATGATCCGCCGGACCGCCGGCGTAGATGCCGCCGCGAGCCGTCAGCACATAGGCACGCTTGCCGCTGAGCAGGCCTTGCGGGCCGGTTTCGGTGTATTTGAAGGTGACGCCGGCACGCAGCACATGGTCGAGCCAGGCTTTCAGGGTGCTGGGAATCGCGAAGTTGTACATCGGCGCAGCCATCACCAACACGTCGGCGGCCAAGAGTTCATCGGTCAGCTCGTTGGAGCGATCCAGCGAGGATTGTTCGTTGGCGTTGCGCTGTTCGGCGGGCTTCATCCAGCCGCCCAGCAGATTGCTGTCCAGGTGAGGAACAGGATTCACGGCGAGGTCGCGGACGGTGATCTGATCGGTCGGGTGTGCAGCTTTCCATTGACTGATGAACGTCTGGGTCAGTTGACGGGAAACCGAGTCTTGCTGGCGGGCGCTGCTTTCGATGATCAGAACGCGGGACATGTTGTGTAGCCTCCATCCGGGAATGTTGTAAGTCGATGGAGTGAAGGTTAAACAGGGTCGCATCGATGAAAAAGCGCAAATAATTGCTGCAAACCATCGAAATATTCGTTTAGATGCACCTGAGCCCTTATAGGAGCGAGCAGGCTCGCTCCACAGGGACTGATGTTATTTCGCGTTGCAGCTCAGCTCGACGCGCAGCTTGATGATTTCGCGGGAGAACTTGGCGGTGGCATTGGTGTGTTTGCCGGCCGGTACTTCGATATTGCGGGTGCGCGGCGCTTCCGGACCATTGCTGAATACGACTTTGCAGACCGCGTCGACCTCGCCGTAGTTGGCGACCCGGATGGAGCCGATGTCTTTATCGGTATCGAAGGACTCGTAATCGATCTTCAGGCCATTGAGATTCTTCTGCACATCGATCGGATACGCAAACGCAGTCAGCGGCAGCAGCGCCAGAACCACACAACAGAATTTTTTCATTCGGCAGTCTCCATGGGGGACCGCCAGCTTAGGACAAGAGGAGCTATCGATGAAAGCGCCCCGCGTGACCCTCGATCAATGGCGAACGTTGCAGGCAGTGGTCGACCACGGCGGATTCGCCCAGGCCGCCGAAGCCCTGCACCGTTCGCAATCGTCGGTGAGCTACACCGTCGCCCGCATGCAGGATCAGCTCGGCGTGCCGTTGCTGCGCATCGACGGACGCAAAGCCGTGCTCACTGAAGCCGGTGGCGTGCTGCTACGCCGTTCGCGGCAACTGGTGAAACAGGCCAGCCAGCTGGAAGACCTCGCCCATCACATGGAGCAAGGCTGGGAAGCCGAAGTGCGGCTGGTGGTGGATGCCGCCTACCCCACCGCACGCCTGGTTCGTGCACTGACCGCGTTCATGCCGCAGAGCCGTGGTTGCCGCGTGCGTCTGCGTGAAGAAGTGCTGTCAGGCGTCGAAGAAGTGCTGCTCGAAGGTGTGGCCGATCTGGCGATCACCGGCCTGAGCATTCCCGGCTACCTTGGCGCGGAGCTGAGCGACGTGGAATTCGTCGCCGTCGCCCATCCCGAACATGCCTTGCATCGGCTGAACCGCGAATTGAACTTCCAGGACCTGGAAACCCAGATGCAAGTGGTGATCCGCGACTCGGGTCGCCAGCAGCCGAGGGACGTCGGCTGGCTCGGCGCCGAACAGCGCTGGACCGTCGGCAGCCTCGCCACCGCCGCCAATTTCGTCTCCAGCGGACTGGGTTTTGCCTGGCTGCCACGGCACATGATCGAACGGGAATTGAAGGAAGGCCTGCTCAAGCTGCTACCGTTGGATCAGGGCGGCAGCCGCAATCCGAGTTTCTATCTGTACTCGAACAAGGACAAACCGCTGGGCCCGGCCTCGCAGATCCTCGTCGAACTGCTGCGCACCTTCGACACCTTGCCGCTGGACGCACCGTTCGCCGCCCCCGAACAAGCCTGACACGGAGTCACCGATGGCGTATTTCGAACATGAAGGCTGCAACCTGCATTACGAGGAATATGGCCACGGCGAACCATTGCTGCTGGTTCACGGGCTCGGCTCCAGCACGCTCGACTGGGAAATGCAGATTCCGGCGCTGGCCGCGCAATACCGGGTGATCGTCCCGGACGTGCGCGGCCACGGTCGCTCCGACAAGCCCCGCGAGCGCTACAGCATCGCCGGGTTCAGCGCCGACATCGTCGCCCTGGTCGAGCACCTTGGCCTCGGCCCGGTGCATTACGTCGGGCTGTCCATGGGCGGCATGATCGGCTTCCAGTTCGCTGTCGATCAGCCGCAGATGCTCAAAAGCCTGACCATCGTCAACAGCGCGCCCGAGGTCAAGGTGCGCAGTCGCGACGATTACTGGCAATGGTTCAAGCGCTGGAGCCTGATGCGTCTGTTGAGCCTGGCCACCATCGGCAAGGCCCTTGGCGCCAGACTGTTCCCCAGACCGGAGCAGGCCGATTTGCGACAGAAGATGGCCGAGCGCTGGGCAAAGAACGACAAACGTGCTTATCTCGCCAGCTTCGATGCGATTGTTGGCTGGGGGGTGCAGGAACGACTTTCCCGGGTCACCTGTCCAACGCTCGTCATCAGCGCAGACCGGGACTACACCCCCGTCGCGCTGAAAGAAACCTATGTCAGACTGCTGCCCGATGCACGACTGGCGGTGATTGCCGATTCGCGTCACGCCACCCCGCTCGATCAGCCCGAACGCTTCAATCAAACGCTGCTGGCGTTTCTCGCCACAGTCGATATTCACCCTCAGGATCACTGAACCATGCTGAAAAAACTCGCCCTCGCCGCCGGCACCGTGCTGTTCGCCGCCAACCTGATGGCTGCCACGCCGGAAAAGGCGCCACACGTCGAACTGGTGACCACCAACGGCACCATCGAAATCGAGCTGGACCCGGTCAAGGCGCCGATCAGCACCAAGAATTTTCTTTCGTACGTTGACAAGGGTTTCTATACCAACACGATCTTCCACCGTGTGATCCCTGGATTCATGGCTCAGGGCGGCGGTTTTACCCAGCAGATGGTGCAAAAACCCACGGACGCCCCGATCAAGAACGAAGCCGGCAACGGTCTGCACAACGTTCGCGGCACCCTGTCGATGGCCCGCACTTCCGATCCGAACTCGGCCACCAGCCAGTTCTTCATCAACGTTGCCGACAACGCGTTCCTCGACCCGGGCCGCGACGCCGGTTACGCGGTATTCGCCAAAGTGGTCAAGGGCATGGACGTGGTCGACATCATCGTCAACTCCCAGACCACCACCAAACAGGGCATGCAGAACGTGCCGGTGGACCCTGTGATCATCAAGTCGGCCAAGCGCATCGACTAAGCTTTACAGGGCGTATCGAGCGGCGATGGTTTCATGCCTCGCCGCTCACACTGATAAAAGGAGAGCCCGTACTCCGGGCGGTTATCTGATGCTCTATCGCCGTTTCGAACAACTGATCGACATATTCCGCGACGCACCTACGGCCTCTCCGCCGGATCGTGTTCTGCCCTTCTATACCTATTACCTCAAGCAGGTCTGGCCGAGTTTCGTCGCCCTGCTGATCGTCGGCCTGTTCGGTGCGCTGATCGAAGTGGCGCTGTTCAGCTACCTGAGCCGCATCATCGACCTTGCACAAGGCACGCCGAACGTCGATTTCTTCAAGCAGCATGGCGCCGAACTGGTGTGGATGGCCGTGGTGGCCCTGCTCCTGCGACCGCTGTTTCTGGCCCTGCACGACATGCTGGTGCATCAGACCCTGAGCCCGAGCATGACCAGCCTGATCCGCTGGCAGAACCACAGCTACGTGCTCAAGCAGAGCCTCAATTTCTTCCAGAACGACTTCGCCGGGCGCATCGCCCAGCGCATCATGCAGACCGGCAACTCGCTGCGTGATTCCGCGGTGCAGGCGGTGGATGCGTTGTGGCACGTGCTGATCTATGCGATCAGCTCGCTGGTGCTGTTCGCCGAAGCCGACTGGCGCCTGATGATCCCGCTGTTGACGTGGATCGCCGCTTACATCGGCGCGCTCTATTACTTCGTGCCTCGGGTCAAGGACCGCTCCGTCGCCGCTTCCGACGCGCGCTCGAAACTGATGGGCCGCATCGTCGACGGCTACACCAACATCGCCACCCTGAAGCTGTTCGCCCACACCAACTTCGAGCAGCACTACGCCCGCGAGGCAATTCAGGAGCAGACCGAAAAAGCCCGGCTGGCCGGCCGCGTGGTCACCAGCATGGACGTGGCCATCACCACCATGAACGGTCTGCTGATCGTCGGCACCACGGGGCTGGCCCTGTGGCTCTGGACACAATCGCTGATCAGCGTCGGCGCCATCGCCCTGGCGACCGGTCTGGTGATCCGCATCGTCAACATGTCCGGCTGGATCATGTGGGTGGTCACCGGCATTTTCGAAAACATCGGCATGGTTCAGGACGGTCTGCAGACCATCTCGCAACCGGTCAGCGTCACTGATCACGAACAGGCCAGACCGCTGGCCGTGTCCCGTGGCGAAGTGCGTTTCGAGCACGTGGATTTTCATTACGGCAAGAAGAAAGGCATCATCGGCGATCTCAACCTGACCATCAAACCCGGCGAGAAAATCGGCCTGATCGGCCCGTCCGGCGCCGGCAAATCGACTCTGGTCAACCTGCTGTTGCGCCTGTACGACGTCGAAGGCGGGCGGATCCTGATCGATGGCCAGAACATCGCCGAAGTCGGCCAGGAAAGCCTGCGAGCGCGGATCGGGATGATCACCCAGGACACGTCGCTGCTGCACCGTTCGATCCGCGACAACCTGCTGTACGGCAAACCCGACGCCACCGACGCCGAACTCTGGGAAGCGGTGCGCAAGGCCCGGGCCGACGAGTTCATTCCGCTGCTGTCGGATGCCGAAGGACGCACCGGGTTCGACGCCCATGTCGGCGAGCGTGGCGTCAAGCTGTCCGGCGGCCAGCGCCAGCGGATCGCGATTGCCCGGGTGCTGCTCAAGGACGCGCCGATCCTGATCATGGACGAAGCGACCTCGGCGCTGGATTCGGAAGTCGAAGCGGCGATCCAGGAAAGCCTGGAAACCCTGATGCAGGGCAAGACCGTGATCGCCATCGCCCACCGCCTCTCGACCATTGCCCGCATGGATCGGCTGGTGGTGCTGGAGAATGGCAAGATCGCCGAAACCGGCAGCCATGCCGAACTGCTGGCCCATGGCGGATTGTACGCACGGTTGTGGGCGCACCAGACTGGAGGATTTGTCGGCATCGACTGATCGTTTTCACGCCTGGAGACTGATCGTTCCCATGCTCTGCGTGGGAATGCCTAATGGGACGCTCCGCGTCCAGTGACGCAGAGCGTCACGGGCTGCATTCCCACGCGGACGGTTCGACGCCTCGACACGGGAACGATCAAGCGCAACAAAAAGCCGCCACAGCCCTTGAACCACGGGCCCTGGCGGCTTTTTCATGCCTGCTGGAAATCCGCACAATCCCTGCTGTAATCAGCAAAGGCTCTGGAAATGAACCTGTCGTAAATGCAAGGAAACACCAATCGATACAGTCTCGATAGCACGTCTATCAAGGACTCTCTCATGTCTCTGTTAAAACGTTCAGCCACGGAGTTGTTGGGTACGTTCTGGCTGGTTCTGGGTGGCTGCGGCAGTGCGGTGATTGCCGCCTCATCACCTGTGGGTATCGGTGTGCTGGGGGTCGCCCTGGCGTTTGGTCTGACGGTGCTGACCATGGCGTTTGCCATCGGCCACATCAGCGGTTGTCATCTCAATCCGGCCGTGTCGCTCGGTCTGGTCGTCGGCGGACGGTTTCCGGCCAAAGAGTTGCCCGCCTATGTCATCGCCCAGGTGATCGGCGGGATTCTCGCAGCGGCTCTGCTGTATCACATCGCCAGCGGCAAGGAGGGTTTCGACATCGCCGCCGGCCTTGCTTCCAATGGTTATGGCGAGCATTCGCCAGGCAAATACTCGATGGCCTCCGGGTTCGTCACTGAACTGGTCATGACGGCCATGTTCGTGGTGATCATTCTCGGCGCCACCGACAAACGCGCCCCGGCGGGACTGGCACCGATCGCCATCGGCCTGGCCCTGACGCTGATCCACCTGATCTCGATTCCGGTGACCAACACCTCGGTCAACCCGGCCCGCAGCACGGGCCCGGCGCTGATGGTCGGTGGCTGGGCCATCGCGCAGTTGTGGATGTTCTGGATCGCGCCGCTGCTGGGCGCGGTGGTGGGCGGCGTGCTCTATCGCTGGTTGGGCAGGGAAGAGGCCTGAGATCCTCCGAGAACCCTGCGTGGGAGCGAGACTGCTCGCGAAAAGCAGAACATCAGTCAACACCTTGATTGCCTGATTCACCGCATTCGCGAGCAGGCTCGCTCCCACAGGGAATCTATGCCTGACGGTAGGGCAAAGCCTTTTTCGCCTCTTCGGCGTAAGCCAGAACACCGGCGCGCTCTTGCTGAAGAAAATCCTTCACGGCGGCTTTCAGACCGGGATGGCGCAAGTAATGCCAGGAATGAGTGATCACCGGTTCAAAGCCGCGAATCAGTTTGTGTTCGCCCTGGGCGCCGGCGTCGAAACGCTGAAAGCCCTGGGCAATCGCGTAGTCCATGCCCTGATAGAAACAGGTTTCGAAATGCAGCCGGTCGTACTCGGCCAGGCAGCCCCAGTAACGTCCGTAAAAACTGTCGCCGCCTACCAGACTGAACGCCATGGCCACCGGCCGTGAGCCCTGTCTGGCCAGCACGACGCGGATCGATTCCGGCATGCGCTCGGCCAGCAGACTGAAGAATTCTCGCGTCAGGTACGGTGCCTGACGACGCACCGCATAAGTGTTGGCGTAGCAGGCATAGACAAAATCCCACTGCGCTTCGTCCAGCTCTCGCCCCTCAAGCCATTCGAATTCAAAGCCCTGCCCCGCCACTTGCTCGCGCTCCTTGCGCATCTGCTTGCGCTTGCGTGAGCTGAGCACGTCGAGGAAATCCTGAAAGTCCCGATAACCGCGATTCTGCCAGTGATACTGACAGCCGACACGTTGCAGCCAGCCCGGCTGTTCGGCCATGGCGGCATCGGTAAAGGCATCGGTGAAGTTGATGTGGGCGCCGGAAAGCTCTTCGATCTCCAGGTAACCCGGCAGGCTCTTGAGCAGTTCGAATCCGTCCTCGACGCTCGCCGCCAACAGGCGCGGCCCGGTGACCGGGCTGAACGGTACGGCGCTCAAGAACTTGGGGTAGTAATCGATGCCGGCACGGGCACAGGCATCGGCCCAACCGTGATCGAACACGTATTCGCCGTAGGAATGCCACTTGCGATAACCGGGCAGCGCCGCGATCAGGCGGCCGTCTTCGACGTGCAGCAAATGCTCCGGTCGCCAGCCCGTGTGCGGGCCGACACTGCCGCTGTCTTCCAGCGCACCGAGGAAGGCATGGCGCAGAAACGGCTGGTTGTCCGGCACCAGTGCATCCCAGAGTGCCGGTTCGATTTCCGACAGTTTTTGCAGGCGCTGCAACGGCATTTTCCTCTCCACGTTTGGCTCTGAAAGCCCCGCGAGTATCGCTGATCGCCCCTGTCTTGCCCACGTCCGATTGCGCGACAGCGCTCTGGATCAATAGTTCACGGACGTTTGAGATCGTCATCAAGCTGCCATCACCGTGCCACTGCTCTGTCATAAACCATCGCGATACTGGCGCCTGTTTTTAGAGCGCCGGGTTCTACCCGGTCACAGTTTTCCGACCTTCAAACCGTCGGTTGTGCCCTGGATGGTTCAGCCATCCTCTCATCTTCGGAGATTGCTATGCGTCTTGCTTCCACGAAAACTGCGGCGGCCTTGTGCGGTGGCCTGTTGCTGGCCATGAGTGTTCCGGCCAGTGCCGCAGTCGACGCCAAACTGCTCGACATGCTCAAGGCTAACGGTTCCATCACCCAGGCGCAGTACGTAGAACTGCAAGCCGAACTGGCCCAGGATCAGAAGGCCCAGCAAATCGCGCAGCAGGCGCAGCAAGAGACCAACGAGCAAATCGCGGCGACCGCGAAGAAAACCAACGAGCTGAGCAGCTTCGACCAGAAGCTGGCCTGGGCTGCCAAGACCCAGTTCAAGGGTGACGTGCGTTTCCGTCAGGAAACCGTGAAGAACGATGGCGTGCCGAACGCCAAGGACCAGGACCGTCAGCGCATTCGTGCCCGTCTGGGTGCGTACACCGAAATCAACCCGCAGGTCGACACCGGTATCCGTATCGCCACCGGCAGCAGCGACGACGCCCGTTCCACCAACCAGGACCTGAACAACTACTTCGACAAGAAGCAGATCTGGCTCGACCTGGGCTACGTCGACTACCACCCTGACGCGGTCAAGAACCTGCACCTGATCGCCGGCAAGATGAACCAGCCATGGGTGAGCATGGGCGACATCATCTGGGACAGCGACATCAACCCGGAAGGTCTGGCCGTCACCTACAAGTACCCGTTGAACGGCAGCGCCGAACTGTTCGGCAGCGCCGGTCACTACACCCTCAAGGACAACGTCGACGGTGAAGGCGTGCAGTTCAAGCACGACCTGCGTCTGTACGCCGGCCAGTTGGGCGGTCGCTTCGCGCTGACCGACAGCCTGAAACTGACCCTGGGCGGCAGCATCTACTCCTACGACAACGACAAGAACAGTGCCTGCCCGACCAGCGGAACCGTCACCGCGCCATGCGCCCTGGCCGTCAACGGCAACAGCCCGAACGAAACCTTCAAACTGTATGAGGGCTTCGGTCAGCTGGACATCGCCAACCTGCCGGTACCGCTGTCGATCTACGGTCAGTACGTGAACAACAACGACGCCAGCAACGACCAGGACACTGGCTGGCTGGCCGGTGTGAAGACCAAGGTCTACGGCTTCGGCATCGATTACAACTACCGCGACGTACAGCGTAACGCGGTGGTGGGTGCCTTCACCGACTCCGACTTCGCCAACGGTTACACCGGTTCGCGCGGCAGCAAGCTGAAAGTGAGCTACGAGCTGGACAAGAACTTCACCCTGGGTGCCACTTACTTCATGGCCAACTCGGACTACACCAACGCCAGCCTCAGGAAGACCGACTCCGACATCAATACCCTGCAACTGGATGCCGAAGCCAAGTTCTAAAACAGCAATGACAAGCGACAGGCTGCACGTGAGTGCCTCATTTGCAGCTTGACGCTGATTTTCTCCTACAGCCCGGTACGGCAGCAGCGATCCCCATCATCCGTTCGCTGCGGCTGGCCCGGGCTGTTTTTTGTCAGGACCGGTCTTTGCGCCGCTGCTGCGCCAGACGCTCGGCCAAGGCATCCACACCTTCTTCAGGTTTCTCCGGCATGGCCTTCAGGGTCGCCTGCATCAGCCGCATCTGGCGAATGAAACGCCGACAGTTACGGCAGAACATCAGGTGATGACGCACCATCAGTTTTTCGCGAAAGCTCAGCTGGCCATCGAGATAATCGCTGGATCGTGCCACTTGCTCCTTGCAGGTCAACATTCGCCTGTCTCCTCAAAATGTTCCACGGTCGCGAAGACCTTCAAACGTGCCCGATGCAGCAGCACGCGGACATTGGAGAGCGAGATCTCCAGAAGATTACAGATGTCTTCCAGTTCAAGGCCCTGGCGCTCGCGCAACAGCAGCACACTGCTTTGCAGTTCCGACAGGCTCAGCAGCGTGTGTTCCAGACATTCGCGCAACTCGTTTTCGGTGAGCAGCGCTTCGGGGGTGTCCTGGTGCCAGGCGAACGGTGCCACCAGCCAGTGCCCGTCTCCCGGAGAAAAACGGTCATCGTCGATAGTGCCATGGGGCGACGGCAGATCATCCAGCAACACTTCGCGACGGTTCTGCCTGTAGCGGCCCTTGGCCGAATTGGCGGTGATGGTCAGCAGCCAGGTCTTGAGACTGGAGCGTCCCTCGAAGCTGCCGATATGGCGCACCACCGAAAGCCACGCGTCCTGCACCACTTCCTCGACATGACGCTGGCCGACAATCGCATACGCCACCGCGCGCATGGCGCTCTGGTAAGTCGTGACCAGTTCCTTGAAAGCCTTTTGCTCGCCGGCCAGCAGGCGTGCAAGCAATTGGGTGTCGTCAGCCACCATCCATCAATCCCCTTGTCCTGACTTCGAAAATGAAAACGGCAGGATCTCGCCTGCCGTCATCCCCGAAAACTACAGCGTCTGCGCTGATCCGGATGTAGGAAAAATCAGCGCGGTTAAGAGGAAATTAACCTCCCACCTCAACGCTTGCGCAGAATCACGCTCCCGATCGAATAACCGGCACCGAACGAACTCAGCACCGCCAGCGAACCGGCCGCCAGATCATCCTGATACTTGTGGAACGCAATCACCGAACCTGCGGAGCTGGTGTTGGCGTAGGTATCGAGAATCACAGGGGCTTCTTCTTCGGTGGCTTCACGGCCCAGCAGCTTGCGCACGATCAGGTGGTTCATGCTCAGGTTGGCCTGGTGCAGCCAGAAACGCTTCACGTCACCGACGTTGAGCTTGTTCTCCTCCAGGTGCTCGCCGATCAGTTCGGCCACCATCGGGCACACGTCCTTGAACACCTTGCGGCCTTCCTGCACGAACAGTTTGTCGCGGGCTCCGATGCCCTCTTCCGCTGCGCGGTTGAGGAAACCGAAGTTGTTGCGGATGTTGTTGGAGAACTTGGTCAGCAGTTTGGTGCTGACCACCTCGAACTGGTGTTTCGACGTCGCCGTATCGGCACGCTCGATGACAACAGCAGTCGCGGCGTCACCAAAGATGAAGTGGCTGTCACGGTCGCGGAAGTTCAGGTGACCGGTGCAGACTTCCGGGTTGACCATCAGGATCGCCCGGGCCTGGCCCAGTTGCACGGTGTTGGCGGCTTGCTGGATGCCGAAGGTGGCCGACGAGCAGGCGACGTTCATGTCGAAACCGAAACCCTGGATGCCCAGTGCCTCCTGGACTTCGATGGCGATGGCCGGGTAGGCGCGCTGCAAGTTGGAGCAGGCGACGATCACGCCGTCGATGTCGGCGGCGGTCTTGCCGGCACGCTGCAAGGCTTGCTCGGCTGCGCCGATGGCCATCTGGCAGAGTACCGACCATTCGTCGTTGGAACGCTCGGGCAGACGTGGCGTCATGCGTGCAGGATCGAGGATGCCTTCCTTGTCCATGACGAAGCGGCTCTTGATGCCCGAAGCTTTTTCGATGAACGCCGCGCTGGACTCGGTCAGGGCCTGGATCTCGCCGCTGGCGATGGCGTCAGCGTTGTCCGCGTTGAACTGCGCGACGTAGGTATTGAAAGACTGCACCAGCTCTTCGTTGGAGATGCTGTTGGCCGGGGTATACAGGCCGGTGCCGCTGATGACGACGTTATGCATGGTCGTTTCTCTAATCTGTTCAGACAGAAAGTGCTGGCACCGACGTGCCAACACGCAAAGGGTTCATTCCCGGTAAGGGACGCAAAAACCTGGCATCGCTTTATTCCGCTGCGCGACCCGGCGAAGGCTCTGGGTCGCGAAACCGGCGTTTATGGGGGCGAAGTTTGCCATAAACCCGAGGTTTTGGCCCCATTTCCGGGAGCTGTCACACATCCCTGTGGGAGCGCAAACCCTGGATCAGGCCTCGACCTGCGCCCACTGCTTGCTCAGCCGCTTGTCGGAGATCGGCACTTTCGTTCCCAACTGCTGGGCGAACAGCGACACCCGGTACTCCTCCAGCCACCAACGGAACAACTCCAGTTGCGGATCGCGCTTGCCTTCCTGGGCGTGCTTGGCGGCGCGAGTCTGGTACTGCGTCCAGAGGCCGGCCAGTTCGCCGCTCCAGACCCGATCCTTCTGCACCTGCGCTCCGAGCTTTCCGAAACGCTGCTCGACAGCCTTCAGGTAACGCGGCAGTTCCTTGAGCCAGAGCATCGGCGTTTCCCGGACGAAGCCCGGATACACCAGATGACTGAGCTGCTGCTTGATGTCGTTTAGCGCCACCGCCTGCGCCAGATCGATCTTGCCCTTGAAGCGTTTTTGCAGGCCGTGCCAGAGCTTGAGGATTTCCAGGGTCAGGCGCGCCACCCGCTCGGCATGTTCGGTCCAGTTGCCGCGCTTGCGCTCGGCCAGTGCCGCGAGCCCGGCGCCGTCGCGAGGCAATGGGTCTTCACCCTCCAGAATGCAGCTGTCGAGACTGGCCAGCAGAATGTCTTCGACCAACGCATCGATCCGACCCAGTTCGCGGTAGAGCAGACCCAGCTCGGTCAGTCCCGGTAACTTGCCGCGCAGGAATTTCGCAGGCTCGGCCAGTTGTTGCATCAACAGGCGCTGCAAGGCGCGGCGATGCTGGAACTCGGCTTCGGCCGGGGTCGAGAACCGCCCTTCCTTGACCGTGCCGCCCTCTTCCACCAGCGCCGGATACACCGTCATCGACAGTCCGGCGATCTTCTGCTGGGTCTTTTCCGCCACCGGCGCGAAGACCTTGGCCTCCACCGGTTGTTGGCTTTTGGCGCTCTGCGGTACGGCCAGTGCGGCCTGGCTGGCTTCGGCGAAACGTGCCGTCAGCTCCGCCAGGTCTCGCCCTTCGCCGAGGAACTTGCCTTGGCCGTCGACGATTTCCAGATTCATCCGCAAATGGCTTTCAACCTGCTGCGCCGCTTCGGCCCAGGCTTCATCGCTGACCCGCGCACCGGTCATGCGCAGGAGCTCGCGGCCCAGCGCCTGGGACAACGAGCCTTCGGCGAAGGTCATGCGTTGCAGGGCAGCCTTGATGAAGTCCGGCACCGGCACGAAATTCTTGCGCAAGGCCTTGGGCAGGTTGCGCACCAACGCGATGCACTTGGCTTCGATCAACCCCGGCACCAGCCATTCCAGGCGCTCCGGCGGCAGCATCGGCAACAGCGGTGCCGGTACGCGCAGCGTCACACCGTCCCGTGGGTGATTGGGCTCGAAGTGATAACTCAGGGCCAGTTCCAGATCGCCAATGCGCAGCGTGTCCGGGTAATGCTGCGCGGTGACTTCGCTGGCCTCCCGGGCCAGCACGTCTTCTTCGCGCATGATCAACAGCTGCGGGTTTTTCTGACTGTTGATCCGATACCAGCTGTCGAATGTCGCGGTCTGATGGATCTCCGCCGGCAACCGCGCATCGTAGAAGGCGAACAGGGTTTCCTCGTCGGCCAGAATGTCCCGGCGACGGGCCTTGGCTTCCAGCTCGTCGAGCTGTTCGAGCAACTGCTTGTTGGCGCTCAGGCATTTGGCCCGGGACTGAATCTCGCCCCGCACCAGGCCTTCGCGGATGAACAATTCCCGCGAGACCACCGGATCCACCGGGCCGTAATGCACCGGGCGACGACCGACCACGATCAGGCCGAACAGGGTGATCTGTTCGAAGGCCACGACCTGGCCGCGCTTCTTCTCCCAGTGCGGTTCGAAGTGGTTCTTCTTGATCAGATGCCCGGCCAGCGGTTCGATCCAGTCGGCGTCGATCTTCGCCACCATCCGCGCGTAAAGCTTGGTGGTTTCCACCAGCTCGGCAGTCATCACCCACTGCGGGCGCTTTTTGCCGATGCCCGACGACGGGTGAATCCAGAAGCGCCGCTGACGGGCGCCAAGGTAGTCACCCTCCTCGGTTTTCTGGCCGATCTGGCTGAGCAGGCCGACCAGCACCGCTTTGTGCAGTTTCGGATAGTCCGCCGGCTCTTTGTTCAGGCTCAACTGCAGGTCGCGGCAGATCAGGCTCAATTGCCGATGGGAATCGCGCCATTCGCGCAAGCGCAGGTAGTTGAGGAAATTCTTGCGGCACCAGTTGCGCAGCGGATTGGCGGTCAACGCCTGGCGCTGTTCTTCGAAGCCACGCCACAGATTGACCAGCGCCGCGAAGTCCGAATCGGCATCCTTCCACTGCGCGTGGGCCTGATCGGCGGCCTGCTGACGCTCCGGCGGACGCTCGCGCGGATCCTGGATCGACATGGCGCTGGCAACGATCAACACTTCCTGCAGGCTGCCGAGTTTTGCCGCTTCCAGCAGCATGCGGCCCATGCGCGGGTCCACCGGCAGGCGCGCCAACTGACGCCCGAGCGGGGTCAGCTGACTGTTGCGGTCCACCGCCGAGAGTTCTTGCAGCAGGTTGAAACCGTCACTGATCGCCTTGCCGTCCGGCGGTTCGATGAACGGGAACGCGGTGATTTCGCCGAGGCGCAGATGCAGCATCTGCAGGATCACGGCGGCGAGGTTGGTACGCAGGATTTCCGGATCGGTAAATTCCGGGCGACCGAGAAAATCCTCTTCGCTGTACAAGCGCACGCAGATGCCCGGCTCGACCCGGCCACAGCGGCCTTTACGCTGGTTGGCGCTGGCCTGGGAAATCGCTTCGATCGGCAGGCGCTGGACCTTGGCCCGATAGCTGTAGCGGCTGATGCGCGCCGTGCCGCTGTCGATCACGTAACGGATGCCGGGCACAGTCAGCGAGGTTTCGCCAACGTTGGTCGCCAGCACTACACGACGCCCCGGATGGGACTGGAAAATCCGCTGCTGCTCGGCCGGCGTCAGTCGTGCGTACAACGGCAGGATTTCAGTGTGCTTGAGCTGGGCCTTGCGCAGCATGTCGGCGGCGTCACGAATTTCGCGTTCCCCCGGCAGAAACACCAGTACGTCGCCAGGGCTGCGGCGTTCGCTGCGTTCATACGCGGCGATTTCATCGAGGGTGGCGAGGATGGCCTGATCGACGGTCAGGTCGTCCTCGACGCGGTTGCCCTCTTCATCCTGCTCCAGGGTCAGCGGGCGATACCAGGTTTCCACCGGGAAGGTTCGGCCGGACACCTCGACAATCGGCGCATCGTCGAAATGTTTCGAGAAACGCTCCAGATCGATGGTTGCCGAGGTGATGATGACTTTCAGGTCCGGGCGACGCGGCAGCAGGGTTTTCAGGTAACCGAGCAGGAAGTCGATGTTGAGGCTGCGTTCGTGGGCTTCGTCGACGATGATCGTGTCGTAGCGTTCGAGGTAGCGGTCGTTCTGGGTCTCCGCCAGCAGGATGCCGTCGGTCATCAGTTTGATCAGGGTGTTGGCATCGCTCTGATCTTCGAAGCGCACCTGATAACCAACCAGCGTGCCCAGCGGCGTGCCGAGCTCTTCGGCAACCCGGCTGGCCACACTGCGCGCCGCAATCCGCCGCGGCTGGGTGTGGCCGATCAGGCCACGCTGGCCACGACCGATTTCCAGGCAGATTTTCGGCAGTTGGGTGGTTTTGCCCGAGCCGGTTTCGCCGGCGATGATCAGCACCTGGTGTTTTTCCAGGGCTTTCTTGATTTCGTCACGCTTGGCCGCGATCGGCAGGCTGTCGTCGTAACGGATCACCGGCAGGCTGGCCTTGCGCGCCAGCACCTGATCGCAGGACGCCTGCATGCGAGCCACCCATTGAGCCAGTTTGGCCTCGTCGGGTTTCTTGCGCAGTTCAAGCAACTGCCGCCGCAGCCGATGGCGGTCGGCGAGCATGGCGTGATCGAGGTTTTTCAGCAGTTTGTCGATGGAGGGCGATTCGTCGGTCATCGGGTACGCAATTCGGTCGTCTAGTGGCGCAAGGACGCGATTGTGGCAGATTTGGCTTCTACTGTGGCGAGGGAGCTTGCTCCCGCTCGATTGCGCAGCAATCGCTGCCCGGACTGACAGGTGGTTCCAAGGCTGCTTTGCAGCCCTGCGGGAGCAAGCTCCCTCGCCACAGAGTGTTCGCTCGCAGTGTTATTCGTTATCCAGGCCCTTGCGCCGATACGGGAAGACATCGATGACTTTCCCCGCCCGGATCGCCTCCTGCAAGCCCTTCCAGTAATCGGCGTCGTACAGCTCGCCATGCATCTGGTCGAACAGTTTGCGTTGCGTCGTATCGGCGAACAGAAACGGCGGAAACTCCTCGGGGAACACGTCCAGCGGCCCGATGGAATACCACGGTTCGGAGGCCATTTCGTCCTCCGGCGTGCGCGGTGGCGGGATGTGGCGGAAGTTGGCTTCGGTGAGGAAGCAGATCTCGTCGTAGTCGTAGAACACCACCCGGCCATGGCGGGTGACACCGAAGTTCTTCAGCAGCATGTCGCCGGGGAAGATGTTGGCCGCCGCCAGTTGCTTGATCGCCAGCCCGTAGTCCTCCAGCGCTTCGCGCACCTGAGCGTCGTTGGCGTTGTCCAGATAAAGGTTCAGCGGCGTCATGCGGCGCTCGGTCCAGCAGTGGCGAATCAGCACGGTTTCGCCTTCCAGCGACACCGTGGAAGGCGCGACTTCCAGCAGCTCGGCCAGACACGCCGGATCGAACTTGCTCAGCGGAAAACGGAAATCGGCGAACTCCTGGGTATCGGCCATGCGCCCGACCCGGTCGACGCTTTTAACCAGCCGGTATTTCTCGATCACCGTGGCGCGGTCGACGTTTTTCGACGGCGAGAAACGATCCTTGATGATCTTGAACACGGTGTTGAAGCCCGGCAGCGTGAACACGCTCATGACCATGCCGCGCACGCCCGGGGCCATGATGAACTGGTCGTCGGTATTGGCCAGATGGTTGATCAGGGCGCGATAGAACTCGGATTTACCGTGTTTGTAGAAACCGATCGAAGTGTACAGCTCGGCGATGTGCTTGCCCGGCAGGATGCGTTTGAGGAAACCGATGAACTCCGCCGGCACCGGCACATCCACCATGAAGTACGAACGGGTGAACGAGAAGATGATCGACACGTCGGCTTCGTCGGTGATCAGCGCGTCGATCTGAATCCCTCGCCCCTCGCGGTGCAGCAGCGGAATCACCAGTGGCCACTGGTCGTCGTTGGTGTAGATCCGTCCGACCAGATAGGCGCCCTTGTTGCGGTACAGCACCGAGGAAAACAGCTCGACGCTCAGTTCCGGGTCCTTGCACACCCAGTCCGGCAGGTTCTCGCGCAGTTGCGCTTCAAGACGCTGCAGATCCCGGGGCAGATCGGCGTAATCCTCGCTGAAACGGTAATCGGCAAAGATGCTCGCGAGCATGCCCGACAGTTGCCCATGGGGCTTGTAGGTGCGGGTCTGCGCAGCCCGGGCACGACGCAGGCTCGGCCGGGTGGTGTGGATGAACATGCAGCCGTCGCTGATCAGGTCGTGGCTGAACAGGCCGCAGAAAATCGAGTTGTACCAGGTCTCGGACAGCTCATCGTCGAAACGCAGATCGATGATGCTGATGTAGGCGCTTTTGACCAGTGGCCAGCAACTGACCTCCATCAGCGTGTCCGCCTCGAAATACTCGCGCAGGCGGGCGACGGTTTCACCGACCTTTTCTTCGTAGAGGTTGATCCGCGCCGCCGACGCCGTTTGTATTTCCTGCCAGCGCGCCTGCTCGAAGCGTTCCCGGGCACCGTCTGTGATCCGCCGGAAATGCTCGCGGTAATCGTCAAAGCCATCGAGGATCATGCGGGCGATGTCGGTGGCTGGCCATTGCTGCGGCATGGATGAGACCTCTGCGGGAATTGAAGAATCTGTGCTCGAAGGCCTGAGCTTAGCCACGGAACCGGTGGCAGGAGAAGCGTAATTTCTGCCATTTCCGCGACCGTGTTGTACAGAGACACAGTTTTTATCAAAGTTTTTTTATTCGACTGTTCGGTCAGCAAACACGCCCATCAGCCCTTCCCATCGTTCGGCGCCAGCCCACTGATCCTGCGGGTTTCGGATCCAATCAAGCAACGACATCTCTATCTCGCGGCTTTGCCCGGTTTGGGCATTCCTGCCCACTGCCCGTGACCTTGATCGCGTCGTGACCTTACCAAGATGATGGCACTTTGATATACAACCCGCCATCACCCGCCTCACAACAAGATCCTCGGCTCACGAGGGCGCCTTCTTTCTCAACGTCCAAGGAGCACATTGATGTCTATCCGGAATCTGCGCACAGGTTTGCGCGCCAGTTTGAGTTTTGCCGTTCTGGCCGGTCTGCTGATGGTGGTCGGCCTGTTCGGCCTGGGCCAGATGAAAGCCCTGCGTGAAAGCGCGGCAGTCATCGAAGAGTCATGGATGCCCAGCATCGAAAGCATTCACGACGCGGCGGCAAACATCGCCAGCATCCGCCTCGAAGCCCTGCGCCTGATCACGAGTACCCAGGCTGCCGTGCGCGAGCGCAGCAAAGGCCTGCTGACGGCACAGCGCCAGGAATTGCTGAAGCGCCTCGACGATCACAAAACCCTGATCGCCAATGATCAGGAGCGGACGATGCTGGAAACTCTGGGCACAGACACGGCCAGGTACCTGAGCATCCTTGACCAGATCATCAAACAGATCGACGCCGGGCAAAGCGATCAGGCCTATGCACGACTGACCACGGACCTGGCCCCCCAGGGCAACGTGCTCGACAAGACCCTGGAACAAATGATCACCCTCAATCAGCAAGGCGCCGATGCCGCTGCCAAAGCGGCGGCGGCAACCTATCAACAGTCGCTGTGGATCGTCGCGACGATCATCGTCATCGCCCTGGTTGCGACCTTGCTGCTGGCGTGGCTCCTGACCCGCAGCATTACCGCGCCGATCAATCAGGCATTGAGCGTGGCCAGGCGGATTGCCTCCGGTGATCTCAGCGCTCCTATCGACAGCGCGGGGCGGGATGAAGCGGCGCAACTGCTCAAGGCCCTGGCCGAGATGCAGGGCAATCTGCGTTCGACCATTCGCGGCATCAGCGAGTCGGCGCAACAGCTGGCCTCCGCCGCCGAGGAAATGAGTTCGGTGATGGAACAGAGCACTCGCGGCCTGCAACAGCAGAACGACCAGATCGAACAGGCGGCCACGGCCGTCACCGAGATGAGCACGGCGGTGGACGAGGTCGCGGCCAACGCGGTGTCCAGCGCCGAAGCGTCCGAGGCCTCGAACGAGGACAGCAAGCACGGGCATGTGCAGGTCAGTGAGACCATCAGTTCGATTCAGGAACTGGTCAGCGCGGTGCTCGGTGCATCAGAACAGGCCGAAGGCCTGGCGACTCAGGCCCAGGACATCAGCAAAGTGCTGGAAGTGATTCGCGGCATCGCCGGCCAGACCAACCTGCTGGCGCTCAATGCCGCCATCGAAGCGGCGCGTGCCGGCGAAGCGGGACGCGGCTTTGCAGTCGTGGCCGATGAAGTCCGCTCGCTGGCTCAGCGCACGCAGAACTCCACCGAGGAAATCGAGCTGATGATCAGCAGCATCCAGCAGGGCACCGGTGCCACGGTCGGCGCCTTGCAAAGCAGCGCCGAGCAGGCCACCCAGACCCTGCGCCGGGCCAACAGCGCCGGTCAGGCACTGGAGAAAATCACCGCGTCGATCTCGCAGATCAACCAGCGCAACCTGGTAATCGCCAGCGCCGCCGAACAGCAGGCCCTGGTGGCCCGGGAAGTCGATGAAAACCTGGTGACCATCCGCGACTTGTCGACCCAGACCGCCGCCGGCGCCACCCAGACGTCAGCCGCCAGTCAGGAACTGTCGCGCCTGGCGGTCGACCTCAACGGGCTGGTGACGCGCTTCGTGCTCTGACGAAGAAATTAAATGCCCGATCAGCGGTTGCCATCGTCAGGGCGCTCGGCAACACTCTCGTCCCCGAAATGGAAGGAGTTGCCCGTGAGCCCTGTCGATATTTTCCGCATGTTGTCGCTGGCCGCGATCTGGGGGGCGAGCTTCCTGTTCATGCGCATCATCGCTCCTGCGATCGGCACCGTTCCGACCGGCTTTTTCCGGGTTTCGATCGCGGCTGCCGGTTTGCTGGTGATCCTCGGTCTGATGCGTATCAGCTGGGATTTCAAAGGCAAACTCAAGACCGTGATGTTGCTGGGGGTGATCAACTCAGGGCTGCCGGCAACGATGTATTCCGTCGCGGCTCAAGTGCTGCCGGCCGGTTATTCGGCAATCTTCAACGCCACCACGCCTTTGATGGGCGTGTTGATCGGCGGGCTGTTCTTCAGTGAAAAACTCACGGTGGCCAAACTGGCCGGGGTTTTCCTGGGTCTGCTTGGCGTGGGCGTACTGACCCGCGCCGGCCCCGTGGCGTTCGATCTGCCGCTGCTGATGGGCGCCTTGGCCTGTCTGCTCGCAACGACCTGCTACGGGTTTGCCGGGTTCCTCGCCCGGCGCTGGCTGGATCAGGCTGGCGGGCTCGACAGCCGTCTCTCGGCGCTGGGCAGCATGCTCGGTGCCACGCTGTTCCTGCTGCCACTGTTCGGTTACAGCGTCTTCACTCAACCACCGGTGAGCTGGGGCGGCTGGCCTGTCTGGCTGTCACTGCTGGGCCTTGGCCTGGGCTGCACCGCGTTCGCCTACATCATTTACTTCCGCCTGCTGAGTTCCATCGGGCCGGTGAAATCGATGACCGTGACCTTCATGATTCCGCCGTTCGGCGTACTGTGGGGCGCATTGTTTCTCGACGAACCGCTGTCGATGGCTCATCTGTATGGCGGAGTATTGATCGCGATAGCGTTGTGGCTGGTGTTGAAACCGACGGCGGTGAAGCCGGCAGAGATCACCGCTCGCTGATCGCCAGATACACAAAGGCCCGGGAGTTTCCTCCCGGGCCTTTTTCATGCGCGGCTGTTACGCCGATTTACGGAACACGAACACCAGACCGACAATGATCAACAGCATCCCCAGCACGCTGAGCGCGGCCAGCCGATTGCCGAAGATCAGATAGTCCATCACTGCCGTCACCGCCGGTACCAGGTAGAACAGGCTGGTGACATTCACCAGATTGCCCCGGGCGATCAGTCGATACAGCAGCAAGGTCGCCAGCACCGAAACCACCAGTCCCATCCACAATACCGGCACGATGAAACCGGCGCTGTGCTCGAAGTGGAAAGGCTGGAACGGCACGAAGATCCCGCACAGCAACAGCCCCGCCAGGTATTGCACCGGCAGCGTGCCGAGGGGGTTGTCGGTAATGCGTTTCTGCATGATCGAGCCGAACGTCATGCTGGCCAGCGCCAACAGCCCGAACAGCATGCCCGACAGGGACATTCCGGCCAGGCCGATGCCCTGGTAAACCACCATGATCAGACCGGCCAGCCCCAGCGCCAGACCGAAGATCCGGCTCGCCGAGCGCTGGCGCTCCATGATCACCACCGTGAGGATCGGTTGTACGCCCATGATGGTCGCCATCACGCCGGGGGTGACTTTCAAGTCCAGCGCCAACAGATAGAAAATCTGATACGCCCCCAACAGCACCACCCCGGTAGCCATCGCATACAGCATCGGCCTGCCCCCCCTGGGCAGCTTCAGCCTGAGCAACGGCACCAGCAACACCAGCCCGCACAGGGCGATCACAAATCGGATCAGCAGAAAGGCAAAGGGCGAAGCGTGGGCCAGCCCCCACTTGGAGAAGATCGCCCCGCTGCTCCACAGCAGGACGAACAGGCTCGTGGACGCCGCCGCGAGCGCGGATTTTTTCGAAAGGACAAACATGAATACCACCTGTAGTCAGGCAAATAGCCAACTCAGCCGAAGCTGAAATTCAGTAGGTTTTTTCAGGCGGGCGCAGGGGTCAGCAGAAAACGCTGATCAGCGCGAAACACCCACGCCCGGCGGTGATACGACTGCGCACACCGGCGTGCTGCTGACAGGTGGAGGGTAATGACTGATCTGCACAGGCTGCTGATTCCCGCACGGCACGACGCCAGCGTTGACCGCTGAATCGACTACCGCGTTGATGAGGGATGCAGGCATTGGGCTGATCTTTTTCGAGGGATTGAAAGGTGAGTCGTGGGACTCACGAGCGCCGACTATAACCAGCCTGCGACATGGATTGCAATGACTTGGGCAAAGGGCCGCCAGCGACGGATGAGCGAGAACTGAATAGGCTGTTGAGCAACGGCTACACCCACTGATGGGGAGACATGGAATGCTCGAAATCATATGCCAAGAGAAAGGACGTATTTGCGGTATCAGTTGTATCGGTCAAAGGCCAGAAAGCAGGCAGGTATCGCGATTCACAGAATGCAGTTTCATGACGGAGCAGATTTTTCGAAGATCCGCTTCGAACCCATAGATGCCATAGCATTGATCGCCTTTGAGCTTTGGGAGAATCCACACTTTTGCTGGCGAGAGATTGCCGTATGGAAGTCACGAGAACCCTTATCTCTGGATATCGCGATCTGGTTTGAAGAACAGCTGTGCGGACTGTGTTTCGCCAACCCAAATAAAAGCCGCCAGAGAATTCGAATCGTGCGACTGGAGGGACAACCCGGAGCGCTTCACCCACTTAAAAAGCGTATTTCGGTTCTCGCGATGATGGCCATTGATGAGTTTGCGCAAATAATCGGCAGTAAGTGGATTGAAGTCCAGGAGCCACTACAAGAAGCAATGCCTGTTTATACGAAACTCGGCTTCAAATTTGATTTGGAAGGCCGCCTTGTCCTTGCAGTGGAGAGTAAAGTATCGTGAAAACTGTTCAAGTAATGATCAACGAGGGCGGGCTCATGCGCAGATCCGTGAAAAAATCCCCTACCAAGAAACGATCAATCAAAACGGATGAAAGGCTTGCTTCCTCTGAGCTATCAACCAATCAGCAGCGTTTTCTTCAGCTACTGACTACAGGTATCGAAGGCGAACCCGACGTTCTCGCTGGACGGCGCTGACTCGCAGGCAATAAAAAACCGCTCCTTGTGAGCGGTTTTTTATTGCTTGAATCCAGCCTCACCCAAACAGCCAATACCCCAGCAACGTCAACACCACCACCGCCAGCACCGGCCGCATCACACGGTAGGCCTTTGGATTGCGGCGCTTCCACTGTTTGACCACGCCGCTGAACTTGTCACTGAAGTTCTTGCTCCAGGCATAGGCCTGGTTGATCCCGCCGACGCGTTCGTCGTCGAGGTTTTGCGGTGCGGTCGCACGACCCAGCCAGGCGCTGATGGAGCGGTTGATGCGGGTCATGAGGCGGTTGCTCAACGGACGCTCGACGTCGCAGAACAGGATGACGCGGGTCTGCTCGGTTTCGTTCTTGACCCAATGCACGTAGGTCTCGTCGAACATCACGTCTTCGCCGTCGCGCCAGGCGTAGACCTGACCGTCGACGAAGATCCGGCAATCGTCGGAGTTGGGGGTCGACAACCCCAGGTGGTAGCGCAGGGAACCGGCGAACGGATCGCGGTGCGGGTTCAAATGGCTGCCGCCCGGCAACAGCGCGAACATCGCGCCTTTGACGTTGGGGATGGCACTGACCAGCGCCACGGTTTTCGGACACAGGGTCTCGGCCGATGGCAGCGGTTTGTCGTACCACTTGAGGTAGAAACGCTTCCAGCCTTTCTTGAAGAACGAGCCGAAACCGGCATCGTTGTTCTTTTCGGCGGCGCGAATGTAGCCCTCGTCGAACAGGTGCATGGCTTCGTCGCGGATGGTTTCCCAGTTGTCGCGCAGCACGTCCAGTTCCGGAAATTTGCTCCGATCCAGATACGGTTTGGACGGCACGCCGGAAAACAGGTACATCAACGCATTGTACGGAGCGAACAGCGCCGAGTGGTTGACGAACTGGCGCAGCACCGGCAAACGCGCCTTGCCGCGCAAATGCACGTAGAGGATGCTGCTCACGAACAGCAGCAACACCGATACCTTGGCGGCCAACGAAAAGGTCATCAACGACTCCTTGAAAAAAGACAACGCCACGCCATGTCACTCACCCGGCATGGCGGCCGGCCATGATAAACACTACCGGCGCCGGGAAAAACCCGCCCGACCCAAGATTCAGTGTTAAGAATTGCGCAACAAAGCACTAATTAACATAACAAGCCTGAATCCTGGCTGACCTGAATCAACGCCACGCTTACTGCTGGTTCTCCTGATCGGTGAAGAGGTCGCTGAACAGCATGCTCGACAGGTAACGTTCACCCGAGTCCGGCAGCACCACCACAATGGTCTTGCCCTGCATTTCCGGGGTTTCCGCCAGGCGCACCGCAACCGCCATTGCCGCGCCGCAGGAAATGCCACACAGAATGCCCTCTTCCTGCATCAGACGCAGCGCCATGACCTTGGACTCTTCGTCGGTGACGCGCTCGACCCGGTCCACCATCGACAGGTCAAGGTTCTTTGGCACGAAACCGGCGCCGATCCCCTGAATCTTGTGCGGGCTCGGTTTGATTTCTTCGCCGGCCAGGGCCTGGCTGATCACCGGCGAGGACACGGGTTCCACTGCCACCGAGATAATCGGTTTGCCCGCCGTATTCTTGATATACCGCGATACACCGGTGATGGTTCCGCCAGTGCCGACGCCCGCCACCAGCACGTCGATGGCACCATCGGTGTCGTTCCAGATTTCCGGGCCGGTGGTTTTTTCATGAATGGCCGGGTTGGCCGGGTTATCGAACTGGGCCGGCATGAAGTATTTGTCCGGGTCGCCGGCCACGATCTCGGCAGCCTTTTCGATCGCCCCCTTCATGCCCTTGGCGGGCTCGGTCAGCACCAGTTCGGCCCCTAGCGCCTTGAGCACCTTGCGCCGCTCGATGCTCATCGAGGCCGGCATGGTCAACATCAGTTTGTAACCGCGAGCGGCGGCGACGAACGCCAGGCCGATGCCGGTGTTGCCGGAGGTCGGCTCGACGATGGTCATGCCCGGTTTGAGTTTGCCGCTGCCTTCGGCGTCCCAGATCATGTTCGCGCCGATCCGGCACTTGACCGAATAGCCCGGGTTGCGACCTTCGATCTTGGCCAGAATGGTCACGCCACGGGGCGCAATGCGATTGATCTGCACCAGCGGCGTATTACCGATGGAATGGGCGTTGTCAGCAAAAATGCGGCTCATGGCTGGGTCCTTGTACAGCGTGAAATTCAGCCTTCCAAGGTAAGCCTGTTGCTCCTGGCAGTCCAGTCGGGTCGAACGTCTGCAACCGCCGACAGTCAATCGCTTTACATCGCAAGGAAAATGCCACCATGAAGCGTCGCTACCGTTGGCCGTTGTGGATCCTCACCACTGTCGTTGTCCTGTTGGTCGCTCTGCACATCGCCCTGCCCTACCTCGTGCGCGACTATCTGAACGACAAGCTGGCCAACATGGGCGACTACCGCGGCCAGATCACCGACGTCGACCTGGCCCTGTGGCGTGGTGCGTACAAGATCAACGGCCTGAAGATCGTCAAGGTCGACGGCAAGGTACCGGTGCCGTTCGTCAACGCGCCGTTGATCGACTTGTCCGTCAGTTGGCATTCATTGTGGTACGACCATGCGGTGGTAGCCCAAGTGAAGTTCTTCAAACCAGAGATCAACTTCGTCGATGGCGGCGCCAACAAACAGAACTCCCAGACCGGTAAAGGCACCGACTGGCGCGCGCAGTTGAGCAAGCTGTTGCCGATCACCCTCGACGAAGTGCAGATCCACGATGGCCGCATCAGTTTTCGCAACTTCAACTCCAAACCACCAGTGAACATGAACGCCACGAATGTCGAGGCCAGCATTTACAACCTGACCAACGTGGTCGACACCAAGGGCAAACGCGATGCCCGCTTCGAAGGCAAGGCCCTGCTGCTCGGCCAGGCACCGCTGGAGACCTCCGCCACCTTCGATCCGCTGAGCGACTTCGAAGACTTCGAATTTCGCCTGCGGGCCCGCGATCTCGAACTCAAGCGCATGAACGATTTTGCCTCGGCCTACGGCAAATTCGACTTCAATGCGGGCCACGGCGACGTGGTCATCGAGGCGCAGGCCAAAAAAGCCCAGCTCACGGGCTACATCAAACCCCTGCTGCGGGATGTTGAAGTGTTCAATTGGCAGCAGGATGTGGAAAACAAGAACAAAAGCATCTTCCGCTCGGTCTGGGAGGCGCTGGTAGGCGGTACTGAAACCGTGCTGAAAAACCAGGCGAAAAATCAGTTTGCGACCCGGGTCGAACTCAGCGGCAGCGTTCATCAGCAGGATATCAGCGCGTTCGAAGCGTTTTTGCAGATTCTGCGCAATGGATTCATCCAGGCTTTCAATGCCCGGTATGAGCGTCCTAAGCCGGATGCGGGCTAAGTTTTACGGTTGACGATGTAGCGTCCAGTATCCTCTGCTGCGATCAGCGCAGGATTCTCCTGCAATGAATCCCAACCCAGGCAGGCCAGGGCCAATGACCGCGGCACGGCTTCCCGCCCATTGCTGTAGCGACTGATGCTGCGGGCACTGACACCCAACGCTTCGGCTGCCTGATTCAGCGGTAACCCTGTGCGAGCGCGCCAGTCCATAAAGATTCGAGTGTTTTCATCCGGTGCATTTTGCGCCAGCGCATCCCTGTACAAGGTATCGGCGCCAATCTGGATATCCGGCTCCAGCCACTCCACGCTCCAGCCATCGTCGCCCAAGTCAGCGGTTGCGAACACTTCACTATCCAATAGCGGAGCGAGCCCCGGATAGGTTTGCAGATCGCGGCTCAAGTCCAGGTTCAGCTGTTGGCCGTCAATAAAGGTCAGTGACAGGCGAGCATCAGCCATTGCCTGCACAGCAGCCAACCGTGGCCGCTTCATGGGTAACATCGTTTCCAGTCCTCCAGCAATTGCGTCTGATGGGCCGAAACCCACGCCAACGCTTCCTTGACGATCAGCGGCGGTGCCTTGCCCATCATGACTTCAACGGTTTCCAGGTTCAGCATCACATCCATTCCGCCACCGGTCAGGCGAACATGGGGTGGCGGGTGATCCTTCTCGCGCAACTGAATGCGGTATTTTTCGCGAAATCGGTATTTGGTAGACATGCTCGGAGGCTATCGCCAAATCGGCGATACCTGAATACTGGCCCCGTGCCAAAACTGAGTCAACATGTGACGCCCCATTCAGAGACTGAATAAGCCGTCTGCGTTCACAGTCGGCCGGGCTGCGCGTTATAGTCGGGCATCCGATTTTTCGCTTCCGCCCTGCCCGTTCAGGTCGGCGTTACCGTTCGAGGATTAGCAGATGAAGTTCGAAGGCACCCAGGCCTACGTCGCCACCGATGACCTGAAGCTGGCGGTCAACGCCGCCATCACCCTGGAGCGGCCGCTGCTGGTCAAGGGCGAACCGGGCACCGGCAAGACCATGCTCGCCGAGCAACTGGCCGAATCGTTCGGCGCCCGGCTGATCACCTGGCACATCAAGTCCACCACCAAGGCCCATCAGGGCCTGTACGAGTACGATGCGGTCAGCCGTCTGCGCGACTCGCAACTGGGCAATGAAAAAGTCCACGACGTGCGCAACTACCTGAAGAAGGGCAAGCTCTGGGAGGCATTCGAGTCCGAAGAGCGCGTGATTCTGCTGATCGACGAAATCGACAAGGCCGACATCGAATTCCCCAACGACCTGCTGCAAGAACTCGACAAGATGGAGTTCTACGTCTACGAAATCGACGAGACCATCAAGGCAAAACAGCGTCCGATCATCATCATTACCTCCAACAACGAGAAAGAGCTGCCGGACGCCTTCCTGCGTCGCTGCTTCTTCCACTACATCGCCTTCCCTGACCGCAGCACCCTGCAGAAAATCGTCGACGTGCACTACCCGGACATCAAGAAAGATCTGGTCAGCGAAGCGCTGGACGTGTTCTTCGACGTGCGCAAGGTGCCGGGCCTGAAGAAAAAGCCTTCGACCTCGGAACTGGTGGACTGGCTGAAACTGCTGATGGCCGACAACATCGGTGAAGCGGTGCTGCGCGAACGCGACCCGACCAAGGCGATCCCGCCGCTGGCCGGTGCGCTGGTGAAGAACGAACAGGACGTGCAACTGCTTGAGCGCCTGGCGTTCATGAGCCGTCGCGGCACCCGTTAAGAGGCTGACGCCATGTTGCTCAACCTGTTCAATGAAATGCGTGCAGCCAAGGTACCGGTCTCGGTGCGCGAGCTGCTCGACCTGATCAACGCGCTGAAACAGCGCGTGACCTTCGCCGACATGGACGAGTTCTACTACCTGTCCCGGGCGATTCTGGTGAAGGACGAACGGCATTTCGACAAGTTCGACCGCGCGTTCGGCGCCTACTTCAACGGCCTGGAAAAACTCGACGATCATTTGCAGGCGCTGATCCCCGAAGACTGGTTGCGCAAGGAGTTCGAGCGCTCGCTGACCGACGAGGAGCGCGCGCAGATCCAGTCCCTCGGCGGTCTGGACAAGTTGATCGAAGAGTTCAAGAAACGTCTGGAAGAACAAAAGGAACGCCACGCCGGCGGCAACAAATGGATCGGCACGGGCGGCACCAGCCCGTTCGGCTCCGGTGGTTTCAACCCGGAAGGCATCCGGGTCGGCGATGCCGGCAAGCGCCAGGGCAAAGCGGTGAAAGTCTGGGATCAGCGCGAGTACAAGAACCTCGACGACTCCGTGGAACTGGGCACCCGCAACATCAAGGTCGCCCTGCGCCGCCTGCGTAAATTCGCGCGCCAGGGCGCGGCAGAAGAGCTGGACATCGACGGCACCATCGACCACACCGCCAAGGACGCCGGCCTGCTGAACATCCAGATGCGCCCGGAGCGGCGCAACACGGTGAAACTGTTGTTGCTGTTCGACATCGGCGGCTCGATGGACGCCCACGTGAAGATCTGCGAAGAGCTTTTCTCGGCCTGCAAGACCGAGTTCAAGCATCTTGAGTATTTCTACTTCCACAACTTCATCTATGAATCGGTGTGGAAGAACAACATGCGTCGCACCTCCGAGCGCACATCGACCCAAGACCTGCTGCACAAGTACGGCGCCGACTACAAGGTGATCTTCATCGGCGATGCCGCGATGGCGCCCTATGAAATCACCCAGGCCGGCGGCAGCGTCGAACACTGGAACGAAGAGCCGGGTTACGTGTGGATGCAGCGCTTCATGGAGAAGTACAAGAAGCTCATCTGGATCAACCCGTATCCGAAAGACACCTGGGGCTACACCTCGTCGACCAACATCGTGCGGGACCTGATCGAGGATCAGATGTATCCGTTGACCCTGCGCGGGCTGGAAGAAGGGATGCGGTTTCTGTCCAAGTAATCCAATGAGTGTGTGGCGAGGGAGCTTGCTCCCGCTGGACTGCGTAGCAGTCCCACTCTTTTTTCAGATTAGAGGGGCCGCTTCGCGCCCCAGCGGGAGCAAGCTCCCTCACCACAACTAAAAGCGCTTCAGATATTCGACATGTTCCCGGTGCGCAACCTCCTGCACCACCGGGCGCAATCTTATTTTCGCTCCCGGCAGACACTGCGCCAGGCGCGCCAGCGCCAAAGGCGTCAACGCTCCCAATCGCGGGTAACCGCCAATGGTCTGCCGGTCATTGAGCAACACGATCGGCTGCCCGTCCGGCGGCACCTGCACCGCGCCCAGCGGAATGCCCTCGGAAATCATCGGTTTGCCCTGATACTGCAACGCCGTCCCCAACAGGCGAATGCCCATGCGGTCAGCGCGGCTGTCCAGCGTCCAGGCACGGTTGAATGCATCGAACAGGCTCTGACCGCTGAACTGGCCGATTTGTGCGCCAAGCACCAGATCCAGCGGCGCGTCGAGACGCAGATCCGGTCGGTGCGCTGCCGGGAGCTCGCGCACCAACAGGGTTTCGCCCTGATAACTCAGCGAAGCGCCCTTGGCCAATGGCAAGCCAAAACCATCGAGACCGCCGAGTTCCTCACGCACCACGGTGGCACGGCTGCCCAGCACTTCGGGCGCAATGAATCCACCGGGCGCCGCCAGATAGGCCCGAGCCCCGAGCAGTGGCTGAGTCAATTGCAGTTTCTGCCCTTTGCGCAGTTTGAAACTCCTCCATGGCGCCAATGCTTCGCCGTCGATCTGCGCCCCCAGATCGGCGCCAGCCAATGCCAGCAGACAGTCGTCCTGCGCCACCACCGCAAACCCGCCGAGGGTGATTTCGATCACCGGCAAATCCAGGTCATTGCCCAACAGCCAGTTGGCCCAGGCCATCGACCGCCAGTCCGCCGCACCGCCCTGGGTCACGCCCAGATGACGCACGCCAAAACGCCCGGCGTCCTGCAACAGGCACAGCGGCGTGCTCGCTTCAATCGTCAGTCGGCTCATGCCAGGGCCTCCAGAGGCGTGTCGTCACCGCCGAGCCGAATGAATTCGGCGTGGCTCACCGCTTCAAAGCGCACGGTGTCGCCGGGCTGCATCAGGCTGTAACCCTCTCGCTCGCGGTCGAACAGCTTTGCCGGCGTGCGCCCGATCAGGTTCCAGCCGCCGGGGGACACCACGGGATACGCGGCCGTCTGTCGCTCGGCGATGCCGACGCTGCCGGCGGCGACTTTTTTGCGTGGCGTATTCAGGCGCGGTGCGGCCAGCACCTCTTCAACCAGGCCCATGAAAGCGAAGCCTGGCGCAAAGCCAAGCGCAAATACCTGATATTCACGGCCACTGTGGCGGCGGATCACCTCTTGCACCGACAAACCGCTGCGTTGCGACAGCAGGCTCAGTTCCGGACCGACACTCAGGTCGTACCATACCGGCAGCACATGACACTGGCCGCCGGTTCGCGCATTCGGTGTCAGGTCGATCAGCGCTTCGGCGATCAACTCCCGTGCCTGACCCGGATTCAATTCCGTCAGGTCGTAATGCACCATCAACGTGGTGTACGACGGCACCAGATCAATCAAATGCTCACCAAATACTGCGCGCAAGCGCTCGCTGGCGGCGAGCATCCACGGCATGTTGGCCTCGGCGATTTCATCGAACAGACGCAGCATCAGACAATCCACCGCCACCACTTCCACCCGCGGATTCATGGTGCGCCCTGCTCGCTCAAGGCCTGCCGAATGCGCTGCACGGCCGCCACTGAACCGGCGTTGTCGCCATGCACGCACAAGGTGTTGGCCTGCAAATGCAGCGCACTGCCGTCGCTGGCGGTCAGGTTGTCGCCACGGGCGATGGTCAGCGCCTGTGCAATGATGGTTTCGGCGTCGTGGTGCACCGCCCCCGGCAGTTGTCGCGACACCAGTCGGCCCGCGCTGTCGTAGGCGCGGTCGGCGAAGGCTTCGAACCACAGGGTCACGCCGTATTCGTCACCGAGCTGTTGCGCTGCGGTGTTGTCACGAGTCGCCATCAGCATCAGCGGCAAACTGCGATCGTAAGCCGCGACGGCCTGAATCACCGCCCGCAACTGCGCCGGGTTGGCCATCATGTCGTTGTACATGGCGCCATGGGGTTTGACGTAGCTGACCTTGCCACCCTGGGCGCGGCAAATGCCGTCGAGGGCGCCGATTTGGTAATGCAGGATGTCTTGCAGTTCCTGGGCGGTGTAAGCCATGGAGCGCCGACCGAAACCCACCAGATCCTGATAGGCCGGATGCGCGCCGATCTGCACGCCATGGCTCAGGGCCAGGCTGACGGTCTTGCGCATGATGCCCGGATCGCCGGCGTGAAACCCGCAGGCAATGTTGGCGCAATCGATGAAGGGCATGACTTCCGCATCCAGACCCATGGTCCAGCTGCCGAAGCTCTCGCCGATGTCACAGTTCAATAGCAGGCGGCTCACGGTGAACACTCCTGTAGCTGTTATCTTTTTATGCGGTAGGACAGTTGTCGCAGGTTATCAGTTACTGCGCGTCCAGTTGCTTGCCCCGGGTTTCCGGCAGACTCAGCGCCGAGAGAATCACCACACCGTATGACACCGCCGCAAAGGCCCCGATGCCGACACTCAGCGGTACTTTCTGGCTGAGCAGTCCGATCAGTAACGGGAACAACGCTGCCAGCGCCCGGCCGATGTTGTAGCAGAAACCCTGCCCCGAACCGCGAATCCGTGTCGGAAACAACTCGGTGAGAAACGCCCCCATGCCACTGAAAATCCCCGAGGCGAAGAAGCCCAGCGGAAACCCCAGCCACAGCATCACGCCATTACTGACCGGCAATTGGGTGTAGAGCAGAACGATGGTGAACGAGCCGACCGCGAACAGGATGAAGTTCTTCTTGCGCCCCAGCAGGTCGGTCAAATAGGCGCTGATCACATAACCGGCGTAGGAGCCGATGATCACCATCGCCAGATAACCGCCGGTGCCGAGTACGCTCAAGCCACGCTCGTTCTTCAGAAAAGTCGGCAGCCAGGAGGTAATCGCGTAATAACCGCCGAGGGCACCCGTGGTGAGCAGCGAGGCGCGGAACGTGGTGAAAAGCATGCCGGGGGCGAAGATCTCGTAGAACTTCGACGGGTTGTCCGGGGTTTGTCTGGCCTTGGCTTCGCGGTAGATCTCGGGATCTTTCACCAGACGGCGGACGAAAATCACGAACACCGCCGGCACGATGCCGAGGATGAACAGTGCGCGCCACGCGTCTTCCGGCGGCAACACCGAGAACAGCAGCGCATACAGAATCGCCGTCAGTCCCCAACCGAGCGCCCAGCCCGATTGCACCATGCCGACCGCCTTGCCACGATCCTTGGCGCGGATCACTTCACCGATCAGCACCGCGCCGGCCGTCCACTCGCCACCGAAACCGAAGCCCATCAGGGTGCGGGCGATCAGCAGTTGTTCGTAGTTCTGGGCAAAACCGCAAAGGAAGGTGAAAAAAGCGAACCACAGCACTGTCAGTTGCAGCGTGCGCACGCGACCGATGCGGTCGGAGAGAATCCCCGCCACCCAGCCGCCGATGGCCGAAGCGATCAACGTGCTGGTATGAATCAACCCGGCCTGGCCGGTGGTGATGCCCCACATCGCGATCAGGGTCGGCACCACGAAGCTGAGCATCTGGGTGTCCATGCCGTCCAGACCATAGCCGATCTTGCAGCTCCAGAAGGTGCGGCGCTCCTGCTGATTGATGTTGCGATACCAGTCGAACGGGCCGGGACGGGCCGTGGTCTTGGGGAGGTCGAGGGTGTCGGGCGCACTCATGGCATGTCTCCGCAGGCTTTTATTGGTCTTGTTCGAAGCTCCGACGACGCCTATCGTGGGAACCGGATGCGTCGATTCTTGGGTGCGTCACCCGGTCGCGTCCAACGAATAAAAACCCGCCCAAGACATAAGAAAAATTTGTTGCCATGAACCTGAAGTTTCTCGAGACCTTCGTCTGGGTCGCCCGGCTGAAGAGTTTCCGCCTGACCGCCGACAAGTTGTTCACCACTCAGGCGTCGATTTCCAGCCGCATCGCCGTGCTTGAGGGTGAGCTTGGGGTGAAGCTGTTTGTGCGGGATTCGCGCGGTGTGAGCCTGACGCCGGAAGGCCTGAAAGTGCTGGACCATGCCGAGCAGATGCTCGACACCCTGCAGGCGTTGAAGCAGTCCATCGAGACCCGATCGAGCAAGGTCGGTCGGGTGCGCATCGGGGTGATGGACACGGTGATTCACACCTGGCTGAGCCCGTTGGTGGCGCAGATCACCGATCTGTACCCACGGGTGGAAATCGAACTGGTGGCCGATACCTCGCTGAACCTCTGCGATCAGTTGCAAAAAGGCTTTCTCGATCTGATCCTGCAAACCGATCTGGTGCGCCATGAAAGCGTGCGCAGCCTGGAACTGGCCAGCCATCCCATCGGCTGGATCGTGGCCAGTCAATCGATCTACAACCGCGATTACGCGAACCTCGCTGATCTGGCGCAGGAACGGATCATCACCTACTCGAAAAACTCCCGGCCGCATCAGGACATTCTGGCGCTGATGCAGGCCCAGGGCGTGCTGGCGCCACGCTTGAACTGTGTGAACTCGGTATCGGCGATCACTCGCTTGTTGCGTGACGGCTTTGGTATCGGCGCATTGCCGCCGGTGCTGGTGGCCGAAGAACTGGCGCGGGGCGAACTGACCCTGCTCGACATCGATCAACGGCCACCCGATCTGCAAGTGGTGGTGTCGTGGCGGGTCGGTGTGGAATGGGTCGAAGAGATCGTGACGTTTTGTCAGCAGGTGCTGGAGGGGTATTCACAGAAAGTGGGCAAGAACTACATCGTCCTCGCCCCTTGATCGTTCCCACGCTCTGCGTGGGAATGCAGCCCGGGACGCTCCGCGTCCCTCGCAAGCCGAACGCGGAGCGTCCGTTGAGGCATTCCCACGCCGAGCGTGGGAACGATCTTCAACGGGAGCAAGCTCCCTCGCCACAGGGAACGGCGCTGCCCCTACAGCCCGCGCACATCCCGGTCTTCGATCGGCCGGCTCTGGCGCAGACGCTTGCCGCCCAGCACCACCCAGTCGATCAGACGGAACAGGCACTCGAGGCCGAACGACAGCAGCATCGCGCCGCTCATGCCCCAGATCATTGCTTCAGGCGTCAGCAGAATCTGGTAGCTGTAACCGTTCCAGGTTTCCTTGCGGATGTCCGGATCGGCGGCCAGCACCACTTGCAGGAAGCGGATGTACCAAGGGCCCTGCATCGCCTGGAACTGCTTGTCCAGCGCCAGTTGACGGTTGAGCAAGGTGCTCAGGCTGTCGGCATCGCTGCGAAACACCGGGTCTTCGCTGGCGCGGTAGTGGGCGACCAGTGCCTGCATATCTCCCTTGAAAAATTGCGCGGCGGTACCCTGGAAACCGCGCAGGCCGGTCTGCACCTCGATCAGATGCGCTTCGACCCGCTTGGCGTAATCGTTGATGAATCCCGGCACCTGGACACCGATCAACAGGCCCGCCGCAAACAACACCAGCCGTAGATAACTGAGCAACATCGAGGAAAGATCCTTTATTCGGTCGTGCCCTGACGGACGCATTCGCCGCGTCGCCACAGGCTCCATTGGCCCGGTTCGTAGCGGGTCCAGGTTTCGTTTTCGGTCAGCGGTTCGGTGGCAATCACCGTGACCACGTCGTTGGGCGTGGTTTCGGCCTGGAAATCGACGATCACATCGACGTCCTTCAGCCGTGCCGGGCCGAACGGTGCGCGCCGGGTGATCTGCGCAAGTTTGGTCGAGCAATAGCAGAACAGCCAGTCGCCGTCGCTGAGCAGGCAATTGAACACGCCTTTGCTGCGGTATTCGGCGCAAGCCGCGACGAGATCCGGCAGCAGCACTTCTATATCGACCGGTTCCGGAAACGCTGCACGTACGCGGTTGAGCAAATCGCAGAATGCCGCTTCGCTGTCGGTATCGCCGACCGGGCGGTAGAAACTCTTGATCGGGGTGAAATCGGCGAGCTGGCCGTTATGCGCGAAGCACCAATTGCGCCCCCACAATTCGCGGACGAACGGATGGGTATTGGACAGACAGACCTTGCCGACGTTGGCCTGACGGATATGGCCGATCACCACTTCGCTCTTGATCGGATAACGCTGCACCAGATTGGCCACTTCCGACTCGCAGCTGGCCGCCGGGTCCTGAAACAGCCGCAATCCGCGACCTTCATAGAAGGCAATGCCCCAGCCATCGCGATGCGGACCGGTGCGACCGCCACGCTGCATCAGCCCGGTGAAGCTGAACACGATATCGGTCGGCACGTTGGCGCTCATGCCCAATAGTTCACACATGTGCGGACTCTCGTGATTACAGACGCGGCTCGACGCGCCGACGCTGCGGATTGCCCGGCAGCGGTGGCCGGCCGTAACGATCATCGCCGGCGCCGCCGAACGGTTGATCGCCGTCGCGTTCGTCTTCGGCACGGGCGGCTGCACGGGCGGCCTCGGCCTGTTCCCTGCGCGCCTTGGAAGCGCGTTCGATCGGGAAGCGAATCAGCACGAAAACCAGGTACAGGCCGAACGCGATCATCGCGTACATGAGCAATTCGGAAATGGCCCGCCAGGCGTTGTTGCCGACCTTGAACGCCAGATCCAGCGCCGTGATGGCGACGGCCGGGGCGAATTTTTCCTTCACCGGATCGATGATGGTCGGGCTGAACAGCAACACCGCCACCAGCACACGCAGCGGCTCGCGCAGCCAGCGCCACATCCAGCGGGTCATGCGCATCCACACCAGCAGGCAGCCAACGGCAGCAAAGGCGTAAAGGCCCCAGGCGATCAGATAGTCGTTCTCGGTCATGGTGTCCATGGCAAGGCAGGCAAAGAGGCGCTTATAGTAACGACTTTTCGCACATCAGGCTTCCCCGCCGTCCGTGCGGTCCTCATTTGTCATGTTCGAGAGCCCTCCATGCCCGTATCCGCCAACGTCACCAGCGCCCCGATTGCCCGCAAGGATGCCGGTCACGACCCGTATGCCTGGCTGCAGGAACGCGACACCGACGCGGTGCTCGACTACCTCAAGGCCGAAAACGACTACCAGCAGGCGCAGACCGCCGACCAGGCCGGACTGCGCGAAACCCTGTTCGAGGAGATCAAGGGCCGGATCCTCGAAACCGACCTGTCCCTGCCGTCGCCGTGGGGCCCGTATCTGTATTACACCCGCACCACGGCGGGTGACGAATACCCGCGTCACTACCGCTGCCCGCGTCCGGCCGACGACAGCCTGACCCTTGACGAAAGCCGCGAACAACTGCTGCTCGACCCGAATGCGCTGGCCAATGGCGGCTTTTTCTCCCTCGGCGCATTCAGCATCAGCCCGGATCACCAGCGCCTGGCCTACAGCGTCGATGCTTCGGGCGACGAGATTTACACGCTGTTCGTGAAGGAGTTGTCCAGCGAGCGTGTCAGCGAACTGGAGTTCCAGGACTGCGACGGCAGCATGACCTGGGCCAACGACAGTCTGACCCTGTTCTTCAGCGTGCTCGACGACACCCATCGTCCGCACAAACTGTTCCGCTACCGCCTCGACGGCACCGCTGCCGAAGAGGTGTTCCACGAGCCGGACGGGCGCTTCTTCCTGCATTGCTACCGCGCGAGCTCCGAACAGCAGCTGTTGCTGTCGCTGGGCAGCAAGACCACCAGCGAAGTCTGGGCGCTGGATGCCAATCAGCCGCACCAGCCGTTCACTTGCCTGGCGCCACGGATCGAGGATCACGAATACGACGTCGACCACGGCAAGCTCGACGGCGAGTGGACCTGGTTCATCCGCACCAACCGCGACGGCATCAACTTTGCCCTGTATCAGGCCCCGGACACCGGTATCCCGCCGAGCGAAGCCGACTGGCAGAACCTGATTCCGCACAACGATACCGTGATGCTCGATGGCGTCACCCTCAATGCCGAAGCGCTGACCCTGAGCCTGCGCGAAGGCGGACTGCCGATCATCGAAGTGCGCCCGCACGGTCTGGCGCCTTATCGCGTGCAATTGCCGGACGCGGCCTACAGCCTCTACGTGCAAAACAGCCTGGAATTCGAAAGCGATCGCATCCGCCTGCGTTATGAAGCGCTGAATCGTCCGGCTCAGGTTCGGCAACTGATCCTCGCTACCGGCGAACAGGCAGTGCTCAAGGAAACCCCGGTGCTCGGCCCGTTCGACGCCGACGCCTACGTCAGCCAGCGCCTGTGGGCCACCGCGCCGGACGGCACGCTGGTGCCGATCAGCCTGGTGATGAAACGCGAAATGCTCGGCAAGCCGGTGCCGCTGTATCTCTACGGCTACGGCGCCTATGGTTCGAGCCTCGACCCGTGGTTTTCCCACGCCCGTCTGAGTCTGCTGGATCGCGGCATGGCGTTCGCCATTGCCCACGTGCGCGGCGGTGGTGAACTGGGTGAAGCCTGGTATCGCGCCGGCAAGCAGGAGCACAAGCAGAACACCTTCAGCGACTTCATTGCCTGTGCCGAATTCCTGATCCTCAACGGCATCACCACCGCGCCGCAACTGGCGATCAGCGGCGGCAGCGCCGGCGGTCTGCTGATCGGTGCGGTGCTCAACCAGCGTCCGGAGCTGTTCGGCGTGGCAATCGCCGAAGTGCCGTTCGTCGATGTGCTCAACACCATGCTCGATCCGGACCTGCCGCTGACCGTCACCGAATACGACGAGTGGGGCAACCCTGAAGAGCCTGAGGTCTACGAACGAATCAAGGCCTACGCGCCGTACGAAAACGTCACCGCGCAGGCTTATCCCGCGACGCTGGTGATCGCCGGTTACAACGACAGCCGCGTGCAGTACTGGGAAGCGGCCAAGTGGGTCGCGAAGCTGCGCGCAACCAAGACCGACGACAACCTGCTGCTGCTGAAGACCGAACTGGGCGCCGGCCATGGCGGCATGAGCGGGCGCTATCAGGGATTACGTGACGTAGCCCTCGAATATGCATTTGTTTTCAAGGTTCTGGGCATCGCCTGAGGAACTCCGCCGGTCACTTGGGTCTTAATTCCAGACCCCGGTGGTCGATACACCACAGATCCCATTGTGGGAGCGAGCTTGCTCGCGAAGGCGTCCGGTCAGTCGAGACTGATATTGGCTGACCCACCGCATTCGCGAGCAAGCTCGCTCCCACAACGATCCGTGTAGTGCCTGAAACCCGTGAAAAACAAAAAGACTGTGACGACATGTCAGAACCGACCTTACTGAACAACGAAATCCGCGACTGGCTGATGGACTGCGGCCTGTTCGACCAATTGCAACTGGCGGACTTCGCCGCCGCTTCGGGCTACTTCAGTATCAGCAGCGTGGCCGAAGGCGAAGCGATCTTTCGCGAAGGCGATGCCGGCAGCTTCATGTGCATCATCCACACCGGTCAGGTGGCCGTGCAGAAGACCGGCGCCGACGGTCAGGTCATCACCATGGCCACGCTGCGCAGCGGGCGGGCCTTCGGTGAGATGGCCGTGCTCGACGGCGAACGGCGCTCGGCGACCTGTGTGGCGGCGAGCAACTGTCAGTTGCTCAACCTCGGCAAGGACTCGCTGGAAAAAATGCTCAACGACGCACCGAAGATCGCCGCCAAGATCATTCGCGCCCTCGCCGTTTCCCTCTCCAGACGCCTGCGCATGGCCGACGGCCAACTGGCGGCGCAACAGATCTAGCCGCCGGGGGATTTGGGTTTGCCTTCGGGCTGGTCGATACCCGGCACCGGCTGATCCCTGATCGGCGGGCTGGGCATTTCGATCGGCACCAGCGGCGGCCCGCCACTGCCGGAACCGGCCTTGGGAATCGATACCGGGCTGATCTGCGGATACGGTGTCGGTGTTGCGGTGCCGGGCGAACCCGGTTGCGGCGTCGGACTGACGGGCAACGCCTGCTGGGCCTGCGCGCCTGTTGCCGAAAGAGCGGCCAGCATGAAAGCTGCCAGAATGCTGCACTTCATCGATGACTCCAATGGCCCCGGACTGGCCTCAGACTACTCCCAACCGCACTTGCGCGCTGTTCCTTTCTTGCAGAACACGCCTCGGGCTGAGCTAAACTTCCCCACATCCGTCATTAGTCTTTCTACCAAGGTGAACCCATGAGTTCGTCCACCCCGACCAACACTTCGAAGCTGGATCGCATCCTCGCCGACAACCAGCGCGACAAGGAAATGGGCTATCGCGACAAAGCCCTGAAGATGTACCCGCATGTGTGCGGCCGCTGCGCCCGCGAGTTTTCCGGCAAGCGCCTGAGCGAACTGACCGTGCATCACCGCGACCACAACCACGACAACAACCCGCAGGACGGCTCCAACTGGGAATTGCTGTGCCTGTACTGCCACGACAACGAGCATTCGCGCTACACCGATCAGCAGTATTTCGGCGAAGGCTCGCTGAGCACGCCGAAGATCGCCAAGGCCACGCATAACCCGTTTGCGGCGCTGGCCGGGTTGATGAAAAAAGAAGACTGAAGATCTTCAGCGCCTGACCCAGCCCTTTCGCGAGCAGGCTC
>NZ_LRUN01000014.1 GCF_001679645.1 Pseudomonas bananamidigenes | reverse complement strand
ATCTGTCATTCGGTAAAACCTCAATGCTGGCCTTTCATCCAATTGTCATATTTCAGCCATAGAGTGTTCACACGGCCTGCTGATACTTGGCCCCGACTTAACACCCCCTATCTGCTAGGAGTAAGGCATGAAACTGAAGCGTTTGATGGCGGCAATGACTTTTGTCGCTGCTGGCGTTGCGACCGCCAACGCGTTCGCCGCTGTTGACCCGTCGATCCCGAGCTACACCAAGACCACCGGTGTGTCGGGCAACCTGTCCAGCGTCGGCTCCGATACCCTGGCCAACCTCATGACCTTGTGGGCCGAGAACTATAAAAAAGAATACCCGAACGTAAACATCCAGATTCAGGCCGCTGGCTCCGCCACCGCGCCACCTGCGCTGACCGAAGGCACCTCCAACCTGGGCCCGATGAGCCGCAAGATGAAGGACACCGAACTGGCAGCCTTCGAGCAGAAATACGGCTACAAGCCAACCGCCATCCCGGTTGCCGTGGACGCCCTGGCGGTGTTCGTACACAAGGACAACCCGATCCAGCACCTGACCATGGAACAGGTTGACGCGATCTTCTCGTCCACCCGTCTGTGCGGCGCCAAGGCCGACGTGAAAACCTGGGGCGACCTGGGCGTGACCGGCGACCTGGCCAACAAGCCGGTGCAACTGTTCGGTCGCAACTCGGTATCCGGCACCTACGGCTACTTCAAGGAAGAAGCCCTGTGCAAAGGCGACTACAAGCCTAACGTCAACGAACAACCAGGCTCGGCTTCGGTCGTGCAGTCGATCAGCTCCTCGCTGAACGGCATCGGTTACTCGGGTATCGGTTACAAGACCGCCAGCGTGAAAACCGTCGCTCTGTCGAAGAAAGGCAGCACCGATTTCATCGAAGACACCGAAGAAAACGCCCTGAACGGCAAGTACCCACTGTCCCGCTTCCTGTACGTGTACGTGAACAAGGCCCCGAACAAGCCTCTGGCCCCGCTGGAAGCCGAGTTCGTGAAACTGGTCCTGTCGAAACAGGGTCAGGAAGTAGTAGTGAAAGACGGCTACATCCCACTGCCGGCCAAGGTTGCTGCAAAAGCACTGGCTGACCTGGGCCTGCAGGAAGGCGGCGCTGAAGTCGCAAAAAAGTAACAAACTGAGTCAGGGGTGAACCCCGCCTGACTCCCGTGTGGGGCCCGACCCGCAAGCGGCCCGGCCCCCACGCTCCGCGAATTCTTTTATCCACTGCCAGTGCCCTGCTGGCGGCGGATTTGGTGCGTCACTGCATTGTCATCTTTCTGTCATACAGGATCGCTAGGGTGTGCGCATGAATGATCTGGCCAATTCCAAAATGACTACGAACCCTCCCAAGCGCATTGATTTCAATACGCCTGAGTTGCAACGCAAGCGCCGCATTCGCGCGCTCAAGGATCGCTTCACCCGCTGGTACGTCCTCGTCGGCGGTCTGGCGGTGCTGGCAGCCATCACCCTGATCTTCTTCTTTCTCGCCTACGTCGTCGCGCCGCTGTTCAAGGGTGCCGAACTGACGGCCAGAGACGCACTCACCCCGGCCTGGATGCAGGACGCCGGCAAGCCACTGATGATTTCGCTCGAAGAGCAGAATCAGGTGGCCATGCGCGTTTCCGACAAGGGCCAGGCGCTGTTCTTCGATGTCGACAGTGGCGCTGAATTGAAGCGCGTCGATCTGCCGTTGCCGGCAGGTGCCAGTGTGACCTCCATCGGCGAAGACCAGCCGGGCCATCCGCTGGTGGCGGTGGGCCTGTCCAACGGCCAGGCACTGGTGTTCCGTCACACCTATAAAGTCAGCTACCCGCAAGGCAAGAAAACCATCACCCCGGCACTCGAGTTCCCGTACGGCGAGGCGCCGATTGCGCTCAACGAGAACGGCGGTGCGCTGGAGCACGTCAGCCTCAATGCCACCGATTCGACCCTGCTGCTGGCCGGCTCCACCGGTTCGCAATTGCATGTGCTGTCGCTGACCAGCGAAGAAAACATGATGACCGGCGAAGTCACCAACGAGCAGAAGCGCATTGATCTGCCGCAGATGACCGAGCCGGTGAAGAACATCTTCGTCGACCCGCGCCAGCAATGGCTGTATGTGGTCAACGGTCGTGCCCAGGCCGACGTGTTCAGCCTGCGCGACAAGAGTCTCAACGGTCGCTACAAGCTGCTGGAAAACGCTGACGCGCAAGTCACTGCATCCACCCAGTTGGTGGGCGGCATCTCGCTGATCGTCGGCGACTCCACCGGTGGCCTGGCCCAGTGGTTCATGGCCCGTGACACCGATGGCGAGCTGCGTCTGAAGCAGATCCGCACCTTCCAGATGGGCAAGACGCCTATCGTTGAAATCGCTGCCGAAGAGCGCCGCAAAGGCTTCGTTGCCCTGGATGCCGGCGGCAAGCTCGGCGTGTTCCACAGCACCGCGCACCGCACCTTGCTGGTCGATCAGGTTGTCGAAGGCCAGGGCCTGTTCGGTCTGTCGCCGCGCGCCAACCGTGTGATCGTCGAGGCGGGCGGCAAGTTGCAGCCGTTGCTGCTCGACAACCCGCACCCGGAAGTGTCGTGGAGCGCGCTGTGGAGCAAGGTCTGGTACGAGAACTACGACGAGCCTAAATACGTCTGGCAATCGACCGCGGCCAACACCGATTTCGAACCGAAACTGAGCCTGTCGCCACTGACCTTCGGCACCCTGAAAGCCGCGTTCTACGCGATGCTGCTGGCGGCGCCGCTGGCCGTTGCCGCGGCGATCTACACCGCGTACTTCATGGCCCCGGGCATGCGCCGCAAGGTCAAGCCGGTGATCGAGCTGATGGAAGCGATGCCGACGGTGATCCTCGGCTTCTTCGCGGGCCTGTTCCTGGCGCCGTATGTGGAAGGGCATCTGCCGGGCATTTTCAGTCTGCTGATGCTGCTGCCGATCGGCATTCTGGTCGCCGGTTTCGTCTTCAGCCGTCTGCCTGAGTCGGTTCGCCTGCGCATCCCGGATGGCTGGGAAAGTGCGCTGCTGATTCCGGTGATCCTGTTCGTGGGCTGGCTGTCGCTGTACATGAGCCCGTACATGGAAAACTGGTTCTTCGGCGGTGACATGCGCCTGTGGATCTCCCACGACCTGGGCATCACCTACGACCAGCGCAACGCTCTGGTGGTCGGTCTGGCCATGGGCTTCGCGGTCATCCCGAACATCTACTCGATTGCCGAAGACGCCGTGTTCAGTGTGCCGCGCGGCCTGACTCTGGGCTCGCTGGCCCTCGGCGCCACACCGTGGCAGACCATGACTCGTGTAGTGATCCTGACCGCCAGCCCGGGCATCTTCTCGGCACTGATGATCGGCATGGGCCGTGCAGTCGGCGAGACCATGATCGTGCTGATGGCCACCGGCAACACCCCGGTCATGGAGATGAACCTGTTCGAAGGCCTGCGCACCCTGGCGGCCAACGTCGCGGTGGAAATGCCGGAGTCGGAAGTCGGCGGCAGCCACTACCGCGTGCTGTTCCTCTCGGCGCTGGTACTGCTGCTGTTCACTTTCATCATGAACACCCTCGCGGAACTGATTCGTCAGCGTCTGCGCAAGAAATACTCGTCGCTTTAAGAAAGGTAGAAGTCTGTGAAACAGAACTCCCTGAAAGGATGGTTCAAGAGCGGCGCCCCGGGCGTCTGGATCAGCGGTGGCGCGGTGTCCATCGCGGTCATCATGACCATTGGCCTGCTGGCAGTGATTGCCGTGCGCGGTCTGGGTCACTTCTGGCCGGCGGATCTGATCCACGCCAGCTACGACGTCCCGGGCCAGGGCAATCACCTGGTCATCGGCGAAGTGGTGCAGAAGGAAGAAGTGCCCCGCGCACGTCTCAAGAGCGCCGGCCTGCCGGTGCCTGACCAGGGCCCGGAATTCATGACCCGTGAGCTGATCAAGGTCGGCAACCGGGACCTGAACGGCAACGACTTCACCTGGATCGTCGGCGAGTGGCTGACCGACCAGAAAAATCCGCCGGAACTGATGGCGCTGGAGCGTCGCGAGTGGGGCAACTTCTACGGTTACCTGGTCAACGTCAAACAGGACGGCAAGGTGATCGCCGAGGGCGAAGCCGCGTGGCCCGAGCTGCAGGCGCGGATCGACCGCGTGAGCAAGCTCGCCGCGCAATTGAAAACCCTGGAAAAGACCGACATCGGCGCGATCAACGCCGGTCTCGAGCGCATCCGTCTGCATGGCCGCAAACTGGAACTGGAAGGCAAGCTCGACGCCACCGCGCAAGCGGACATGGATGCCGAGCGCGCCGAGCTGAACGCCCGCTATCAGGACGTCGAAGCCCGTCTGGCCGACCTGCACGCGCAGTTCAACCGCGACGCTTTGACGGCTCGCGATGCCAACGGCAAGGAAGTCGAAATCGGCCTGGGCAAAGTGGTTCACGCTTACCAGCCGAACGCCATGGGTACTTTCACCAAGGTCGGGTTCTACTTCAGCAAGGTCTGGGAATTCCTCTCCGACGACCCGCGCGAAGCGAACACCGAAGGCGGGATATTCCCGGCGATCTTCGGCACCGTGATGATGACCCTGATCATGGCGATGATCGTGACCCCGTTCGGCGTGCTGGCGGCGGTGTACCTGCGTGAGTATGCGAAACAGAACACCCTGACCCGGGTGATCCGGATCGCGGTGAACAACCTGGCGGGTGTTCCGGCCATTGTTTACGGCGTGTTCGGTCTGGGCTTCTTCGTCTACGTGCTGGGCGGCTCGCTGGACCGTCTGTTCTTCCCGGAAGCGCTGCCGGCACCGACCTTCGGTACGCCAGGCCTGCTCTGGGCTTCGCTGACCCTGGCGCTGCTGGCGGTGCCGGTGGTGATCGTGGCCACCGAAGAAGGTCTGGCGCGTATCCCGCGCACCGTGCGTGAGGGCTCGCTGGCCCTCGGCGCGACCAAGGCTGAAACCCTGTGGAAGATCGTTCTGCCGATGGCCAGTCCGGCCATGATGACCGGCATGATCCTCGCCGTGGCCCGCGCCGCCGGTGAAGTGGCGCCGCTGATGCTGGTGGGTGTGGTGAAACTGGCGCCGTCGCTGCCGGTGGACGGCAACTACCCGTACCTGCACCTGGACCAGAAGATCATGCACCTGGGCTTCCACATCTATGACGTCGGCTTCCAGAGCCCGAACGTCGAAGCCGCACGACCGCTGGTGTACGCCACCGCGTTGCTGCTGGTGCTGGTGATTGCCGTGCTCAACCTGTCGGCGGTGTGGATTCGTAACCACCTGCGCGAGAAGTACAAGGCGCTGGACAGCTGATCGCCGTCACAAGAATTGAAGGGCTGCCGGCCTGATTCCCGGCAGCCAACCGAACCGAATTTGTTAGCACAGGGGATCTCCCATGCAGCACGAAACACATACCCACGGCATCAACATGTCTGCCCTGGGCCGCGACAAGCAGAGCCTGAACCTCGAGCAGGAAACCGTGGCCATCGAAGTGCCGGGCCTGAGCCTGTTCTACGGCGAGAAACAAGCGCTGTACGACGTCAGCATGAACATCCCGAAACAGCGCGTGACCGCCTTCATCGGCCCGTCCGGCTGCGGCAAGTCCACACTGCTGCGGACCTTCAACCGCATGAACGACCTGGTGGACGGCTGCCGCGTCGAAGGTGCGATCAACCTGTACGGCAACAACATCTACCGCAAGGGTGAGGACGTGGCCGAGCTGCGTCGCCGGGTCGGCATGGTGTTCCAGAAGCCCAACCCGTTCCCCAAGACCATCTACGAAAACGTGGTCTACGGCCTGCGCATCCAGGGCATCAACAAGAAGCGCATCCTCGACGAAGCCGTCGAGTGGGCACTCAAAGGCGCGGCCTTGTGGGACGAAGTGAAAGACCGTCTGCATGACTCGGCCCTTGGCCTGTCCGGCGGTCAGCAACAGCGTCTGGTGATCGCCCGTACCATCGCTGTTGAACCGGAAGTGCTGCTGCTCGACGAACCGTGCTCGGCCCTCGACCCGATCTCGACCCTGAAAGTCGAAGAGCTGATCTACGAGCTCAAATCCAAGTTCACCATCGTCATCGTGACCCACAACATGCAGCAGGCGGCGCGGGTGTCCGACTACACGGCGTTCATGTACATGGGCAAACTGGTGGAATTCGGCGACACCGATACCCTGTTCACCAATCCGGCCAAGAAGCAGACCGAAGACTACATCACCGGTCGTTACGGCTAGCAGACGCTGGTTGTCGCTCACTGAATTGATGCTCGCACCTTACCGGACGCTCCAAGGACGCCAACATGATTAGTAAAGAAGGCCTTACCCATCACATTTCCGCGCAGTTCAACGCCGAACTGGAAGAAGTGCGCAGCCACCTGCTGGCCATGGGCGGGCTGGTCGAGAAGCAGGTCAATGACGCGGTCACCGCGCTGATCGAGGCCGACTCGGGCCTGGCCCAGCAAGTGCGCGAGATCGACGATCAGATCAACCAGATGGAACGCAACATCGACGAGGAATGCCTGCGCATTCTGGCCCGCCGTCAGCCGGCGGCGTCGGACCTGCGTCTGATCATCAGCATCTCCAAATCGGTGATCGACCTTGAGCGCATCGGTGACGAAGCGACCAAGATCGCCCGTCGCGCCATTCAACTGTGCGAAGAAGGTGAAGCGCCGCGCGGTTACGTCGAAGTGCGTCACATCGGCGACCAGGTGCGCAACATGGTGCGTGATGCACTGGACGCCTTTGCCCGTTTCGATGCCGATCTGGCGCTGTCGGTGGCGCAGTACGACAAGATCATCGACCGCGAATACAAGACCGCCCTGCGTGAGCTGGCGACCTTCATGATGGAAGACCCACGCTCTATCTCGCGGGTCTTGAGCATCATCTGGGTGCTGCGTTCGCTGGAGCGCATCGGCGACCACGCCCGCAACATCTCGGAGCTGGTGATCTACCTGGTGCGCGGCACCGACGTGCGCCATATGGGCCTCAAGCGCATGAAGGAAGAAGTTGAAGGAACAAGCGGCGAAACCGCTAATGTTCCGGGCGATGCTGACGATAAGTAAGATTGCCTGAGAAAAGCGCCCGGCCCTTTGGCCGGGCGTTTTTGTTTGTGCATTTGCAGAATGCGCAATCGAATTGAAAAGCAGCACCCGCGAACGAAAAGTCCCGGCGTGACTGAAGAGTTTTGGCAATGTGCCATCAGCCAGCGTTATGCTTGCCGGGATTTTAATAGGGGTGTTGGATGAGCAAGATCAGTGTGTTGGTCGTGGACGATGCATCGTTCATTCGTGACCTGGTGAAAAAGTGCCTGCGTAATTACTTCCCGGGGATCCGCACCGAGGACGCCATCAACGGCAAGAAGGCCCAGGCCATGCTGGCCAAGGAAGCCTTCGACCTGGTGCTGTGCGACTGGGAAATGCCGGAAATGTCCGGCCTCGAACTGCTCACCTGGTGCCGTGAGCAGGACAGCCTCAAGACCATGCCGTTCATCATGGTCACCAGCCGTGGCGACAAGGAAAACGTGGTACAGGCGATCCAGGCCGGCGTTTCCGGCTACGTCAGCAAACCGTTCACCAACGAGCAGCTGCTGACCAAGGTCAAGCAGGCCCTGAACAAGATCGGCAAGCTCGATGCCCTGATGAACAGCGCCCCGACCAAGATGAACTCGGCGTTCGGCAACGACTCGCTGAGCGCGTTGACCGGTGGCAAGGCTGCAGTGGTCGGCTCCGCACCGGCTGCGCCTGCGGCCAACCCGTTTGCCAAGCCTGCCGCTGCTGCGCCGGCGCCGGCTGCCGCTCCGCAACGTGGCCTGCTCAACAGCCCGCCGGTGAAAGCACCGGCCGCTTCTGCCGCCCCGGCCAGCGGTCGTGGTCAAGGCCAGTTGCGCCTGCCAGGTGGCACCCAGCAGTGTGTGATCAAGGCCCTGAGCATCAAGGAAGCGCTGTTGGTGGTGAAGCGTACCGACAACCTGCCACAGATCCTCGACAGCGCCGTGCTGGACCTGGAGCAGGGCGATAACGCCGAGATCGCTCGTCTGAACGGTTACCTGCACGCGGTGGTCGCCCACGAGCCGAAGCCGGACAGCGAATGGCTGCAACTGACCTTCCGTTTCGTCGACCAGGACGCACAGAAGCTCGACTACATCTCCCGTCTGATCGCCCGCGGCACGGCGCAGAAGCACTTCGTTCCGGGCGCGTAATTTTCTTCCATGATCGTTCCCACGTCGAGGCGTCGAACCGTCTGCGTGGGGACGATCATCTTCCGCGCTGGCAAAATTGAAACATCTGTCGACTAGCCTGGTCTGCTTCAGCTGCTAGGCTCATTCCCAGGCCTCACTCGACAGAACGTTTGCCCATGCCCCTGCGCCTGCTGTTTTTCTGTGGTCTGTTCATGGCCTCCACCTCGACCGTGGCCATGACGATCTACAAGTCCACCGATGCCAACGGAGTGGTCTCGTACAGCGACCGTCCGAGCAAAGGCTCCCAGGTGTTCGTGTTTCAGGACCGGATGGTCGAGCGGCTCGAGCGCCAGGTCTATCTCGACATCAAGAAGCAGAAGGGCACGGACGTGGTGTTCGTGCGCAACGATCTGTATGCGCCGGTGGAGGTCGCGCTGGCATTCACCGGGCTGAACAACGTACGCGGCGCACCGACGCAGACGATCCGCCGGGTGCTGCCGGCGCGCAGCAATACGCGGCTGGCGTTGCTGACGGCGGTGTCCGCTGGCAAGCCGCTGGTGTATACGCCGCAGTTCCAGTATTCCCTCGGCGATCCCGCTGGCGCCGCCCAGAGCTATCGCTATCCGTTTCCGTGGCGTGGCGGGCCGTTCCGTCTGAGTCAGGGTGCCAATGGCGATTACAGCCACTATGGACCGAAGAACAAGTACGCGATGGACATCGCCATGCCGGTGGGCACACCGATCATCGCGGCGCGGGCCGGGGTGGTGGTGAAGACCGAAAACTCGCAGAACGGGCGCGGCACCGATCCTTCCGGCAACTTCGTGCGGATATTGCACGACGACGGCACGATGGGTGTGTACCTGCATCTCAAGCAAGGGTCGGTGAGCGTGCGAGAGGGGCAACGGGTAGCGGTGGGCAGTCCGCTGGCGCTGTCCGGCAATACCGGCAACAGCAGCGGCCCGCACCTGCACTTTGTGGTGCAGCGCAATACAGGAGGGGGGCTGGTGTCGATTCCGTATCAGTTCAACCAGCCGCTGGGGGCATTGCCCAACTTTGCGCTGGGCAAGCGATAAAGTGTGGCGAGGGAGCAAGCTCCCTCGCCACAAAAGCTACCCCGCAACACTGCTCAATCGAGCATCAGCACCTTGGCCAGAATGATCTTCGGGCCCTTCATCTTCTTGATGATGATCCGCAGACCTTCGACTTCCAGCACCTCTTCTTCTTCCGGCACCCGCTTCAGGGTTTCGTAAACCAGCCCGGCGAGGGTTTCGGCTTCGATATGGTCCAGATCGATGCCCAGCAGGCGCTCGACCTTGAACAGCGGCGTATCGCCCCGCACCAGCAATTTGCCCGGCTGGTAGGCGAGGATGCCGCGTTCGGCCTTGCGGTGTTCATCCTGGATGTCGCCGACCAGCACTTCCAGCACGTCCTCCATGGTCAGGTAGCCGATGATGTTACCGTCGGCCTCTTCGACCACGGCAAAGTGCGAGCCACCCTTGCGGAACTGCTCCAGCAACTGCGACAGCGGCATGTGTCGCGATACCCGCTCCAGCGGCCGGATCAGCTCGGCGAGGTTGAACGACTCCGGAATGTGATCCAGCGCCGCCAGCTCCAGCAGCAGATCCTTGATGTGCAGCAGGCCGACGAATTCCTTGCGCTCGCTGTCGTACACCGGATAGCGGCTGAACTTGTGGCGGCGGAACATCGCCAGGATTTCTTTCAGCGGCGCGTTGAACTCGAGGGTGATCAGATCCTCCCGGGAGTTGGCCCAGTCGACCACTTCCAGTTCGCCCATTTCCACCGCCGAGGCCAGCACGCGCATGCCCTGGTCGCTCGGGTCCTGGCCACGGCTGGAGTGCAGGATCAGTTTCAGTTCTTCACGGCTGTAATGGTGCTCGTGATGCGGGCCCGGTTCGCCCTGGCCGGCAATGCGCAGGATGGTGTTGGCGCTGGCGTTGAGCAGGTAGATCGCCGGGTACATGGCCCAGTAGAACAGGTACAGCGGCACCGCCGTCCACAGCGACAACAGCTCGGGTTTGCGGATTGCCCAGGATTTGGGGGCCAGCTCGCCGACCACGATGTGCAGGTAGGAAATGATGAAGAACGCGGTAAAGAACGAAATGCCTTTGACCACTTCGGCCGACTGCACGCCGACCGCACTCAGCACAGGCTCCAGAAGGTGCGCGAAGGCCGGCTCGCCGACCCAGCCCAGGCCGAGGGAGGCGAGGGTGATGCCGAGCTGGCACGCCGACAGGTAAGCATCGAGCTGGCTGTGCACCGTGCGCAGGATGTGCCCGCGCCAACCGTGCTGTTCAGCGATGGCTTCGACCCGTGTCGAGCGCAGTTTGACCATGGCGAACTCCGCCGCAACGAAGAAGCCGTTGAGCAGAACCAGGATCAGAGCGAAAAGAATCATGCCGAAATCGGCGAATATCGTTGCGAGGGACAAGCCAGGGGAAGGGTCCATGATGGGGTTTTGCAGGTTCCGTGTGATTCGTAATGGAGAAAGATTCGCGCCTGAAAGGCAGGCGCAAGTCAGCCAATGTAGCGGCTGACCTGGCGATTGCCTAGTCCGGCATTACTCAGCGGTGCTGATGACCCGTGCCTGTGCGATCTGCGCCGGGGCGAAATGGCAGGTGAAGGTGCTGCCGTGGCCGGGCACGCTGCTGATCTCCATCCGTGCGCGGTGACGCAGCAACACGTGTTTGACGATGGCCAGGCCCAGGCCCGTGCCGCCGGTGTTGGAGTTGCGGCTGGAGTCGACGCGGTAGAAGCGTTCGGTCAGGCGCGGCAGGTGTTTGCTGTCGATGCCGATCCCGGAATCCTGCACGCTCAGGTGTGCACCCTGATCGTCGCCCCACCAGCGGATACGGATATTGCCTTCGGCCGGCGTGTATTTGACGGCGTTGAACACCAGATTGGAAAACGCGCTGCGCAGTTCCGCCTCGCTGCCCTTGAGCAGGATGCTGGCGTCGGCCTCCAGGGTGATCTTCTGATTCTTCGTCCCGGACAATTGCTGCGCATCGCTCTTGATCGACTGCAACAGGGTGTCGATGTGCACGGGCTGGTTGTCCGACGGGTAATCGGTGGCTTCCAGTTTGGCCAGCAACAGCAAGTCGTTGAGCAGGGTCTGCATGCGCCCGCCCTGTTGCTGCATCTGTTGCAGGGCACGGCTCCAGCGCGGGTTCACTTCCTCGACGTTGTCGAGCAGGGTTTCCAGGTAGCCGCAGATCACCGTCAGCGGGGTGCGCAGCTCATGGGAGACATTGGCGATGAAGTCCTTGCGCATCTGCTCCAGCTGATGAATGCGCGTGACGTCGCGCACCAGCATCAGGTGTTCGTTGTTGCCGTAGCGCGTGAGGTACATCTGGATGCGCACGCGGTCGTTGGTCGGCGAAGGGATTTCCAGCGGCTCGGCGTAGTTTTCCTGCTCGAAGTATTCCTTGAAGCGCGGATGGCGGACCAGGTTGGTCACGGGTTGGCCGCTGTCTTGCGGGGTCTTGAGGCCGAGCAGGGTTTCGGCGGCGCGGTTCCACCATTCCAGGTTGCCGTCGCTGTCGAGCATGATCACGGCGTCTTTCAGCGCGGCGGTGGACTCCTGAACGCGGTCGATCACCGCTTGCAGGCGCCCGCGTACCCGTTGGTCGCGGCGTTGCAGGTGGTAGATGCTGTCGAACACTTCGCCCCACAGACCATAGCCGTCGGGCGGTGCTTCATCGGGTTGATGGAGGCGCAGCCATTCGTGCAGACGCAGCAACTGCTTGAGCGTCCAGGCCAGGTACAGGCCCAGTCCCGCCGCGAGGCTCCAGCCGTAGTAGCCGGTGATCAGGCCGATCACCAGACAAGCGGTGACCAGCAACAGCATGTGGCGGATCAGGGTGCCATGCCAGTTTTGATTCACGGGAAATACGGTCCTTGTCAGCGAGTCTGGCGGTCGGCTCAGGCCTTGGTGGAGAACCGATAGCCAGTGCCGCGCACGGTTTGTACCAGATTTTCGTAAGCATCGCCGAGGGCCTTGCGCAGGCGCCGGATGTGCACGTCGACGGTGCGCTCTTCAACATAGACGTTGCCGCCCCAGACCTGGTCCAGCAACTGGCCACGGGTATAGGCACGTTCCTGGTGGGTCATGAAGAATTGCAGCAGCCGGTATTCGGTCGGGCCCATCTCGGCCGGACGGCCGTCGATGGTCACGCGGTGGCTGATCGGATCGAGCAGCAGGCCGCCGACTTCGATTGGCGCTTCGCCATCGGTCGGGCCGGCGCGACGCAGCACGGCCTTCAGGCGTGCTACCAGTTCGCGTGGGGAAAACGGTTTGGTGATGTAGTCGTCGGCGCCGACTTCCAGGCCCTGGATCTTGTTGTCCTCTTCACCCTTGGCGGTGAGCATGATGATCGGGATGTCCCCGGTCAGTTCGTCACGCTTGAGGCGACGGGCCAGCTCGATGCCGGAGGTGCCCGGCAGCATCCAGTCGAGCAGGATCAGGTCCGGCTTGCGGTCGACGATGATGGCGTGGGCTTGCTGCGAGTTCTCTGCCTCGAGGCAGTCATAGCCGGCCATTTCCAACGCAACGGCGATCATTTCGCGAATGGGCGCTTCGTCGTCGACGATCAGAATGCTCCTGCCAACCATGCCTTAATCCTCTTGTCATTTAACTGTCTTGCGCCGCATTAGATAACGGAATTATTGCAGTCGTGTGACAGTATTTTAGTCCGGCGGCGATTGTGCAAATCCTGGACTAAGCTCTAAGTCCGAATCCTGACAACCACAAAAGAAGGTTTCCATGACTCAAATGACTGCTTCCTTCAAAGCCCTGCTGATGACCGCCGCGCTGACGCTGCCGGGACTGGCGATGGCGGCTGAACCGGCCATGATGAAAGACGGCATGATGGTCGATCACAAAGGCATGACCGTTTACACGTTCGACAAGGACGCTGGCGGCAAGTCGATGTGCAATGACAAATGCGCCGAGAACTGGCCGCCGATGATGGCTCCCGCAGGCGCCAAGGCCGAAGGCAAATGGACGGTGATCAAGCGCGATGACGGCAAGATGCAGTACGCCTACGACGGCAAACCGCTGTATACCTTCAAGATGGACACCAAGCCGGGTGACATGATGGGCGACGGCAAGATGGATGCGTGGCACGTGGTTCACGAGCACAAATAAGAGCCCCTCCTGTGGGAGCGAGCTTGCTCGCGAAGGCGTCTTTTCAGTCAGTCTATGTGGTAACTGACCCAACGCTTTCGTCGGATCGCCGCCCGGAGCAAGCTCGCTCCCACAGTTTTGTGAGTCAGCGCAACGCGTAATCCAGCACGATCCCGACGAAAATCGCCATCCCCGCCCAATGGTTGTGCAGAAATGCCTTGAAGCAGCGCATCCGGTCGCGATCGCGGGTGTACCAGAACTCCCACGCATAGCACCCGGCCGCCACCAGCAGGCCGAGGTGGAACCAGATCCCCAGCTCGAATCTCGACCCGGCCAGCAGCAGGCAGCCCAGCGACAGTGCCTGCAACGTCAGGATGATCACCCGATCCGCCTCGCCGAACAGGATCGCCGTGGATTTCACGCCGATCTTCAGGTCATCGTCACGGTCGGTCATCGCGTAATAGGTGTCGTAGCCCACCGTCCACAGCAGATTGGCGATCCACAGCAGCCAGGCCGACGCCGGCAGCTCGCCGGTCTCGGCGGTGAACGCCATCGGCATGCCCCAGGAAAACGCCGCGCCCAGCACCACTTGCGGGTAATAGGTGTAGCGCTTCATGAACGGATAAGTGAACGCCAGCGCCAGGCCACCCAGCGACAGCCAGATCGTCGCGGCGTTGGTGCACAGCACCAGCAGGAAGCTCACGCCCATCAGCAGGGCGAAGAACACCAGCGCCTCTTTCGAGCTGATCCGCCCGGCGGCCAGCGGGCGTTCGGCGGTGCGTTTCACATGGCCGTCGACCTTGCGGTCGGCCCAGTCATTGATCACACAGCCACCGGCACGGGTCAGCACCACGCCGAGGACGAAAATCACGATGTTGGCCAGCGAGGGCGAACCTTTACCGGCGATCCATAACGCCCAGAGCGTCGGCCACAGCAGCAGGTAGATGCCGATCGGCTTGTCCATGCGGGTCAGTTGAATGAAATCCCAGGCCCGGGGATTCAGGCGGTTCAGGGATTTGAGCAGGCTCTGATACATCAGCAATTCTCCGGACGGGCGCGGACGGCATTCCACAGGGCCGGCAGGAAAATCTCTGCCACCAGCACGCTCAGCGCACCACGGTCGAAACGCGAACGGCGCCCCCACAATCCTGAAGCGCGAGCGGCTTCGGGCAGCCATCGCTCAGGATAGTCACAGACTTCGATGGCCTGACGCTGGAAGGCGTGATCGCAGAACAGCAGTTCGCCCAGGGAGCGGCTGCCCAGTTCATCCATATGCAGGCCGTCGCCCTGCAAGGCGCCGCGCGAGGCCACGCTGCGGGCGAACACCCAGGCTTCGCCATGACCGCGCAGATAGACCTCGCGTACCCAGCCTTCGCTGCCTTCAGCCAGTTCCAGCGCCGCGCACTCGTCGTCGCGCAGGGTCTGCCAGCCTTCGAACAGCGGCGTGACGCTGAAGCCGTCATCGGACAGGCGGGTCAGGCGTCGGGTCAGGGAGCCTTCGTCGAACAGCCAGTCGAGGGTGGATGTGTCGGGGAGGGGATCGAGGTGGCTTCGCAGGCGCCACAGCGGGGCGTTTGAGTGTTGCACAATGAGTCATTATTGGCAGCGAAAGAGGCGGCGAGCTTACCATGGCGAGCCGCGAGTTTGATTGATCCGCCGCGCCGTTGCGCCGAACAGGCTTGCATCCGGCCGGTTCGATCAGTACAAAACGCCCTGAGCCGGACGGCAACGCTGCACCATCGACCGTCCGCGCCGCACACCGCCTGAATCCTGAGGAAATACCTGAATGAAGAAGTGGCAATGCATCGTCTGTGGCCTGATCTACAACGAAGCCGAGGGTTGGCCGGATGACGGCATTGCGCCGGGCACTCGCTGGGAAGACGTGCCGCAAGACTGGCTGTGCCCGGACTGCGGCGTCGGCAAGATGGACTTCGAAATGATCGAAATCGCCTGAGACCCAATACTGAAGGAGTAGGAAATGAGTGCACCTGTCGTGATCGTCGGCACCGGGCTGGCGGGCTACAACCTGGCCCGCGAGTTTCGCAAACTCGATGGCGAAACCCCGCTGCTGCTGATTACCGCCGATGACGGTCGTTCCTACTCCAAGCCGATGCTGTCCACCGGTTTCGGCAAGAACAAGGATGCCGACGGCCTGAGCATGGCCGAACCGGGCGCCATGGCCGAGCAATTGAAGGCCGAGATCCGCACCCATACCCGTATCAGCGGCATCGACCCGGGCCACAAGCGTCTGTGGATCGCAGAGGAAGCGGTGAACTATCGCGACCTGATCCTCGCCTGGGGCGCGGAAACCGTGCGTGTGCCGATCGAGGGCGATGGCGGCGACCTGGTGTTCCCGATCAACGATCTGGAAGACTACGCACGCTTTCGTGCCGCAGCGGAGGGCAAACGTCGAGTGCTGTTGCTCGGTGCCGGCCTGATCGGCTGCGAATTCGCCAATGACCTGATCCTTGGCGGCTACGAAGTGCAACTGGTTGCGCCGTGCGAGCAGGTGATGCCGACCCTGCTGCACCCGTCCGCTGCGGCAGCGGTGCAGGCCGGGCTGGAAAGCCTCGGCGCGCGTTTCCACCTCGGCCCGGTGCTGACCCGTTTGCAGAAGGTTGCCGATGGTCTGGAAGCGCATCTTTCCGATGGTCAGGTGATTGCGTGCGATGTGGTGGTGTCGGCCATCGGCCTGCGCCCACGGATCGATCTGGCAGCGGCTGCCGGCATCCAGACCAATCGCGGCGTGATGGTCGACCGTCACCTGCAAACTTCACACGCCAATATCTATGCCTTGGGCGACTGCGCCGAGGTCGACGGGCTGAATCTTCTGTACGTCATGCCCCTCATGAGTTGTGCGCGAGCGCTGGCACAGACCCTGGCCGGCAACCCGACAGCGGTGAACTACGGGCCGATGCCGATCACCGTGAAAACCCCGGTCTGCCCGCTGGTGGTTTCACCGCCGCCACGGGGCCGCGAAGGTGTCTGGACGGTCGAAGGGCAGGGCGCCGACGTCAAGGCGCTGTGCCACGACGCCGAAGGGCAATTGCTCGGTTATGCGCTGACCGGTGCCGCGGTGATGGAAAAACTCGCCCTGAACAAACAGCTTCCGGCCTTGCTGGCGTAAATACCGGTCGTTCTGTCGGAATCACCCCGCTTTTGCCCCTACAAAGGTCGCGGGGAGACTGGCGCCGCCCGTATCCGCGTGCCATTCTCACTCCCGTCTGCCGCAGAGTAGAGCCTGCGGCGCCTTGGGCGCTGTTCCAACGAGAACAGCACGGACATAACAACAAAAAACCGACTCAAAGGGGCTTCACTAATGCGTAAACCAGAACTCGCCGCTGCAATCGCTGAAAAAGCGGATCTGACCAAAGAGCAGGCCAACCGCGTTCTCAACGCCGTCCTCGAAGAAATCACCGGCGCCCTGCACCGCAAGGACAGCGTCACGCTCGTCGGCTTCGGCACCTTCCTGCAACGCCATCGCGGCGCCCGCACCGGTAAAAACCCGCAAACCGGTGAACCCGTCAAGATCAAGGCCAGCAACACCGTAGCGTTCAAGCCGGGCAAGTCGTTGAAAGACAGCGTCAATCCGTGATCCACCACCCGCATGGCGGGTGAGCGGCATAAAAAACGGGCATACCGATTGCGGTCGGATGCCCGTTTTTGTTGGCGTGGCTATTTCCGAAAACAAGCTTTGCCGTTGCCGAAGTCCACCGCCAGACAATTGGGCTCGATGGCGAGTTGCAGATCCTCAAACAAAGCGGATAAATCGTTACTGGAAGATGGTTTGGTTTCGCTTTTCAGCGTCAACGTGCTGTTTTCTACGTGCCATGTACCTTTTGCAAAACCGTCAGCGCTGCCATATGCCACGCCTGCGTCAAAGGTTCCGTCCTTGCGCAGCAGCAGTTCCGCGCCCATCTCCATGGCGCCTTGCAGAACATAATGTCCTTCCAGCGACCGAGTATCTGCGGACACCTCGGTAGCAGGCAGTAACAGCAGGGCCGTGAGAAACAGGGGTTTCAATTCCATGAGTTGTTGCTCCTTACCAGCTTCCGAAGGGGATGCCGTATTTTTCGATGTAGGTTTTGGATTCGGGTGAAAGAGGTAGCGCGTAGCGTCCTTCATTTTTCCCTTGATACGGCCCCTGCTTGACGATGCTCCCTTCAACCCGAGCAATCTCGACAGACTTGAGACAAGGCGCCCCCAGCCAGACCTTGGCAATGCCGCCGGGAGCCAAGCCAATACCTATACGGTCGCGGTAGTCTGTGATCCATTTGCCATCCAGTCTGCAAAAAGCCTTTTCCGGTTTGCGCATGATTTCCCGCGCGGCCTCGGGAATAACAATGTAGACCTCATAAGTTTGAGGCTCAGCCAGTGATTGCCATCGCACATAGATCAAGCGGGGAAGATCGGCACCGGTGACGTCACGTCCGGCGCCGCTGCCGGGGCTGTCAGGCCAGCCTGCGGGCTTGCCTTTGTTGTCGGCGGGGGTGTTTACCGAGGCAATCCCGGCACCGGCGCGTTTGAACACACGTTCACGGATATCCACCACGTCGGCCGTTTCAATCCAGACCTCCATGTAGGCGGGTGCTCCGAAGCCGAGGTACCAGGGCCGTTTGGTGATCGGTTGTGCATGACTTTGAGTGCAAAGCACCAACAGTAATCCGAAGACGAACCCCGTATGTTTTTTGTTGGGCCGAGTGAATTTATTCATGGGGGTGCACCACTCGTTGTTTGTTTTTTGTTGGGCGGTTGATAAAAACAACGCTCCAGTCGCTGTTGTTGAAATCTTTGGCTGCGTTCCAGTGCGCAGAAAGATGGATATAGCGACTGCGTAACAAAGCCCGTTCTTTGATAGTCAGCCCTTCAACAGATGACTCACCCAAGGCGTAAGCCTGAAGTTTTTTGTGGATGGGTATTAACTCTGCGGGCAAATTTAGCGCTGGCCTGTCGGGAATCAACTTGATCGGCACACCGGCTCTTACCGCAAGCTCACGCATGATGCGTAGATACACCAGCGACAACTCACCGTGTACCGGGCGTTCAATCATGGCCGCAGCATAAACCCGCTTCTGGGGATCCGGTGTGGATCTGCCCCTTTCCAATCGTTGAATTACAGGGGTTTCCCAGAGTGCAACCCGCAGTTGATTGCCTGGAGCGTCATCTTCGATGACGCCTTTCGTATACCAGGCAAACGCCTCCTTTTCGGCAGCGACATAAGCTGCGCTACGGGTCGCTTCGTGGCTTCGGCTAATGGTGCTGGTGACCGGACTGCTCAACAGAAGTTTCTCCCTGGCTCTGGGCAGATAACCACCTCCCAGATCCGAGTGGGCGCCGGGTAATACCAGATCAATCTCACCCAGGCTGTTAAGGGCAAAGTTCTCGCGATATTCATCACGAGCCACCAGGTGCACCACTTTGCTGGCGCAACCTTCCGGCAGCTTCAAGTCCAGCCCGGGATTTCTGCTGTTGGCGCCTGTGAAGTCGAGCAACCATGGATTGGCGATTGCCGCGACGGTATCAAACAGGCCAATGAAATTGATGCCGATACTCGATTGTGGATCCCAGTCAAAGCTACTGGCTAAGAATGGAGAGCCCGCTGGCAGGGCCTTTGCGAGAATGCTGCGCTTGCCTTTGAGAACCTCGTTTGCGAAGTGCCGTGCAGCGGCGGCGCCTCGACTGAAGCCGAAAATATCGAACTCGATTCTTTCTATTAGCGCGTTAGGGTTGTTTTTAATCAGTGTTCGCATTTGATCCATGATTTTTTCAGGGCTCTGCTCCACACGAGCCACGACACCCGTTTCACCTCTTCCGGTTGCCTGTGCGTAAAGTGAATCGCCTCCGTCAGCGGTTGTACCGATGCCTTCGATGTATACGCGCAAGGAAGCCTGCTTCGTTTTCTCCGGTAATACCTCGAAGGCATGGTCCGTATACAGCTCATGCAACCGCACAATGTTGCTCACATCATTCCCGTAACTGTTATCCGGCGAGTTGCCATTTCCGTCATAGCCATAAGTGGCGCAGTGCTTCTGAATCTCTTCGGCTGCTTCAGCCAGATTGGCATCTGGCGCATAGCAAGCCGCGACCGTTTCGCTGTTGGCCTTGTTGTTCCCCGTCCCATCGAAAAACACACCAATGCGCAACGTAATCCCGGCAGGGGTTTCCTCCTCCAGTTCGACCTCTTCCTCCTCTTCCTCGAGTTCGCCGTCCTCAAGCTCCTCAGTGGAGGCTGCCGTCGGTCTTGCTGCCAGGGCGCCCGACCTGTCGGTCGCCGGAGACTCAGTGGCGTTGCCAGCGGATGATTTACCGCCCGTCACTATCTCGCTGCTGCTGAAGATTCCGCCCTCGTCGATCACGATGTGATGACCGCCCGCTCTCAGCGTGATGCTGGCGCCCGCATCCAGCAGCACATTCGCGCCGGCCTTGATCTGTACCTGCTGACCCGCCTCGACCGTGATGACCTTGCCGGCAGTCGTCTGGCTGTTGCCGTTGATGCTTTCCCATCGATCACGCCCGACTTCCAGCCGGCTGTCATTGAGAATCTGCCGCTGCATGTCGCGCTGGGCGCGCAGGTAGATCAGTTCCAGTCCGGCGCGGTCTTCAAGTGTCAGTTCGTTGTAGCCGCCGGTGTCGGGCGAGCTGCGACTGCGCAGCACGGTTCGGGTCTTGTGTTCAGGAAGTCTGTACGGTGCGGGTGTGAGCTTGTTGACCACGCAACCGGTAATCAGCGGCTGGTCGGGATTGCCTTCCAGAAAGGTCACCACCACTTCCATCCCGACGCGGGGCAGGGTGACGGCACCAAAACCATTGCCGGCCCAGCCGGACGACACCCGGACCCAGCAACTGCTGCGTTCGCTGTCGAGCCCGGCCCTGTCCCAGTGGAGTTCAATCTTCACGCGACCGAATTCATCGCAGTAGATCTCTTCGCCTTTCGGTCCTGTCACCCGGGCGGTCTGGCTCACCAGCGCAGGTCGGCGCGCTGGCAGTGGCGGGCGGAAAATCACCTCGGCAGGCATGGCGCGAAAACTGTTGCGATAACCCTGAGTAAAATCGTCTGTGGAGGACGGTTCGTGGGTGGCGTACTCCTCCAGCACTTGAGGCTGTCGTCCGGTGTGCCGGACTTCAAGTAATTGCCACAGTCCGTTGTGTCGCTTGCGGGGATGCCCGGTCAGTTCGAACAGGTGGCCACAACGCAAGGCAGGCTGGTCGCTGTCACCTTCAGCCGTTTCATAATCGGCGCGATGACGTTCCAGGGCCTGGCGGGCCAGTTGTTTGCCGCGTTTTTCGTTCTCTATCGCCAGCGGATATCGATAATCCTCGAGTCGGGGCGTGAACTCGGCAACAAAGCGGCTCTCGAGCGAAAGATGAGGGCGTTTTGGATCGTAGTCGCGACGTGTGACGCGGCTGGTGCGCGTCCGGGCCTGCCAGGAAAACCGGCGGACCACCGGGTGTTCCGCCACCATGGCGCTGTCACGTCGGTAGGGCGTGGCAGGCAGTGTTGGCAGAAACACCGTGTCATCGGTGAACACCAGCAGGTGTCTCTCCACCGAGTGCCGGTGGTGCCATGCGATGCCGTCTTCGGCACACAGGCGCTGGATGAACTCGAAATCCGTTTCGCCATATTGCGTGCAGTACTCCCGTGGTGGCTGGGGCTGCACATGGAACATGAAGGCGTCGGTGAGGATGCCGTGCCGTTTGAGTACGTGGGTGATGATCTGCGGGACAGTCAGGTTCTGGAAAATCCTCTGGTCCTGACTGAACTGCAGGTAATGAAGGGTTGGAACCAGCGTCAGGCAATAATGCGCCAGGCGTTTTCCCGACTCGCCCACCTGCACTTCTTCGATACGCCCGTGTATCCCTTCGCCATCCAGACCGAAACGCAGGAATGCCGAATGAGCGAGCAACGTTTCCATGTCGAGATCATGGCGTTCGCTGACGAGCTCAACCTTGATGGCATAAAGCGTACTGACGGCCTCGGAACCTTCGAAAGACAATACCTTGAAGTCGTGGGGAACGGCGGGGATTTGCAGTGTGAAGCGCGCAGAAGTGACAGCTTCAGGCATACGCTTGTCCTTAAGCAGAGAGGGGGTCTGGCGTGATGTCGAAACCCTCCCTGGTCAACGGACGCGAATGTTTCCCGGCACGCTAACAAGGTATGAAACAAACTTATGTAAGAAACATCTCTGGATGAAGTCGGACTGTTCCGCGTTGTAAAACAACGTTCAGGGTGTGGGAAGTGTCTGCAAGAAAGTAAATCAGGAAGATAAAAAATACTGTGCGACAACCCGGCTTTTACCGGTGTTCAAATAATATTCAACGCGTGAATTGCCATCAATTTGATGGCACTTTTATCGATCACGGTTGTCCTCCGTGATTTGTTAATAGATGACGACGGATTTTCGGAAGCGTCCTACTTCAAATTTTTTCGCTTTTTGTCATGCTTTCTCCCGTATTTGTGGGACGGGCGTACGAAACGCCGCAGGCACCGGTACGGACCGCTCTAGATCAATGCTCGCGGGGTTGGAGACGGAAAAAGCGGAATATAAACCGATATCAGGGAAACCCTTGTTGCATATAGGGCGATCTCCTACACACCCCAATGAACAGTTCGTCTTGTTGTTTAATCAGATGCTTGCTAGTGGCCATCATAGTGATTACGATGCGCGCACTTGCAAGAGCACATACTCAATTGGATGAGTCCTTACACTGCTCTTCGATACTGTCCCCGCGCCGCTTCAACTCCAAAAGGCGTACGACCGTAATCCAAACAAAGGCCATGGATGTCCTACTCAAGCAAACTTTCCGCCCATTACCTCGATCTCGCTAAAGCCTCTGTTTCCAAAGAGAATTTCGCGGGCGAAGACGTTCGTTTCTCGAGCGAGTTCGAGGCGCTGGAAAGCGAGCTGGCCAAAGCTTCGTCGATGCACGAAAGCGGGCAGGTCGACTGGCTGAAAATCCGCGAAAACAGCGAGAATCTGCTGCGCACCCAATCCAAGGATCTGCGTGTCGGCGCCTGGCTGACCTGGTCGCTGTACCAGCGTGAATCCTTCCCCGGCCTGCTGGCCGGTCTCGCTTTTCTGCACCATCTGTCGGAAAACCATTGGGCCGACGTTCACCCGCTCAAACCGCGCACCCGGGCCGCCGCCATTGGCTGGCTGGTACCGCGTCTGGAGCAGGTACTCACCGAAAATGTCGCGATCAAGGAGCAACTGCCGATGTTCCGGCAGTTGTCCGAGCACCTGTCCGGTCTTGACGCGGCCTGCACCGAGCATCTGGGAGACGACGCGCCGCTGCTGCTGCCGCTCTCCCGCCGTCTGAAAACCATGATCCAGCGCGCTGCCGACAACCAGCCGGCGCCTGGCGTGGTGGGCGCGGCAGTGGCTCAGGTCAAGCAGGCGGCCACACAGTTGCTGACCCCCGGCGCCCCGATCGACAACGAGAAGGAAGCCCACAAGGCCCTGCGCGCGCAGCAGGAAAGTGCCCGTCCATTGTGCGCCTGGTGGCTCAAGCAGAAGGCCACCGACCTGCGTGCCCTGCGCCTCAACCGCACCTTGCTGTGGATGACCATCGACGCAGTGCCCGAGCGCAATGCCGAGCAGATCACCGTGCTGCGCGGGCTGCCGGTGGACAAGCTCAAGCAGTATCAGGACCGCTTCGACCAGGGCAAATACGCTGACCTGCTGGTAGAACTGGAGGCGAGCCTGGCGAAGGCGCCGTTCTGGTTCGATGGCCAACGAATGGTCTGGGAATGCCTTCAGAACCTCAACGCCGAGCTGGCCATGCGCGAAGTGGAAATCCACTTCGCGCTTTTGGTTCAGCGCCTGCCCGGCATCATCGAATTGCGTTTCCATGACGGCACTCCGTTCGCCGATCCGTCCACCCGGGCGTGGATCGCGGCCAACGTCATGCCGCACCTGCAAAGCTCCAGCGCGCCGCGCAAGGTGGAAACCGAAAGCGTCGAAACCCAGCCAGCCTGGGAAAAGGCCCTCGAGGACGTCCAGCCGATCCTGCGCAAGGAAGGCCTCAAGCCTGCGGTGCAGATCCTCAAGCAGGGGATGCACTCGGCTCACGGCGGGCGCGAACGCTTCTTCTGGCAGTTCGCCCTCGCGCGGCTGTGCTTCCTGGCCAAGAAATACGAACTGGCCAGGAACCAGCTCGAAACCCTCGATCAGACATTACAGGACTCAGGCCTGCACGCCTGGGAGCCCGATCTTGCATTGGAAGTGCTGCACCTGCTGCACAGTTGCTGCGAGTTGTTGCCGCAGAACCATGCCGTACGTGAACGCAAGGAAGAGATTTATCGCAGGCTGTGCCACCTCGACCTCGAAGTGGTACTCGAATAGGCCCCAGGGCCACAACCGCAAGGAGAAAAGCCATGGCCAAAGAAGGCTCGGTAGCCCCCAAGGAACGCATCAACGTCACCTTCAAACCCGCCACCGGCGGTGCTCAGGAAGAGATTGAACTGCCGCTGAAGCTGCTGGCAATCGGTGACTACACCCACCGCAAGGACGATCGCAAGATCGAGGATCGCAAGCCGATCAGCATCGACAAGATGACCTTCGACGAAGTGCTGGCCAAGCAAGAGCTGGGTCTGACGCTGAGCGTGCCCAACCGTCTGCAGGAAGATGGCGAGGCTGACGAGCTGGCCGTGCAACTGCGCGTCAACTCCATGAAGGACTTCAACCCGGCCAGCCTGGTCGAGCAAGTGCCCGAGCTGAAAAAACTGATGGAACTGCGCGATGCGCTGGTGGCCCTCAAAGGCCCGCTGGGTAACGCACCTGCGTTCCGTAAAGCCATCGAAGGCGTGCTCGCCGACGACGAATCCCGCGGTCGCGTACTCGGTGAGCTGGGCCTGAACGCCACAGCCCCGGACGCCTGAGACTCCAGCAGCCAAGGAAGCCAACACAATGAGCACTAGCGCAGCACAACAGAACGCCGCCGAGAACGGCGAATACAGCATCCTCGACAGCATCATCGCCGAAACCCGCCTGACGCCGGACGACGAAGCCTACGACATCGCCAAGCGCGGTGTGTCGGCGTTCATCGAAGAGCTGCTCAAGCCGCAGAACAACGGTGAGCCGGTCAAGAAAGCCATGGTTGACCGCATGATCGCCGAGATCGATGCCAAGCTCAGCCGTCAGATGGACGAAATCCTGCACCACCCGGACTTCCAGGCGCTGGAATCGTCGTGGCGTGGCCTGCAACTGCTGGTCGACCGCACCAACTTCCGCGAAAACATCAAGATCGAAATCCTCAACGTCTCCAAGGACGACCTGCTGGACGACTTCGAAGACTCGCCGGAAGTGATGCAGTCGGGCCTGTACAAGCACATCTACACCGCTGAATACGGCCAGTTCGGTGGTCAGCCGGTTGGCGCGATCATCGCCAACTACTACCTGTCCCCAAGCTCGCCGGACGTGAAGCTGATGCAGTACGTCTCGAGCGTGGCCTGCATGTCCCACGCGCCGTTCATCGCCGCTGCCGGTCCGAAATTCTTCGGCCTGGAAAGCTTCACCGGCCTGCCGGACCTGAAGGATCTGAAAGATCACTTCGAAGGCCCGCAATTCACCAAATGGCAGAGCTTCCGTACCTCGGAAGACTCCCGCTACGTCGGTCTGACCGTGCCGCGTTTCCTGCTGCGTAACCCGTACGATCCGGAAGAGAACCCGGTCAAATCGTTCGTGTACAAGGAAAACGTTGCCAACAGCCACGAGCACTATCTGTGGGGCAACACCGCCTTCGCCTTCGGCACCAAGCTGACCGACAGCTTCGCCAAGTTCCGCTGGTGCCCGAACATCATCGGCCCGCAGAGCGGTGGCGCGGTTGAAGACCTGCCTCTGCACCACTTCGAAAGCATGGGCGAGATCGAGACCAAGATTCCTACCGAAGTTCTGGTTTCCGACCGTCGTGAATACGAGCTGGCCGAGGAAGGCTTCATCTCCCTGACCATGCGCAAAGGCTCCGACAACGCGGCGTTCTTCTCCGCAAGCTCGGTGCAGAAGCCGAAGTTCTTCGGCATCAGCGCAGAAGGCAAGGCTGCAGAGCTGAACTACAAGCTCGGCACCCAGCTGCCGTACATGATGATCGTCAACCGCCTGGCTCACTACCTGAAAGTGCTGCAGCGCGAGCAACTCGGTTCGTGGAAAGAGCGTACCGACCTCGAGCTGGAACTGAACAAGTGGATCCGCCAGTACGTGGCCGACCAGGAAAACCCGAGCGCCGAAGTCCGTGGCCGTCGTCCGCTGCGCGCTGCGCAAGTGATCGTCAGCGACGTTGAAGGCGAGCCGGGCTGGTACCGCGTCAGCCTGAACGTGCGTCCGCACTTCAAGTACATGGGTGCCGATTTCACCCTGTCGCTGGTTGGCAAGCTGGACAAAGAGTAAGAGCGACTCATGGACGGATACGGCAGCCTTTTCGAACGCCTCAACGGCGATGCGGAACTACGCAAGGGCAAGAGCCTCGAGGCTTCTGCCATGGCGTCGGTGGCTGCCCATCTGGCCAAAATGCTCAGCACCCGGGCCGGCAGCGTGCAAACGCTGTCCGACTACGGGTTGCCCGATCTCAATGACATGCGCCTGAGCCTGCACGACTCCCTGAGTCAGGCCCGCCTGGCCATCGAAAGCTTCATCGAAGCCTACGAACCGCGCCTGAGCAACGTGCGTGTCATTTCCCTGCCGCGTGACCACGACCAGCTCCGCCTGGCCTTCAGCATCGAAGGCCTGCTGGAAGTCGAGGGCTTCAAGCGCCAGGTCAGTTTCGCCGCGCGCCTGGATGGCAGCGGTCAAGTGAAGGTCAACTAAGGAGAACCCCGATGTCTGGCAAACCGGCAGCACGCGTATCCGACCCCACCGCTTGCCCGCTCCCCGGCCACGGCACCAACCCGATCGCCGCCGGTTCCGGCGACGTGTTCTTCGACGGCCTGCCGGCCGCTCGCCAGGGTGATGCCTCGGCGTGTGGCAGTGCGTTGGTCGGCGATCTGGCGACCACGGTTCTGATCAACGGCAAGCCGGCTGCCACCGTTGGTTCGGTCGGGGCCCATGGCAACAAGGTCACTGCCGGCTCCGGGACGGTGATTATCGGCAACTCGCATACGCCGGCGCCGTTTGTGGCGCCGTTGCCGGTGGAGATTCAGTGGCCGTTCAACGAGCACTTCGTAATCAATTGTCAGGACAGCGGGAAACCAATGGCTGGCGTTGCATACACGCTGAAAACCGCTTCAGGAAAAATCATCAATGGCGTTACCGGTGCCGATGGAAAGACCCAGAAAATTTCTTCGGATCAAGCTGAAGCCCTGGAGTTGGTGATTGAGCAGCAAACAGAAGTAATGATCGCCTGAACGCCAGGCTGGTTTCTGGAAATGAACTTTTGATTCTGGTGTGAGTTGAGGATTCTGAAATGGCAGACACAGTAGTGGCATCTAGTTTGACTCCGGCGAGCAATAAAACTGGAAAGTCTACCGTTGTGCGTCTTTTCAAAGTGAGCGACATCCCAGCTGCAATGGATAAGATGAAGTGGCCCGTAGCTGCAGCATTGATGCGTCATTGGTTTAAAGGTGAACCCTGGAAAAATGCCAGTGGCGGAATGGAGAAAGAGGAGAAAGAACACACCCGGCCAATGCCTGAGCAATATATCGAGGAAGATATAGTAAAGATGGACTGGGTGCTTAAGTTCAAGAAGCCCAGTGATACTCGACAAGTGTTGAAAGGGGCGTGGAATAACGACAAAGCCATGCCTGAAATCAAGACAAATATCTTGCGGGCGTTTGGCAAGTCCGGGCCTGGTTGTTATCCAGTAAAGTTCAATGGCAAGGGGCGTGCAGCCGAGAAGTTTGGCTACTTCAACTCGCGCGCCGTTAAGTTCAGTCAGATGGGTGGCGGTGAGCTGGACGAGCTGCGTGGGGCATTGGCAAATTTCAACATGCGTGTTATCGCCGAAGGCGTTGTAAACGTCTTTGACAAAAAAATCGTGTTTGTTGCAGATCGCCTGGGCTATTACGTCGAAGACAACTATGACTTTAATGACGGTGATGACTTCATCAGTCAGCCGCTCGGGTACTGGAATTTCGATGGAGTCGCCGGAGTCATCGAGGCCAACGCGCAGAATATGGCCATTGATCAAGAAACCTCCGGGATTGTGCAGTCCTCCCTCTTTGGAATGAGTGACGCGTCAGAGAAGCGGTTTGTGGAATTGGCAAACAAGCGATTTTTCTTCATTCAAAACAAACATTTTGTGGAATACAGAAAGCTTCATGCCAAAGGTGGTGACTTCAAACTTTTTTCCGATATTTTTTACGAAAGTATCGCTCCTGTTTCCATTGAGCTGGTGAAAAGTTGATGAAAGTCAGAAGAGGCGCATGGATACTCTTTTTCCTGATTGTTGCGATCAGTGTTTTTGTTATTTCCTTGAGAAGTGTGCTTGAGCGCGGAGCCAGTAGTTCTGTACTTAGTGAGTCAGGGAACTATCTTATTGAAAATGTTTCCGTCAGAGGTCCTCTCGTACCTTTTGATGATCTGGCTTACTTGAGAGTTACCGACAAAAGAGATTCGAATACGGTATTTCGTTCTCCTTTGTATGACCGTAGCTCTGTGGATATGCGCTCTCACGAAGACGCCGGGGTTGTGGGAATCGTCTGGATTGATTTCTACAAACGTGATCAGCACTTCGGCATTCGCATGCCGGAATGGAAAACACATTGGCTCAATCGTTTTATCAGCAATACCCCTTATGAAGTCATTGGGAATGATTGAACTCAGCGTTCGATATAAAGCACTGTTTTTTTCATGAGTTCCACTACCAGGCAGGTAACCCGTGTCCTTTAACCACTACTACCAAAGCGAACTCACCGCACTGCGCCAACTGGGCCGCCGTTTCGCCGAGCGTAGTCCGGCGCTGGCGCCGTTTCTGGGGCAGGCCGGGCGGGATCCGGATGTGGAGCGGTTGCTGGAGGGCTTTGCGTTTCTGACCGGGCGTCTGCGCCAGAAGCTCGATGACGAGTTGCCGGAGCTCAGCCATTCCCTGATGCAGTTGCTGTGGCCGAACTACATGCGCCCGCTGCCGGCATTCAGCATTCTGCAATTCGATCCGCTCAAGCGTTCGGGGCCGGCGCTGAAGGTCGAGCGTGATACGCCGATCGAAAGCGTGCCGATCGAAGACGTGCGTTGCCGTTTCCGTACCTGCTACCCGACCGAAGTCATGGCGCTGGATCTGGCTGCGCTCAACTACTCGGTGAAGGGCGACGGTTCGCTGCTCAGCCTGCGCCTGGAAATGAGCGCCGACGGCCACCTCGGCGAGCTGGAGCTGAGCAAGCTGCGCCTGCACTTTGCCGGCGAGCGCTACATCAGCCAGATGCTCTACCTGAGTCTGCTGCGCAACCTCGACGGCATCGAACTGATCCCCCTCGACGGCGCCGGCAAGCCCATCGACGGCGTGAGCGGCAAGCCGATGGCGTTCAAGATTCCGGGCGACCGCGTCAAACCCGTGGGCTTTGCCGAAGAAGAGGCGTTGATCCCTTATCCGCTGAACACCTTCCGGGGTTATCGCTACCTGCAGGAATACTTCGCCTTCCAGGACAAGTTCCTGTTCGTCGATGTCCACGGTCTGGACATCCTCAAGGCGCTGCCGGAAGACACCCTCAAGCAGATGCGCGGCCTGGAAATGCGCTTCGACATCCGCAAGAGCGGGATCATGCGCATGCGCCCGACCCTGGATAACGTGAAGCTGTTCTGCACGCCGATCGTCAATCTGTTCAAGCACGACGCACTGCCGATCCGCCTCGACGGCAAGCAGGACGAATACCTGCTGCTGCCGGCGGAATTCGACCTGGAAAACTGCGGTGTGTTTTCGGTGGAAGGCGTGACCGGCTGGAAGCCCGGCGGCCTCGGTTATCAGGAATACGTGCCGTTCGAATCCTTCGAGCACGACCCGAGCTTCGACGTGCCCAACAGCCGTCCGCATTACAGCATCCGCCAGCGCTCGTCGCTTCTGCACGACGGCCTCGACACTTACCTGAGCTTCGGCATCCGCCACACCGAAGCCCACGAAACCCTGTCCATCGAGCTGGTCTGCACCAACCAGAACCTGCCGCGCAAACTCAAGCTCGGGCAGATCTGCATGGCCTGCGAAGAGACCCCGGAGTTCCTGAGTTTCCGCAACATCACCCCGGCCACGTCCAGTTTTGCGCCGCCGCTGAACCGCGACTTCCTGTGGAAGCTGATCAGCAACATGTCGCTCAACTATCTGTCGTTGGCCGACGTCAACGCACTGAAGGTGATTCTGGAAACCTACGACCTGCCGCGCTACTACGACCAGCACGCGGAGAAGGTCAGCAAACGCCTGCTCGGCGGTCTGAAACTGATCAAGCATCACCACGTGGACCGGTTGCACCGCGGCCTGCCGGTGCGCGGGCTGCGCACCGAACTGACCATCGACCCGGAAGGGTATATCGGTGAGGGCGACCTGTTCGTCTTCGCCTCGGTTCTCAACGAGTTTTTCGCGCTTTACGCCAGTCTCAATTCGTTCCACGAACTGCGGGTAAAAAGCACACAGGGAGAGGTGTACCAATGGACACCACGTATGGGCCTGCAGCCCCTGCTTTAAGCGGGCTGAGCCGGGTAATACGCGAGTACTCGCTGTTTCAGGCCGTGCTGCTGGTGATCGACCGGCTGCGCGAGGCGCACCCGTACCTGAGCGAAGAGGATCTGTACGACCAGCTGGAATTCCAGGCCAACCCGAGCCTGGGTTTCCCCGGCAGCGACGTCGACCGCGTGGAGTTTTTCGAGGAACACGGGCAGATGCGCGCGCGTCTGCGTTTCAACCTGATCGGTCTGGTCGGTTCCGGTTCGCCGTTGCCGGCGTTCTACGGCGAGCAAGCCCTGGGCGACAGCGAGGACGGCAACCCGACGCGCAACTTCCTCGACCTGTTCCACCATCGCCTGCAACGGCTGTTGCTGCCGATCTGGCGCAAATATCGCTACCGCGCCAGCTTCCAGAGCGGCGCGGTAGACCCGTTCTCTTCTCATCTGTTCGCGCTGATCGGCCTCGGCGGCGACGAGATCCGCAAGGCCAAGGAACTGAACTGGAAGCGCCTGCTGCCGTACCTCGGCCTGCTCAGTCTGCGGGCGCACTCGGCGGCGCTGATCGAAGCGGTGCTGCGTTACTACTTCAAGCACGAAGACCTGGTCATCGAGCAGTGCATCGAGCGCCGCGTGGAAATCCTCGAAGAGCAGCGCAACCGCCTCGGGTTCGCCAACAGCGTGCTGGGCGAAGACCTGGTGCTGGGCGAGCACGTGCGCGACCGCAGCGGCAAATTCCGCATTCACATCACCGAACTCGACTGGGAGCGATTCCACGAATTCCTGCCCATCGGTTTCGGTTACCAGCCGCTCTGCGCGCTGGTGCGGTTCACCCTGCGTGACCCGCTCGATTACGACATTCGCCTGGTGCTGCGTCCGGAGGAAATCCGCGAACTGCGCATTGGCGAGAAGAACGACTGTCGCCTGGGCTGGACCAGTTGGCTGGGCTGCGAAAAAGCAGACGGCGTGGTGACCCTGGGCAGCAAAATTCATTAAGGACGTGAGCCATGATCAACGTAGACCTGCAACAACTCATCCAGGCGCTGGACGCCGAAACCCGTCGCGATCTTGAGCGTTCGGCCGAGCGTTGCGTCGCCCGTGGCGGCAGCAAGATTCTGGTCGAGGACTTGCTGCTGGGCCTGCTGGAGCGTCCGAACGGTCTGCTCTCCCGTGCGTTGCAGGATGCCGACGTTGATGCCGGCGAGCTGAGCGCCGCACTGCAGACGCGAGTCGAACACAGCGCTTCGCGCAACCCGGTGTTCGCTCCGGAACTGGTGCAGTGGCTGCAGGATGCGTTGCTGGTGGCCAACCTTGAACTGGGCCAGACCTCGGTTGAAGACGCGGCCCTGATCCTCGCGCTGCTGCGCAACCCGATGCGCTATGCCGGCAGCCGCTATCAGCCGTTGCTCGCCAGACTGAACATCGAGCGCCTGAAAGAGTTTGCCCTGTCGCAACAGCCTCAGGCAGCGGCGAGCGGCAAACCGGTGGCCCCGGGTGAATCGCTGCTGGAGCGCTTCACCCACAACCTGACCCAACAGGCCCGCGACGGCAAGCTCGACCCGGTGCTGTGCCGCGATGGCGCTATCCGCCAGATGGTCGACATCCTCGCCCGTCGTCGCAAGAACAACCCGATCGTGGTCGGTGAGGCTGGCGTGGGCAAGACCGCCATCGTCGAAGGCCTGGCCTCGCGCATCGCTGCCGGTGAAGTACCGCAAGTGCTCAAGGGCGTCGAGCTGCTGGCGCTGGACATGGGCCTGTTGCAGGCCGGCGCCAGCGTCAAGGGTGAATTCGAACGACGTCTGAAAGGCGTGATCGACGAGGTCAAGGCCTCGCCGAAACCGATCATCCTGTTCATCGACGAAGCCCACACCCTGATCGGCGCGGGCGGCAATGCCGGCGGTTCCGATGCGGCCAACCTGCTGAAACCGGCACTGGCTCGCGGCGAGCTGCGCACCATCGCCGCCACCACCTGGGCCGAGTACAAGAAATACTTCGAGAAAGACCCGGCACTGGCCCGTCGCTTCCAGCCGGTTCAACTGCACGAACCGACCGTGAGCGAAGCCGTGACCATCCTGCGTGGCCTGGCGCAGGTCTATGAAAAGAGCCACGGCATCTACCTGCGCGATGACGCGGTGGTGTCGGCGGCGGAACTGTCCGCCCGTTACCTGGCCGGTCGGCAACTGCCGGACAAGGCCGTCGACGTGCTCGACACCGCGTGCGCCCGCGTGCGCATCAGCCTCGCCGCCGCCCCGGAAAGCCTGGAGCGCCTGCGAGGTGAACTGGCCGAAGGTGGCCGTCAGCGTCAGGCCCTGCGCCGCGATGCCGAAGCCGGTCTGCCGATCGACCTCGAGGCGCTGGAGGCACTGGAAGCGCGGCTGGACGAAGCCGAGGCCGAAAAGGTTGCACTGGAAACCCTGTGGACCGAGCAGAAGCAATTGGCCGAGCGTCTGCTGGAGCTGCGCCAGCAACTGGCCAAGGCCCGCGAAGCGGCGGTGGTCGAGCCGGTGGTGACTGTTAAAGAAGACGCCGAAGGCACGGTGATCGAAACCGTCGCTGCCGAGGTTAAAGCAGGCCAAAGCGTCGAGGAGCTGGAAGCGCAACTCAACGAAACCCACAGCGCCCTGACCGCCGCCCAGATCAAGGAGCGACTGGTCAGCTTCGAAGTCTGCCCGCGTCTGGTGGCCGAAGTGATCAGCGCCTGGACCGGCGTGCCGCTGGCACAACTGGCCCGTGAGCACAACGCCAAGGTCGCGAGTTTCGCCACCGACCTGCGTGCCCGCATCCGGGGTCAGGAGCAGGCCGTGCACGCGCTGGATCGTTCGATGCGCGCCACCGCCGCCGGTTTGAACAAACCTGATGCACCGGTCGGCGTGTTCCTGCTGGTGGGCCCGAGCGGCGTCGGCAAGACCGAAACCGCACTGGCCCTTGCCGATCTGCTGTACGGCGGTGACCGTTTCATCACCACCATCAACATGTCCGAGTTTCAGGAGAAACACACCGTTTCCCGGCTGATCGGTGCACCGCCAGGCTACGTCGGTTACGGCGAGGGCGGCATGCTCACCGAAGCGGTGCGCCAGAAGCCGTATTCGGTGGTGCTGCTCGATGAGGTCGAGAAGGCCGACCCGGACGTGCTCAACCTGTTCTACCAGATCTTCGACAAGGGCGTGGCCAACGACGGCGAAGGTCGCGAGATCGACTTCCGCAACACGCTGATCCTGATGACCTCGAACCTGGGCAGCGACAAGATCAGCGACCTTTGCGAAAACGGCGAGCGTCCGACCGCCGAAGTGCTGGAAGAAACCATTCGCCCGGTGCTCAGCAAACACTTCAAGCCGGCGCTGCTGGCGCGGATGAAAGTGGTGCCGTACTACCCGGTCGGCGGCCCGGTATTGCGCGAGCTGATCGAGATCAAGCTCGGTCGTCTGGGCGAGCGGCTGAACCGCCGTCAGCTGGATTTCACCTGGTGCCAGAACCTCGTCGATCATCTGTCCGAGCGTTGCACCCAAAGCGAAAGCGGTGCGCGTCTGATCGACCACCTGCTCGATCAGCACGTGCTGCCGCTGGTGGCTGACCGCTTGCTCGACGCCATGGCCACCGGTGAAAGCCTCAAGCGCGTGCATGCGACGCTCAATGGCGAAGCCGGCGTGACCTGCGAGTTCGCCTGAGGTGAGTGTGATGTTCACTCAAGTGCCACAGCCATTGGTCTATGCCGAAGCCTTGCTGGCGCAGTTCGCCAGCCTGTCGCGGGCGGCGGACGGTGCTGCGCTGCTGGGTGATTTCGTGCGCGGCGTGGCCGGGTTGAGCGGTTGCGAGCTGACGCAGCTGTACCTGCTCGATGCCACCCACACCTGCCTGGGGATGAACGCCGAGTGCCTCGACGGCTTGTTGCAGCCCCGTGGCGCGGCGAGCCTGCCGGCGGATTACAACGGCGAGCAGTTGCTGCAATTCGCCCTGTGTCAGAACCGCGTGGTGTGCCTCGACGATCTGGGCGGCAGCCTGCACGAAACCAGCTTCCTGCCGGCCTCGGCCATGCCGTGGCAGTCGCTGTTGTGCGTGCCGCTGGTCAATCAGCAGAAGGCCGTCGAGGGTCTGTTGCTGTGCGCCAGCCGTCGTCACAGTGACCTGCAAGGCTTCGCCGACTCCCTCGGTCAGCTCGGCTCGTTCGTGCTCGGCCAGTTGCATTTGCTGCAGCGCCTGCGCCAACCGGCGGACGCCGTGGCGCCGGCGGTCCGCAGCGTGCCGAGCATCAGCGGCTACGGCCTGATCGGTAAAAGCGCGGCCATGCGCCAGACCTACTCGCTGATCAGCAAGGTCCTGCACAGTCCTTACACCGTGCTGTTGCGTGGCGAGACCGGCACCGGCAAGGAAGTGGTAGCCCGGGCGATCCATGATTGCGGGCCGCGTCGGTCCCAGGCGTTCATCGTGCAGAACTGCGCGGCGTTCCCGGAAAACCTGCTGGAAAGCGAGCTGTTCGGCTATCGCAAGGGGGCGTTCACCGGCGCCGACCGCGACCGCGCCGGGCTGTTCGATGCGGCTAACGGCGGCACGCTGCTGCTCGACGAAATCGGTGACATGCCGTTGTCGTTGCAATCGAAGCTCCTGCGCGTCTTGCAGGAAGGCGAGATCCGTCCGCTGGGCTCCAACGACACCCACAAGATCGACGTGCGCATCATTGCCGCCACCCACCGCGATCTGGCGGTGCTGGTCAGCGAAGGCAAATTCCGCGAAGACCTGTATTACCGCCTCGCGCAATTCCCGATTACCTTGCCGGCCCTGCGCCAGCGTGAAGGCGACATCCTCGATCTGGCGAAACATTTCGCCGAAAAGGCCTGCGCGTATTTGCAACGGGATCCGGTGCGCTGGTCGGACTCGGCGCTGGAGCACCTGTCCGGTTACACCTTCCCCGGCAACGTTCGTGAACTCAAGGCGCTGGTCGAGCGTGCGGTGTTGCTGTGCGAAGGCGGCGAGCTGCTGGCCGAGCATTTTTCCCTGCGCATGGAGCCGGTGCCGGAGGACGACAGCAGCCTGAACCTGCGTGAACGTCTGGAGCGGGTCGAGCGCACATTGCTGCTCGATTGCCTGCGCAAGAACGACGGCAACCAGACCCTGGCGGCCCGCGAACTGGGTCTGCCCCGGCGCACGCTGCTGTATCGGCTGGGCCGCTTGAACATCAATCTGGGTGACTTCGATGGGTAGGCAAAAGTCCGTCGGCTTCACCTCGTCCGCTTGTTTCAGCGCCGCCCGGAAGGGTCGGCGCTTTGTGCTTTGTCTACACCTGGAGACTCTCTGATGTCTGTTCGTCACTGGCACGCTGTCCTGCTGACCGTCGTCGTTCTGTGCGGCCTCGGCGGTTGCAGCGGCAATTACAAATTCAACGATAACGATTACCGCCCATTGGGTGATCCGCAGGCGGCCAATCGCGGCAAGTGACCGCAAGGAGCATCAAACATGGAACTGGTTTTCGAAATGCTGAACACCAAGCAGTTCGTGCCCACCGAACTGTGCCAGCGGACCTTCAAGCAGGCCGGCGGCGTGATCGGGCGCGGCGAGGACTGCGACTGGATCATCCCTGACCGCAAGCGTCACCTGTCCAACCACCACGCGATCGTCAGCTATCGCGAGGGCACGTTCTACCTGACCGACACCAGCAGCAACGGCGTCCAGGATGGCGACAGCGGCGCGCGCCTGCACAAGGGCGAACCGGTACGCATCGAGCATGGCAGCACTTACGTGCTGGGCGACTTCGAGATTCGTGCGCGACTGGTGCGCGATCCGGCGACCTTCGACGGTGAAGTGGGCCTGCCCCGCGCCGCCGGCAGCATCATCCCGGACGATGCCTTCCTCGATCTCGATCCGCTGAAATCGCTGGAGCAGCAGGAGCGCGTGTACTCGGAATTCGAAGAGATGCTCGCGCCGGTCACCGACCCGCAAGACTCCCGTCAGCGCGCCGACTATGCACGTATCGACATGGAAAGCCTGATGGTGCCGGAGCTGATCGTCGAGCCCAAGCCTGAACCGGCTCCGGCACCGAAAGCCGTCGAGCGTCAGAGCGAAACCTTCTGGGACAAGTTCGGCGCGGCACTCGGCGTGAACGTGAAGAACCTCAGCCACGACGAACGTGAAGCGCTGGCGCTGAACGCGGCACGTCTGCTGCGCCAGAGCATCGGCGGTCTGCAACAGAGCCTGCGCACCCGTTCGGAGTTGAAGAACGAACTGCGTCTGGCCCAGACCACCGTGCAGGGCACCAACAAGAACCCGCTGAAATTCGCTGTCGACCCGAGCGAGGCGCTGGACATCCTGTTGCAGCCGCACAAGCCGGGGCACTTGCCGGCCGAGCAGGCGATCTCCCGGGCATTCCGCGACTTGCAGGCGCATCAGGTGGCGCTGCTGACCGCCAGCCGGGCGGCGGTGCGCGGCACGCTGGAGCACTTCTCGCCGGAGCAGCTGACCCTGCGTTTCGAACGCGACAACACGCCGTTGCTCGCCACCGCCGGCGGTCGCTGGAGAGCGTTCAACCGTTACCACCAGGCGCTGCGTCAGGACGATGACTGGAGCGAGCGTCTGCTGGCCCGTGACTTCGCCCAGGCCTACGAAGAACAGATCCGCCTGATCTCCACCCTTCACACCGACCACCAAGGATGATGCGCATGTCTCGCCGCTCGACCGCTTTTTTCAAGACGCTGACCGCGCTCACCCTGATGGTGCTGCTCGCCGGTTGCTCGTCGCTGTCGCCGTATTCGAAAGTGACCAAGATCAACCTGAAACTGACCGGCAGCGATCAGCTGAATCCGGACCTCAACGGTCGTCCGTCGCCGATCGTGGTGCGGCTGTTCGAGCTCAAGCACCCGGTGACCTTCGAAAACGCCGATTTTTTCAGCCTCTACGAGCGCGCCAAGGAATCTCTCAACCCGGATCTGGTGGCCAGCGAAGAACTCGAACTGCGCCCGGGTGAAACCGTGGAACTCAAACTTAGCGTGGAGGAGGGCAGCCGTTACATCGGCATCCTCGCCGCTTACCGCGACCTGCCGGAAACCAAATGGCGTCACACCTTCCCGGTCACCCCGCTGGAAGTCACCGAGGCCGATCTGACCCTGGACCAGGCCGGTATCCGCAAAACCAATGAAGTGCTCGCCAAGGCGGATGACTGATCATGAATACCCATAAAGTCATCTGGCAGGAAGGCATGTTGCTGCGTCCGCAGCACTTCCAGCACAACGACCGCTACTACGACCATCAGATGAAGACCCGCACCCAGTTGCTGGGCGGCTACACCTGGGGTTTTCTCAACCTGCAAATCGACTTGCAGTTCCTCAACATGGGCAAACTGGTGATCAGTGAAGCCTCGGGGATCCTGCCGGACGGCAGCCTGTTCGAACTCGGCGGCAACACCGAACCCCTGGCCCTGGACATTCCGCCGAACACCGGCAACATGCCGGTTTATCTGGCGCTGCCGCTGGTCACCGGTAACCACATCGAGGCCCGTCGCCCGGAGCAGTCGGACGTGCTCGCACGCTACACCGCGTATGACGCCGAAGTGGCCGACTCCAACGCCGGCGACGATTCCGCCAGTCAGGTCAGTTGCGGTAGGCCGGACTTCAAGCTGTTGCTCGGCGAGCAGCAGAGCGATCAGGCCTACGTGAAGCTGAAGATCTGCGACGTGCTCGACACCACGCCGGACGGCGTGATCAGCCTCGACCCGGACTTCGTGCCGACCTACATTCAGGCTCACGCCTCCAGCTACCTGCTGTCGTGCCTGAAGGAAGTGATCAGCATGCTCGGTCACCGGGGCGACACCATTGCCGAACGCATTCGTTCCAACGGCAAGGTCGGCGGCGCGGAAATCGGCGATTTCATGATGCTGCAACTGATCAACCGCACCGAACTGCTGCTGCGCCATTACCTGGGCCTGGAGCAGGTTCACCCGGAAGAGTTGTACCGCACGCTGCTGACCATGCTCGGCGATCTGGCGACCTTCTCCAGCGACAGCAAACGCCCGCGTCTGGACAGCCGCTACTCCCACGCCGACCAGGGTGCGAGTTTCCGCAAACTGATGGAGTCGATCCGTCAGGTGCTGTCGATGGTGCTGGAACAGCACGCCATCGAACTGATCCTGCAGGCGCGTCAGTACGGGATCATCGTGTCGCCGCTGCACGACCACAAACTGCTGGGCTCGGCCTCGTTCGTGCTGGCAGCCAGTGCCAACTGCGACTCCGAAGAATTGCGCAATCGCTTGCCTGCGCACCTCAAGGTCGGCCCGGTGGAACGCATCCGCCAACTGGTCAACCTGCACCTGCCGGGGATCAAGGTCAAACCGTTGCCGGTGGCCCCGCGGCAGATCGCGTTCCACTCCAACAAAACCTATTTCATCCTCGAACTCAGTTCCGAAGACCTGGCGCAACTCGAGCGCTCCGGCGGCTTCGCGTTCCACGTGTCCGGCGAATTCGCCGAGCTTGAACTGAAATTCTGGGCCATCAGGAACTGACCGACATGATCAAGGACATGGAACACAACCAGGACGACAAAACCGTCCTGCTCGACCGTCAGGGCCATGGCCCGGCGTCGAGTCCGCTGACCGACTTCGCCGCGCCGCCGCGCTTCGAACAACTGGAAGAACGGATGATCTACGCCGCGCGCCTGCGCCCGGCGGAAGCCTTCAACATCAGCCTCAATTCGCTGGTGGCGGCGTCTTCCGAACTGCTCTCGGAAGTAGTGCGCCTCAAGCACAGCGAAACCCGTGAGGATCTCTACGCGCTCAACGAGCGCCTGACCGCCGGGCTCAAGCTGTTCGAAGTGCGCGCCCTGCACAACGGCGCCGAAAGCAGCCAGGTGATGGCCGCCCGTTACGTGCTCTGCACCGTGGTCGATGAAGCCGTCGTCACCACGCCGTGGGGCAACGAGAGCGAGTGGTCGCAGATGAGCCTGCTCAGCAGCTTCCACAACGAAACCTTCGGTGGCGAGAAGTTCTTCCAGCTGCTCGATCGGCTGTCGAAAAACCCGGTCAAGCACCTGCCGATGCTGGAGCTGATGTACCTGTGCCTGTCCCTCGGTTTCGAGGGCAAGTACCGCGTGCAGGCCCGCGGCATGCTGGAGCTCGAAGGCATCCGCGATGCCTTGTACCGGCAGATCCGCCAGTTGCGGGGCGACGTGCCGCGTGAATTGTCGCCGCAGTGGGAAGGCCTCAACGATCAGCGCCGCAACCTGGTGCGCATCGTGCCGGCGTGGATGGTGGTGCTGTTCACCTTCGTCTGCCTGGTGATGATGTATTCGGGCTTCGCCTGGGTCCTGGGCGAGCAGCGCGACACCGTTCTGCAACCTTATCAGCCGCTTGATCCGGCCGCGGCCCAGCCGCAGTCGCAGCCGTAAACAGGGACGTGTGATGAAAAAGTTCTTCAAGAAAGTCGGCGCCTTCCTGCGCCAGACCTGGGTCTGGACCTTGCTGCTGGTGCTGTTCGTGGCGCTGCTGGTGTGGTTCGTCGGTCCGTTGCTGGCCGTGGATGACTACAAGTTCTGGGAGAGTCCGACCTCCCGCCTGCTGACCATCGCCGTGCTGTTCCTGATCTGGGGCCTGACCATGGTCTTCGTCAGCTGGCGCGCCGGCATCCGCAAGAAAGCCATCGAGGAAACCGAAGACGGCCAGGACCGCATCCGTCGCGATGACCTGATCGAGGAAGAGCAGAAGGAATTGAAGGAGCGTTTCAAGGACGCCCTGAAAACCCTGAAGACCTCGAGCCTGTATCGCGGTCGCAGCGAGCGCTGGCGCAGTGACTTGCCGTGGTACTTGCTGATCGGCCCGCAGGCCAGCGGCAAGACCAGCCTGCTGGATTTTTCCGGGCTGGAATTCCCGATCAACAAGATCGACCGCAAGCTGACCCGCGACACCCACGGCACCCGTCACTGCGACTGGTACTTCGCCGACCACGGTGTGCTGATCGACACCGCCGGCCGCTACCTGACCCAACCGGATCCGGAAGTCGACGGCAGCGCCTGGACCACCTTGCTGGAGCTGCTGCGCAAACGTCGTCGCGGCCGTCCGCTGAACGGCGTGCTGGTGACCATTCCGGTGGAAACCCTCACCGGCGGCAACGAGCAGGACATCGAAACCCTGGCCCGTCAGGTGCGTGCGCGTCTGCAGGACGTGTATCAAAAGCTGCACGTCGACGTACCGGTGTATCTGGTGCTGAGCAAGGCTGACAAGCTGCTGGGCTTCGACGAGTTCTTCGATCAGCTGACCCGCGAAGAAAGCGACCAGGTGCTGGGGACCAGTTTCCGCAAGGACCAGGTCGGCACCGACGTGGCCGTGTTGCGCAACGAGTTCGAAGAGCTGCTGCGTCGCCTCAACAGCCAGGTGATCATGCGCATGCACTCCGAGCGCGACACCCAGCGCCGTGGCCGCATCCTCGATTTCCCGCACCAGATGGGCCAGATCGGCGAGCGCCTGTGCCTGTTCGTCGACATGGCGTTCACCGGCAACCGCTACCAGCGTGCGACGCAACTGCGTGGCTTCTACCTGACCAGTGCTCCGCACCTCACTCAGGAAATGGATGCGACCACCGCCGGTATCGGTGCAAGCCTGGGCATGAACGCCGGCGTGCTGCCGACGCTGCGCAGCGGTCGTTCGCGTTTCATCCACCACTTGCTCAGCCGGGTGATTTTCCCCGAGGCCGATCTGGCCGGTCTGGACAAGCGCGAGCGCAGCCGCATCCACTGGGGCCAGCGTGCGCTGTACGTCGGTGCGCTGGGCGCGCTGGCGCTGTTCGGCATGCTTTGGGCCGGCGGTTTCTCGGCCAACTACGAGCGCCTGGAAAACCTGCGCAATCTGGCGCAGAACTGGACTCAGCTCCGTACGGCGCTGTCGCCCCGCGACGATGCCATGGGCACGCTGAAAACCCTCGACACCAGCTACGCCGCGACCCAGGTGTTCCCGAAAAAGGGCGATGCCGCGTACCACGAGCGCGTCGGTCTGTATCAGGGCCAGGACGTCAATCCGGTGGTTCAGGAAGCCTACGAGCGCGAGCTTGAGAAGCAACTGTTGCCACGGGTCGCCACGATGCTCGAGGGTCAGATCCGCGCCAACATGAAGGACCGCGAAAAGCTGATCAACAGCCTGCGCGCGTACCTGATGCTGAACATGAAGGATCGTCGCGACGCGGCGTGGCTCAAGGATTGGATCGCCAGCGACTGGTCCCAGCGCTACACCGGCAACACCGCGGTGCAGAACGGTTTGAACGCACACCTCGAGCGTCTGCTGAAGCTGCCGTTCATCTATCCGCTCAATGAGCAACTGGTGACCCAGGCGCGTCAGGTGTTGCGCAGCGAGTCGCTGGCCACCGTGGTCTACCGCATGCTCCGCGAGCAGGCGCGCAACCTGCCGGACTACCGTTTCAGCCAGCACCTCGGCCCGCAAGGTTCGTTGTTCATCGGTACCGAGTACGTGATTCCGGGCTTCTACACCCAGTCCGGCTATCAGCAGTACTTCTCGGTGCAGGGCTCTGCGCTGGTCACCGACATCCTGCGTGACAACTGGGTGCTGGGCGAGGGCGCGGGCATCAGCGACATGGACCTGCGTCGCCTGATGGTCGAGCTGGAGCAACTGTACTTTCGTGACTACGCCAACTACTGGAGCGAGGCCGTCGGCCAGGTGGCACTGCCGCCGATCAGCGATGCCGGTGAAGGCGCCGAGCAACTGGCAGGCCTGACCTCGGCCAACTCGCCGGTGCTGGCGCTGCTGACCGAAGTGCGTGAGAACACCCGCTTCCCGGCCGCACCCGAACCTGTGGACGAAGCCGGCGAAGCCGCCGATGCGCTGGCTGGGCAGAAGGGCAAACTGGGCAAGGTCGGCAAGATCGCTTCCGCGTTGACGGACAAGGCTGCGGCCATGAACGTGGCGAAGAACCTGCCGGACACCGCCAAGAAGGCCCTGCAACGTCGCTTCGAGCCGCTGCATAAACTGCTCGACGACAACAACGGCCCGGCTGCCGACCTGACGCCGGCCTTCACTGCGCTCAATGACCTGCAACTGCAACTGGCGGGCCTCGCCCGTTCCAGCACGCCGGAGCAGGCCGCGTTCGAACTGGCCAAGACCCGCATGAGCGGCCAGCGCGATGCGTTGACCAACCTGCGCAATGCCTCCGGTCGTCTGCCGCGTCCGTTGAGCGTGTGGTTCAACGTGCTGGCCGAAGACTCGTGGCGCCTGGTGCTCAATGATGCCTACCAATACCTGAACGGCCGTTATCAGAGCGAGCTGTACAGCGTGTATGGCAAGACCATCAGCCAGCGTTATCCGTTCAGCGCAACAAGCACCAGCGATGTGGCGATCAGCGATTTCCGCGAGTTCTTCCGGGCTCAGGGCACCCTCGACCGCTTCTTCGACAACTACATGCGTCCGTTCGTCAGCGGTGACCCGGGCAACTACCGGATGCGCAGCGTCGACGGTCGCAGCCTGCCGGTGTCCAAGGTCTTCCTCGATCAGATGGCCGCCGCACTGAACATTCGTCAGAGCTTCTTCTCGATCAATCCGGCCGAGCCGACCGTGCAGTTCAAACTGGAGCCGTACACCCTCGATCCGGCGGTCAGCCGTTCCGAGTTCAAGTTCGGCGACAAGACCATGGAATACCGCCACGGTCCGATCCTGCCGATGAACTTCAAGTGGCCGACCGATGCTGAAGACGGACGCACCAGTCTGGTCATGGACAAGATGGCCGGGCGCCCGATCGGCATCGAGAAGAACTCCGGCCCGTGGTCGCTGTTCCGTCTGTTCGACCTGATGCAGACCGAGTACCTGACCGGTCGCGACGTGCTGGTGCTCAAAGCCGATGTGGGTGGCCTGCGTGCCAACTATCTGCTGACCAGCCAGCGCACGCCGAACCCGTTCGACATGGGCGTGATGCGTACCTTCCGTATGCCGGTGCAGCTCTGATGCTGGTGGCCAGTCCCTGGCGCAGCGCGGCGCGAACCGACCCGGGCAAGGTGCGGTCGCGCAACGAAGATGCCTTCCTCGACACCCCGCAGCATGGGCTGTGGGTGGTCGCGGACGGCATGGGCGGTCATCACGCGGGCGACGTCGCCAGCCAGATGATCGTCGCCAGCCTGGCTGAACTGCCGCAGCACGAGGACTTCGACGAACGCCTCAAAGCCATCCGCCAGTGCCTGCACTGGCTGAACCGGCGCCTGGGGCAGGAGTTGACCGTCACCGCCGGGCGTCACGACAGCATCATGGGCAGCACCGTCGTGGCGCTGCTGATGGAAGGCAATCGCGCGGCCTGCATCTGGGCCGGCGACAGCCGTTGCTACCTGTGGCGCGGGCAGCGTCTGTATCAGCTGTCGAAGGATCATTCGCTGCAACAGCAACTGATCGACGAGCAACAGATGAGCGCCGAGCAGGCGGCGGCGCACCCGGCTGCCCAGGCCTTGACCCGGGCGGTCGGCGCGGCGGAACAGTTGACGCTGGATGTGCTGGAACTCGAGGTCTACCCGGGCGATGTGTTCCTGCTGTGCAGCGATGGTCTGTATCAAGGCCTGAGCAGCGATGCCCTCGGCAATGCGCTCAGCCTGGCGGCGCCGCAGGTGGCGCTGGAACGTCTGTTCGACGGCGCCCTGCGGGGAGCCGCCCGGGACAATCTGACAGCCGTGGTGATCCGCCAATGACTGAACTCGAATCCTCGGTGGACGACCTGCTGATGAGCGAAGAGCAGGCCAACAACCTGACCTACTTCGCCTTCGCCAGGGAAAACAAGGCAGAGCCTTTGCTGGCACCGACCAGGGCCAGCATCGGTGCGCTGCCGGACGTACTCGCCGGTCGCTATCACCTCGAGCGCCTGCTCGGGGCCGGCGGCATGGGCGTGGTTTACCGGGCCCGGGATCTGCTGCACGAACAGTTTGGCGATCCCGACCCTTACGTTGCGCTGAAAATCCTCAGCGAAGAATTTGCCGAGTCGCCGGACGCCAGTGCCTTGCTCTACAGCGAGTTCGCCCTGACCCGACGCCTGCGCCACGACAATGTGCTGCGCGCGCACACGTTCGAAGTGGACACCGATTGCCAGCGGGCTTTCATCACCATGGAACTCATGCGTGGCCTGACCCTGGACAAACTGCTCTGCGAGCGGCCGCTGGGCCTGCCGTGGAAGGAATTGCGCGACATCGCGCTGCCGCTGCTCGACGCGCTGGCCTGTGCCCACCGTCGTGGCGTGCTGCACGGTGACATGAAGCCGAGCAACGTGATGCTCAGCGAAGACGGCGTGCGCCTGTTCGACTTCGGTCTCGGGCAGGCCGAGGAGGGCATCCTGCCCGGGCTGCCGCACCTGAGCCGCGAGCGCTTCAACGCCTGGACCCCGGGCTACGCCGCCCCCGAACTGCTTGAGGGCCAACCGTTGTCGGCCAGCGCGGACGTGTACGGCGTGGCCTGCGTGATCTATGAACTGGCGGGGGGCAAACACCCGTTCCGCCGTTTGCCTTCGACCCAGGCCCGTGACGAACACCTGGATCGCGAACTGCAAGCCCCGGCACATCTGCCGACACACTGCTGGCCGGCGCTGCGCACCGCGCTGGCCTTTGACGCGGCAGAGCGCAACATTTCTGCCGACCAATTGCGTGACGCCTTGGGCGCCACTTCGTCCTGGTTGCAGCGTTTGCGGCTGAGGGCGTAACGGATGACATTCGAACAGGGAGCTCCTTATGTTCAACCCAGCTAACGAAACGCACTTCAGCCTCACGGTCGAAGACTACGTGGGCGACCTGCAAGTCCTGTCGTTCACCGGCACCGAAGGCATCAGCCAGCCGTTTCGCTTCGACCTGGAACTGGTCAGCGAAAACCCGGATCTGGACCTGGAAAAACTCCTGCACAAACAGGCGTTCCTCGCCCTCGATCCGCAGGGCTCCGGCATCCACGGCCAGATCTACCGTGTCGCCCAGGGCGATGCCGGCAAGCGCCTGACCCGCTACAAGGTTTCGCTGGTGCCGCAATTGCAATACCTGCATCACCGCACCAACCAGCGCATCTACCAGCAGATGTCGGCGCCGAAAATCATCGCGCTGATCCTCGACGAGCACGGCATCAAGGGCAACGCCTACAGCTTCCAGCTCAGCCAGCCGTGCCCGGACCGCGACTACTGCGTGCAGTACGACGAAACCGACCTGCACTTCGTCCAGCGCCTGTGCGAAGAAGAAGGCATTCACTACCACTTCCAGCACAGCAAGAAAGGCCATCTGCTGGTGTTCGGCGACGACCAGACCGTGTTCCCGAATCTCGGCCAGCCGACCGCGTATGTGCAGGGCAGCGGCATGGTCGCCGAAGAGCCGGTGATCAAGGGCTTCAAGCTGCGTCTGGAAACCCGCACCAGCCGCACCACCCGCCGCGACTACGACTTTGAAAAGCCGCGTCTGCAAATGGAAGCGGCCTACAAGCCGGACGGCGAGAGCACTGAACCGGATCTGGAAGACTACGACTACCCCGGCCGCTTCATCGACCGTGCGCGAGGCAAGTTCCTCAGTCAGCGCGCCCTCGAACGCCACCGCGCCGACTACCGTCAGGCCGAAGGCCGCAGCGACCAGACGAAACTGGTCAGCGGCCACTTCATGGAAATGTCCGACCACCCGCGCAGCGAATGGAACGACCTGTGGCTGCTCACCGAAATCTTCCACGAAGGCAAACAGCCGCAAGTCCTCGAAGAATCGGTGACCAGCGACACCACCGACAACAAGGACGATTTCCATCAGGGCTACCGCAACCGCTTCCTCGCCACCCCGTGGGACGTGTTCTACCGCCCGGCGCTGGAACACCCGAAACCCCGCGTCCTCGGCAGCCAGACCGCCCACGTCACCGGCCCCAAAGGCGAAGAAATCCACTGCGACCAGTACGGCCGCATCAAGGTGCAATTCCACTGGGACCGCGAAGGCCTGGCCGACGACAAGACCAGTTGCTGGCTGCGCGTCTCCAGCTCCTGGGCCGGCGACCGCTACGGCGCCATCTCCATCCCGCGCATCGGCATGGAAGTCCTCGTCACCTTCCTCGAAGGCGACCCCGACCAGCCACTGGTCACCGGCTGCCTGTACCACAAGGAAAACCCGGTGCCCTACGCCTTGCCGGCGAACAAGACCCGCACCGTCTTCAAAACCCTCAGCTCCCCGGGCGGCGGTGGCTACAACGAACTGCGCATCGAAGACAAAAAAGGCGCCGAACAAATCTTCATCCACGCCCAGCGCGACTGGGATGAAAACATCGAACACGACCAGAAGATCCGCGTCGGCAACGAACGCCACGACACCGTGGTGAAAAACACCTACACCGAACTCAAGGCCGAAGAACACCGCACCACCATCAGCGACCGCAAGATCGAAGCACGGCTGGACGACCACCTGACCATCGGCGAGAGCCAGCATGTGAAGCTCGGGACGGCGCAACTGACCAGCGTCGGCAAAGAGATACACATCAAGGCGGGGGACAAGATCGTCATCGAGGCCGGCTCCGAACTGACGATTCTCGGCGGCGGCAGTTTCATCAAGCTCGATGGCGGCGGAGTGACCGTGGTTGGGCCGGTGGTGAAGATCAACGCCGGCGGCTCGCCGGGAGCGGGCACTGGCATCGGGATCAAACCGCCGGTGCTGCCGGGGGCGGCGGATAAGGACAAGGCGGGGAGTTTGATGGATCAGGCGTTGTTGAATGCGCCGCCTGAGAAGGTTAAGCCGAAGGCTTTTTTTGTGTTTTCTGAGTGATCGACATGAATGGTTTGTTGAAGAAGAGAAATGGCTTCGCCGTAGCGGCTTTCACCGCCTCGCTGCTGAGCCTGTTTCATGGCAGCGCTTATGCGGATGAGTGTCCGTCTGAGGACTTTTCCCAGTTCCTGCCAGAGTTCTCTGCGAATGCTGAAACTCAGCAGCGGTTGACTGCGATGACGGTGAAGTCACTGGTTTTGAAACCGGTGGGAGAGCACGGAGTTTTTGAGCCACAAACGACGGGAGTCAAGAGCTCCAGTTTGCCATTTCCGCTAATGTCGCCTGTGGGCCCAGACAAGACTGAAGGCGTGGTGGTTGAAGCGATCGACGATAGTCATTTCAACGTAGTGGATAAACGGGCGGGCAACAGCAACATCAAGATTTTCAACTTTTCTCGCCAAGCGTGTTGGGTGCTTGAGGGTATTGAAGATTGGTCGATCAGAGAAAAAGATCTCGTAGAGGCGAGCAATGCCCACATGAGCGAGGCAGAGAACTTTTGCTTCCAGCGTGCAGAAGCCTTCAGAGGCCTGGGGGGGTTAGAGCAGTACCGACTCACAGGTGAGTTATTTGAAGCTTCTTTGGAAAACTACCTATGCGCAGCAGCTTCCGGTGATCCTCAGGCTAGTTTGAATGCTGCAAGTTTGAGCCTTTCTGGCATGGCTCCGCAGCTAGAAACTAATAAGGTTGAACAGCTATTCAAGGCAGCAGCGACCACTTTGCCTGAGGGTGCGATGAGCCTTTCGTTGTTTTATTGCGATGGAAACAATGTTTCCTCTAATGCTCCATGCCAGCATCCAGCAGAGGCTGAAGAAGCGTTGACGCAGGCGGCCCGTATGGGAGATGCCTTTGCAACAAATGCACTCGGTCGAGCCTTTGAAACTGGAGAATTGGTTACTAAGGACATGTCCAGGGCGATTGCCTGCTACCAACTCGCTGCCCAAAAAGGCAGCAAAGGGTCTATCGCACATTTGGAACGTCTGAATAAGCAGCCTGCTGGAATTGCTAAAGCCAGCTATTGCTATTGATTATTGCAGGAAGCAGAAATGACAGAGCCACTGGATTTATCTGGAAATTACACCAGCGCGAATTATAGCTATAAGGAGGGCGGGGATGGTTACGCTGTAGAGAATGGTAAAAAAATTGTCGACTGTTCTCATATGGTTAACTTGTTGCTGACGGGGGCGGGCTACGAAGTTCCTTATCAGAATACCGCCGGGCTTAATAGCCAGGAAGCGCTCAAATATTACGATGTGATAAGCCCGGCTAATGTGAAGCGGGGAGATATCGTACTCTGGATTAATGCCACGTCAAATCATCAAAATAAGACGTTAAACCATACAGGTATTGTAGAAAGTTATGACAGTACGCTGGATTCTGAGTTTGGAGAATTCTTCGGAGCACAAAGTTCTGGACCAGCCACTGCCAAATTCGGTGCCGTTGGGAAGGCTTGGTACTGGCCAGTCCCTACAAAATTTTTAAGGGTTAAGGAGTCGACTCGGACGGGGGGTGGCGCTCCAGCTCCCGCTCCCGCACCGGCAGCTGCGGGGGCTGCACCATTGATGAGTTTTCAATATCCATTCAGAAAACCAGATGGTAAGCAGTTCACTGAAGCAGATGAAGTATACAAAGCCCTCGAGGCTGAAACTGCCGGCCACTACCTGCTGGGCAGCAACAAGTTTTGGCACGGTGGCATTCACATCAGCAATGCCAGCGCTCCTCAATGCATTTTGAACGAACCAATTCGGTGTATGGCCGACGGTGAAGTCGTGGCCTACCGACTTAACGAAGATTATTTGGAGTCTACGTTCGGCGAAAATGAGAAGAAACTGAAGTATTCCAACTCGTTTTGTTTGGTGCGACATGAGTACAAATCTGTACCAAACCCAGAAGAAGGACCGAATAAAGGCAAGCAAAACAAGCTTAATTTCTACAGCTTGTACATGCACCTTCTGCCCTTCAAGCGTTATCCGCTGACTGAGGAAGAAACTCCGAAGCCGAAAGTGACCATGAAAGTAAGTGACTTCAACGCTTACGACGACTTCCCTGAATCCAGCAGCATACAGAACGTCGGAAAGCTCGTTGCGGGGACCAAACTTGAAATATTGGATCAAAAGGACTTAGGCAACGTTACCTATGCGAAAGGGAAAATCCTGTCAGGTAGCGTTAAAAAAAGTGGCCAAAAAGTTCGCGAAGCTGGCAAAGAGGTCTGGTTCGCATACTTGAAAGATGGAGAGCCTTACAAAAACTCCAAACCCGCACGTATATGGCTGGAAGATCCGATCCCGGAGCGCTTAAAGCCCAAATATTGGCAAGGCAAGGTGAAGGGGACCGCGTTGAAGAGATTGGATCTTTATCAAGATCCTGTCTCGCTCCAAAATGGGCAGGCTGCCGGTGCCAAGATGGGCTCGCTGCAACTCACCCCTCATAGTACGGTGGAGTTTGAAAGCAAAGAGGTTCTGAATCTCAATGTTTCAGGAACAATTCGCCGAATGGCGAAGTGTACCAGCAGTGGTAGTTTGGCAGGGGCGGGAAGCCTTCCTCCCAGCTTCTGGGCAATTGTGGAAAACGACTACGTTGCCTGGGATGTAATCCCGAGTAGCTTCGACTCCGTAGAACCTGCAAGTACCGGTATCAAGGCGGGAGATCCGATTGGCTATCTGGGATTGACTGAAAATCTGACCGGCGAAGATGGCGGTGTGGCGAGTAAGTATCAGGTACACGTCGAGATATTTACTGCCGAAGCCGACGTAAAAGACTTCCTCAAGAATACGGCTGGGCTGAAGATCGGCAAGCAATATCTGTATTTGCCGGCCGGAGGTGAGTTGAAGAAAAAAGCACCTGCGACAGACAGTGTGGTGCTGAAAGCGGAACATGCGATTGATCTGAATAAGGCACCTGTCATCAAGGTGGGTACTGACGATTATTACGATGTGACCGTTACTGACAATGCTCAATCAGTTAACGGCCTGGTCAAGAAAGCCGGTGCACAAATCATCACTCAGCATGATTGGGAAAAGCTGGGGTTTCAGATCGTCGAAGAAACCAATGCGACAGCGGACGGTTTTCTTGATCCTAAGGATATGCCTCAGTTCTTTCAGGATCTGTTTGCGAAGATCGATAAGGACCAGAGCGGGGACGTCGATCCGACCGAGTTGGCCGAGGCTTTGAAAAACCCTGATACGCGCTCGCAATGGTCCAGGCTGGTGGCCCATCATCCAACCGAGTGGAAAGCGAAAGCAGATGCTCCCAAATGGAGCCGGCTCGATACAGAGCTTGAGCACGCCCCGAAGACACTGAAGCATGAGAAAGAACGAATCACGAAGTATGTGTTTTGGGAGGATTTGAAAGACAAGGCCGCCATGAGTTCGGACGTGGTTTGGCATTTTCATTCTATTGAAATGCTGAGTAATTTCATGAGGCGTTCTGAATTTATTGATGTCGAGCGTTTTGTAGCTATGTATGCTGAGCAACATGCTTCGTTTCAGGCTGGTGCGCCTCAGCTGTCTGATACGTCCAAGTCTAATTTACGTAAGATTGCAGAGAATGTTAATAAGTATCTAGACAAAACAAAAGAAGTTTATACCATCTATGAGTTGTCGTATATGTTCGCTACGGCGCGCCACGAGGCTTATCAATTTATGATTGCTGAGTATTTTAGTGCTGCTCCTGAGTATGGGCCGGTTTCCTATTTCGACAAATATGACCCCGTGCTTGCAGATACCGCTACACGCAGACAAACTGCAATAGATAACGGTAATACGGTGCAAGGGGATGGCTATAAATATCGAGGGCGTGGTCTCGTTCATTTAACTTGGAAGAAAAATTATCAAAAGGCGAAAGATTACTTCGGAATTGATTTTGTCGAACATCCCGATAAGGCTGCAGGGTTTGAGAATTCTGTGCCCATCATGATATGGGGTATGAAGGAAGGTATATTTACTGGGAAGAAACTTGGGGATTACGTTAATAATACTTCTAAGGATTATGAAGGGGCTCGGAAGGTTATCAACGGGTCCGACCAGAAGGCACTCATCGCGAGTTATGCCGTAAAATTCGAAGCGATACTAAAAGCCACGTCAATTGCGCCGGAGACCAAATAAGTATGAATATCAAATTGCACGTAGTCTCGGTTATCATAACTTTCGTGTTAGCAGATGTTGCATTCGCCGATCCGCATGACGTGTATTCAGCCGATATCGACGCCCACTCTTTAACTGTAACTTGGTCAGGTGGTAGTAAAACAATTGAGGGCGTAATCGGCAGCCAAGGCGAGACAACCAGAGAGCTAGTTGAGTTTAATGGGGGGAAGGCCCTCCATTATGAAAACTTGGCGTCGCGTGCTCCTTTCGAAGCGTATTTTACGTTGACTAGGCATGGCGCGGAGGTTTTCATAGACTGCGTTTATACAAACATTCGGAACGAGCAGAACGGAATTCTAATAAACAAGGCCGTTTGTGGTTTGGAGCGCCCGTTAGCTGAAGAGTACGAGGAGGTGGTGTCTGAATTTTCAGATCAGTGGAAGAACCTAACTAACAAGGTTGCTATAACTCCTTTGTTAGCAACACCGCCGGTATTGCTAGCGGTTGAAGAGTCGGTTCTAGATGGGGTTAAGTTATCCCGGATCTATCATTCTCCGAATGACCTCAAATTCTCACGTCCTGAGAGCGTTGTAAAGAAAGATAAATTCAGCCACTCCTTTGGTGATAGCTACGTATTTTCCGTTTATACCCCCGGGGACTTAATTAACCCGCTCTATCTTGATGTGTCATCTGGAAAGCTTGACAGTGTATTCGTACGATATGATCGGGCTGATATAGCTAAGTTCTTCTGATTAATGGTTCTTTTATCAGGGCAGGATTTGGATCTATTTGGTCGCGCTGCGATTATTTTCTAAATTGCGAGGGCACATAGATCAGTTCCGCTTGATTCAATGTCCACGTTAATTTGCTCTGAGTTAAAGGGGGCGGATTTATTTGTTGCGCTCGATTTTGCGAAAACAAATTCGTCCCGTTTTTGCTTGAAACCGCTTCGGACAGTAATGGGCTATGAACGATAAAGAGCGCGCGGTGCCGGCGTACAAGCAATACGCGTTGCGTATGTCGGACGCGGGAAAGGCTTCGAAAATTCCTGCTCGGGTAGCTGAGCGTAGCGCCGGAGTATCCGGATCATGATCAAACTGAGGACGTTCCTTGAACTGGTCGCGGGTGTTTCTTTGGCTGCTTTGCTGGTTCCAGCGCATGCTCAGGAAACCTGCAATCCCGACAGCTTTTCCAATCCCGATTTGATCATATGCGGTCAGCAGTCTTTCGAGAAAGTCGACGCAGTATTGAATGAGCAATACAAGAAAGCGTTGGTCAGTCTGGCGCCCGCCGACAAGAAGCAACTGACTGATGTGCAAAAGAAGTGGGTGCGCTTCAAAGAGGCGTATTGCGAGGATGTCTATCAGTCGGCCTTGCCCGGCGCAGAGGCGCCCATCGAAAGGCTTGGGTGCCTGGTGCAAACAAGCAATGCCCGGTTGGGGGAATTGGTTGCTCTGCAGACGGGGTTACCTCTGGACGGTTTTTATAAAGCTGCGTCGGCCATGGCGGGGCAGGATCGAGAAAAAGGTCTGACGGCTTCCATGGAGCGATTGGGGGGTGAACACTTCGACGATCCGTTGTGGCGGCAATACGTCGATGGGCACTGCGAAATGAGTGAGCGTGTGTTCCGGGAGGACATCGCTAACTGCGCAGTGCGAATGCGTTTTCAGTTGCCTCTGAATCGTTGAAGGAATGATCAGATTGAAATCAATGCGAGTTTTATCTGCTGCACTGTTTGTTCTCTTTCCGATGGCGGCGCACAGTGAGGTCTCGACGGAGATTTATTGCTTCCGTTCGCAAGAGAGCGCCAAAAGCATCAATTTCGAACTCAGAACTTATTACGACTCCTTCTCCAAATGGAGCGCAGCGGCTGTCAGGTACAGCAAGTCGAAGAAGGCCATTTCTCTGGTGTATCGGAATACCGAGCAAGAAATTCTGGCAGAGGATCGTCCGTATCAGTTCACGACGACTTGGATTGAGGTTTCGGAGGGCGCGCTGACGGGGGAGTATGAAATGGTGAGTCAGGGTGCCCGGGTCTATGGAATGACTTATACGAACTACAAAACCGGGAAGAAGTACTCTTTCGGACACGATTTCAGTATGGATTTCTCACCGGAGACGGGCTGTCATTGGTGAGGCGTTGGAAAGTTGTAAAAGGGGACTCAACGTCCCCTTTTTTCCGCCCGCGATTCAGCTACGGCTGCCCTGATACTCCCGAAACTCAATGTGATCGAGCGTGCCTTCCACCATCAATCGAACGCCGTCCGCCATTCTGCTGAGGCCCAATGCCATCGAGCGGCGGGGGCCGTCGAGGTCGTCGGCCAGGTTGGCGGCGATGGCGCTGATGGACAGGAGGTCTTCGGAGGCGTTGGCCATGAGGGCTTCGGCGTCGGCGTTGGGGCAGAGGGCGAACAGGCCGCCCAGGCGTTTGGGGCGTTTGGCTCTGGGTTTGAAGTGGTGGTCGAGGGCGCGTTCGGCGGCTTCGTGGAGTTTCTTCGAGTCTGGGAATTCGTAGGGGGAAACTTCTTCGTCAGTGAGGGTTGGATCGATCATCGGTGTAAATCCTTTTGATGTTGGAAAGATTTGCCCCGGGTTTCGGACTTGCACATCCGGTCACCGATTTTGCGGTGACACACAGAGGCTAACGATGATGCTCAAGTTCGCCTAGTTCACGGACAGCACCGCAGTTTGAAGGACATTTCCCAAGGATCTGCGAGGTAGCGGATCAAAAGATCGCAGCTCCTACAGAAATGTGTTTCTTCAGGTGTAGGACGGGGGGATGGTGTGACGCGGAGCGTCACGGGATGCGTTCCCACGCGGAGCGTGGGAACGATCAGGTTGTGGGGCGGAAATCGTGACTTGGTAGTCATCTTTCAGGAAAATCCATGCATCGTCTTCTATCCATGCAAGATAGTGGCGAATCCGTCCGAATCCCTTACACTCCCCCGGCCGTTCATTTTCCTTTTGAGGCTGTGCGCATGAAATTTCGTTTTCTTCTGTGGATGCTGGGTCTTTTGATGGGTAAGGCCAGTCGGACAAATCCTGCGTTCCAGCAGCAATTGGGTGACAAGGATCTGGTGTTTCAGCTGCAGACTCTGGACGGGAAGGTGGCGCGGCATTTCGTGGTGAAGGACCAGCGCATTACCAGCAAGTCCGGGGTGGTGGCGGAGCCGGCGTTTGCGATTGCGTTCAAGGATGCGGCGTTCGGGTTTGCCACGATGCAGGCGAAGAACAAGCAGCTGGCGTTCATGCAGGGGATTCAGGACAAGACCATCCAGCTCAAGGGCAATCCGGCGCTGGTGATGTGGTTTCAGGGGTTGATGAAGTATTTGATGCCGCGGAAGGCCAAGCCGAAGTCATAAACCTTTCAGGCGGCTCGCCTCTTCAGCTGTCCGGCTCAGGAGGCTCGCCGTCCAGTGGCTGGCTCCGGTAGGTCTTGTAGATCTGCTGGACTTGCGGGTTGTCCAGGTTCTCGTAAGTGATGTCTTCCTTGTCCAGGCCATCCAGGCCTCGGATGCCGCTTATGGTCTCGGGCCATTCGTCACGGCTGGATATGTCGACGACGAACGGGGTGAGGTAGCGATCGAGATGCCGTTCGCGAGGTTCGCGGATCTCGTCGCTGAGTGCCCGCAAGTAGTCGTCCTTGTTTGTCCTCGACCAGTCGATGGCGAACCCGGCCCGATAACAGAGTTCCATGAAAACCAACAGAATCGTGCGTCCGTTGCCGTCGAGGAAAGGGTGCGCGAAAGCCAGCTGGCCCATCACTCCGCCGGGATGGTCTCTGAAGCGTTGCTTGTCTGCTGCGAGCTTGAGCGCATAGTCGACGGACATTCTGATGAAGTCCGGGCGCTCGAAGATGGTGCTGCGAGGATCGTTGAGGGGGCCCTTGAAGACTGCCAGGTGAGGGACCAGTTCGTTTCGGTCTTTTCCAGCCCAGTGGTAGAAGCCGGAAAACAGGATCTCGTGAACCTTGAGTACCGTCTGGTAATCGATGGGCTTTTTCCCGGCCAGATAGGCGAGTGCATCTTCGATACTCAATTCGAACGAAAGATGCTCCGACTCTTTTACTTCAACGGGATCTTTCAGTTGCAGCGAGTTTTGAAGGTATCCAGCCGTTTCGAAGTCGCCGAACGGGTCAAAAGTCATGCGCTGCGTTTCTTCGCACGCCTTTCCTGAAGATAGCGCCCCTGCAGCGCCAGGATTTCAGACTTGCTCAGGACGCCTTTTCGCTTGAGATTGACGAGCAACTGTTCGATGCCATCCAGCTCGACGACATCACCAGACAAGCGGGTAATCCCCACGGCCATACGACTCATGCCGTCTCGACTGGCCGTAACCTTGTTGTCTTTGGCGAGCTTGCGGACTTCGCTAGCAACGCTGGCAGCATCTGTTTGGGTCATCGGAAATTCCTCTGATTGCCGTCAAATCATAGCAGGGCCCTATTTGCAATCAAAACAGGCCCTGGTTGACGTGCCGAAGAGTGCTTTAAGCCTGGCTGAACTGCGAAGCCAGTTCACGCAGCAGCACTTCCGCCTCAAGCACTTTGCTGACCACGTCATTGGCCTTGTCGCGAGTCAGACCAACGCGCTCCAGCAGCGCATCCGGGATGTCTTCGTCCGGGCCGGAGCCGATGCCGCGGCTGCGCAGCAGGCGCACGGCCAGGCAGACGAGGTTCGGGTATTCGGCGTAGGCGCCGTCGTAGTTCGGGTCGTGCTGGAAGCGCAGGGCGGTAGCCAGTTCGTCCGGCATGTCCCAGTAGCGCATCAGCCAGGAGCCGATCTGTTCGCGGCTGATGCCCAGCAGGTGTTGCTCGACATAGCTGTGGCACAGATGCGGGTTGACCTCCAGGTGTCGGCAGATCAGCGAGAAGTGCGGCGGAAACACGTGGGCCAGCAGCAGGTAGCCGAAGTTGTGCAGCAGGCCGGCGAGGTAGGTCAGGCCTGCTTCCGGGCGCTGGGCGCGCGGCATGGCGCGGGTCAGGCCTTCGATGACGGCGGCGGTGTAGATCGACTGCTGCCAGTACGGCGTGGTGTGTTGCGGGTGATCCTTGGGCAGGCTCAGCGTCTTGCCGAGGGCCAGGCCCAGCGCCAGATTGATTACCAGATCGAAACCCAGCACGCGCACGATCGCGTCTTCCACCGAGCGGATCTTGCCCGGCGAAGCGTAGTACGGTGATGCCGCCCAGCTCACCACTTGCGCGGCCAGCGCCGGGTCGGTTTCGACCACGCCGGTGATGTCGTCGATGGTGGCGTTCGGGTCGACGCGCAGTTTGATGATTTTTTGTGCGGTTTCGGCCAGCGGCGGAATTTCGATGGTCGCTTCCAGACGCTGCTGAATGCGCCGCGCGGTGAACGCCTGCACGGCCTGGGTGATTTCCTCGCGGTCATCGTCCGGGCGGTCGAGGTTCGGGCGAATGCTGCTCAGGGCTTCGCCGAAGTTGGCGGCGCTGGCCTTGGTCAGCATGGTCTTGAAATCTTCGCTGGCGATTTCCAGCAGCAGGCCCGGTTCGCCGGAGTTGATCAGCAACTTCGGCTCGCGCAGCAGGCTTTCTTCGTAGAGGCACGGCGAGCTGGTCAGCGCCGGCAGGCCCGGCAGCAGGCTCAGGCTGTGTTTGCCGAGCATCTTTTCCAGGCGCTCGGTGGACACGGCGGTCAGGCGGCGGCCCGTCAGCTCGGCGAGGCGGTTGAGATCCAGCAGCTGGCTCTGTGGAAACAGCACCATCAGCGCACCCACTGCGTCGTCCAGCAACGCGGCCTGCACTTTGCGCGAGGCATTGAGGCCGTGGTGATCGAGCACTTCTTCGTAGGCGACGCCCAGCTTGTTGAGCAGCAGCCGAATTACAGACGGAGCGTGCGGGAGTTCGGGGGCGAGAGCAGCTTCGGTCATGGTCTGTATCCGTTTTTGAAACAATTGCTTGAGTATAACCAGCTTGGTTGGAACGGGCTTTGAGAAACTGCGACAGTGCTCACACTTGGCCGTATTGCTGCCCGTGTCGCAGCCAGCGGTCGAGCAGCGGGCTGACGTGGGTCGGCCAGCGCTCCAGCAAGGCCTGGGCGGCATCGCGCACGGCGGGCAGCAGATCGGCGTCACGCATCAGGTCGGCGACCTTGAATTGCAGCAGGCCGGTCTGGCGGGTGCCGAGCATTTCGCCGGGGCCGCGCAGTTCGAGGTCTTTTTCGGCGATGACGAAACCGTCGTTAGTCTCGCGCATGATGCCCAGGCGCTGGCGGCCGATCTGCGACAGCGGCGGATGGTAGAGCAGCACGCAATGGCTGACCGCGCTGCCCCGGCCGACGCGGCCGCGTAACTGGTGCAGCTGGGCGAGGCCGAGGCGCTCGGGGTTTTCGATGATCATCAGGCTGGCGTTGGGCACGTCCACGCCGACTTCGATCACGGTGGTGGCAACCAGCAGTTGCAGGTGGCCGGCCTTGAACTCGGCCATGACGGCGGCTTTCTCGGCGGGTTTCATGCGACCGTGGATCAGCCCGACCTTGAGCTCGCCGAGGGCGGCGGTGAGGTCTTCGAATGTGGTTTCGGCGGCCTGGCAGGTCAGCTCTTCGGACTCTTCGATCAGCGTACACACCCAATAGGCCTGACGGCCCTCGGCGCAGGCACTGCGCACGCGCTCGATGACTTCGACGCGGCGGGTGTCGGTGACCAGCACGGTGTTGACCGGCGTGCGACCGGGCGGCAATTCGTCGAGGATCGAGGTGTCGAGGTCGGCGTAGGCGCTCATGGCCAGCGTCCGTGGAATCGGCGTGGCGGTCATGATCAATTGATGCGGGCACATGCGCCCGCCGACGCCTTTCTGCCGCAGTGCCAGGCGTTGCTGTACGCCGAAGCGGTGCTGTTCGTCGATGATCACCAGCGCCAGATTCTTGAACTGCACTTCGTCCTGGAACAGCGCGTGGGTGCCGACCACCATCGGTGTGCCGCCGGCAATCTGTTCCAGCGCGGCCACGCGGTTCTTGCCCTTGAGCTTGCCGGCCAGCCACGCCACCTCGATGCCCAATGGTTCGAGCCAGCGCTTGAAGGTGATGAAGTGCTGCTCGGCGAGGATCTCGGTCGGCGCCATCAGCGCGACCTGATAACCCGCCTCCAGTGCTTGCAGCGCGGCGAGAGCGGCCACCACGGTTTTGCCCGCGCCGACATCGCCCTGAATCAGCCGCAGCATCGGCTCGTGCTGACTGAGGTCGTAGGCGATTTCATTACCGACCCGCTGTTGCGCGCCGGTCGGGTTGAAGCCGAGGTTGGCCAGATACCGCGCCGGCAGTTTCGTGGCTTTCGGCATCGCCGGTGCCCGCAGGGCGCGCATGCTTTCGCGCAGGCGCTGTTGGGACAGTTGATGGGTCAGCAGTTCTTCGAACGCCAGACGATGCTGGGCCCAGTGATGACCGAGAGCGAGTTCGTCGACGTCGGCGTCGGCGGGCGGGTTGTGCAGGTAGCGGATCGCATCGGCCAGCGGCGCCAGTTGGTAGTCGCGGGCCAGTTCGGTCGGCAGCCAGTCGGGCAAGGTGGCCGGTTTGAGCAGGGTCAGGGTCTGCATGCACAACTGGCGCAGACGGGCCTGGGTCAGGCCTTCGGTCAGCGGGTAGACCGGGGTCAGGGTTTCATCCACCGGCGGCGGTTCGTCGCCGTTGATGGCGCGGTATTCCGGGTGGTAGATCTCCAGCCCCGAGGCGCCGGGCCGGGCTTCACCGTAGCAGCGAATCCGCGTGCCACGCTTGAGGCCTTCCTTCTGCGCGTTGCTGAAGTGGTAGAAGCGCAGGCTCAGGCCGCCAGTGCCGTCCTGCAGACGCACGACGAGGCTGCGGCGTCGGCCCATGACCACATCGGCGCCGCTGACGGTGCCTTCGACCACGGCGTCCTGCCCCGGTCGCAATGCGCCGATGGGCACCACGCGGGTGCGGTCCTGATAACGCAGCGGCAGGTGGAACAGTACGTCCTGGAGGTTCTCCAGGCCGACCTTGGCCAGTTTTTCGGCCATGGCCTCGCCGACACCCTTGAGTGCGGTGACCGGGATCTGCGACAGCTCCGTCATGACGCTGGCTTAACCGGCCGTAACCGGCGCGGCGGGTTTGGCGACCGAGCACAGGCGGATGGAGTCGGCAAGGATCTCGATGGCTTTCGGCCGTGGGAAACTGGCGCGCCAGGCAATGGCTACGGTGCGGTAGGGTACCGGCGCCGACAGCGGTCGCACTTCGATCACGCCCGGGGCGTAGTGATGGCTGTCCACCGCCGACAGCGGCAGGATCGAGATGCCCAGGCCGGAGGCGACCATGTGGCGGATGGTTTCCAGCGAGCTGGATTCGACCGTGGTGTGCTTGGCGCCGTCGTTGCCCTTGGTCAGGGTCGGGCAGGCTTCCAGCACCTGATCGCGGAAGCAGTGGCCTTCGCCGAGCAGCAACAGGCTCTTGTCGTTGAGCAGGGCCGGGTCGATGGATTCTTTTTGCGTCCACGGATGCTGGGCCGGCATCAACACGTAGAACGGTTCGTCATAGAGCGGCAGGGTCAGCACGTCGGCTTCGTTGAACGGCAGGGCGATGATGATCGCGTCCAGCTCGCCGTTGCGCAGTTTGTCGCGCAGCACGTGGGTGAAGTTTTCTTCGATGTACAACGGCATCTGCGGGGCGACCCGGTGCAGTTGTGGAATCAGGTGCGGAAACAGGTACGGGCCGACGGTGTAGATTGCGCCGACTTTCAGCGGAGCGGTCAGCTGGTTCTTGCCGGCCTGGGCCAGTTCGCGGATGCCCTGGGCCTGTTCCAGCACTTTCTGCGCCTGGGCGACGATGCTTTCGCCGACCGGGGTCAGGCGCACGGCGCTTTTGCTGCGCTCGAAGATCAGTACACCGAGTTCGTCTTCAAGCTTTTTCACGCCCACCGACAGGGTCGGCTGACTGACGTGGCAACGCTCGGCCGCGTGGCCGAAATGCTGCTCTTGGGCGAGGGTAACGATGTAGCGTAATTCTGTGAGAGTCATAGCAAGCGTCCATGAAGATGCGGGCCAAGCATACCGGCTGCGATCGATAGACGCACGTTATCAGACTGAGTGATAGATGCGACACCGGGCAATGCCGTTTTGCCGTTTGCAGATATGACAAAGGCACCTTTCGGTGCCTTTGTCGGTGTGGTCAACCCCGGCGGGGGCGTTATGTGTCAGCGGCGTTTCTCGATCGAATAAACAAACGGCGCAACAATTTCGATGGAGCCGTTGTTCAGCATATCGGCTGGTGGTTTGGGCAGCGGCTGGGCGCGACGGATCATTTCCAGCGTGGCCCTGTCCAGATCGGCGTTGCCGGAGCGGTCCACCAGCTCGAACGACAGCACGTTGCCTTCGCCGTCGACCACGAAACGCAGGCGATTGGTCCCGGTCTTGTTCCGTGAACGGGCGCTGTCCGGGTACTTTTTGTACTTCTGCAGATGCGCGAGCAGCGCACCTTGCCAACTGGCCTTGGCCGCCACTTGCGCGGGCGACGGGCCCGGTGCCGGCTGGGCGGATTTCTCCGTCGGCGCCTGAGTCTGCTGAGGCTCCGCCGGTTTTTCCTCGGAAGGTTTTTCCTTCACGGGCTCCGGCTTCTTCTCGATCGGCTTGGGCGGTTGCGGCTTTGGCTTGGGTTTTGGTTTCGGCTTGGGCACGGCAATTTCTGCCTTGGGTGCTTCGGCCAGTTTCGGGATCGGCAGTTCTTCAACCGGAGCCGGCGGCTGTGGTGGCGTGACGACCTTCGGCGGTGCAGGCGGTGGCGGGGCCGGAACCGGTGCCAGCTCGACCATCATTGCCTGGGGCGGCAGTTCGATGGGCGGGCGGGCGGTCCAGTTCAGCGCCAGCGCAATGGCCAGTGCATGCACACCCAGCACCACGGCCAGGCTACCGCCGTAACGCGTCAGCTTATGGCGCGTCGTGATCATTTCTTGGTTGCACTCTCGAGGCCGACCAGACCGACCTTCAGGTAACCGGCGCTGCGCAGCTTGTCCATCACGCTCATCAGGTCGCCGTAGTCCACACCCTTGTCGGCCTGGAAGAAGATGGTGGTGTCTTTCTTGCCTTTGGTCCTGGCGTCGAGCGTGGCGCCGAGGGTCTCGGCTGTGACTTCGTCGTCGCCGATGTACAGGCGCTGGTCAGCCTTGACGCTGAGGAACAGCGGTTTCTCCGGCCGCGGTGCCGGCTTCGCGGTCGAGGCAGGCAGGTCGACCTTGATGTCCACGGTGGCCAGCGGCGCAGCCACCATGAAGATGATCAACAGCACCAGCATCACGTCGATGAACGGCGTGACGTTGATTTCGTGGTTCTCGGCCAGATCGTCGTCTGCGCCTTCTTTCAAATGCAGGCCCATGGCCGATTACCCCACTTTCACCATGTGCGGTTGCGAGACGCTGCGCTCGGGCTGGTGGTCGAGGTCACGGCTGACCAGCAGCAGGACTTGTGCCGATGCGTCGGACACCTGGGCCTTGTAACCGGCGATGGAGCGGGCGAACACGTTGTAGATGACCACGGCAGGAATCGCGGCGACCAGACCCAGTGCAGTAGCCAGCAGGGCTTCGGCGATGCCCGGGGCCACGACGGCGAGGTTGGTGGTCTGGGTTTTGGCGATACCGATAAAGCTGTTCATGATGCCCCACACGGTGCCGAACAGACCGACGAACGGTGCGGTGGAGCCGATGGTGGCGAGTACGCCGGTGCCGCTGCTCATGTTGCGGCCACAGGCGGCCACCAGGCGCTCGAGGCGGAAGCTGACGCGCTCCTTGATGCCTTCTTTCTCGCGGGAGTTGGCCGAAAGGCGCATTTCTTCGAGGGCGTCATGCACCAGCAGGTTGGCGAGGGTGCCTTCCTTCGCTGCAGTGGCGCTGGCTTCCTTGAGGGTGGCGGCTTTCTTCAGGGCGGCGATTTCACCACGCAGACGACGCTTGGCGCCCATCAGCTCGAAGCCTTTGGCGATCCAGATGGTCCAGGTGATGATCGATGCGATGGCAAGACCGATCATCACCATCTTCACGATGATGTCGGCGTTCTGGTACATGCCCCACGGCGACAGGTCGTGGGCCATGCCCAGGGTGTTGTCGGCTTCGAGGACTTCAGGTGCGTTTTCGGCGCCGGTATCCACGGCCTGAACCGGCTCGGTCGCCGCTGGCGCTGCGGCGGGAGCTGCCGGGGCGGTCTGTTCGTGGGCGGCTGGTGTGGCCGGTGCCTGGGCGTCAGCGAAAGCGGCGACCGGCGCCAGCGTCAGACTGAGGAGCAGGGCGGCCACGCTCCAGGCGCGAGGTCGTTTGGTTGGCGAAGCGGGGTTCTGAATGCGTGTCATGCTGGCCGGACCTGAGATAGAAAAACGGTGATGCTCTTCCAGGCCTCGTAAGGCCGAGAACAAAAGTGACGTGCATTATTGCAAGTAATTCTTGTTAACAGAAGCAATAGTGTTGCTTTTTTTCCTTCATTGCTAGCCGCTCGTCCCTTGTCAGGGCTAGTCTGTGGCTTTGCGCCGGGAGTTTTTTGATGTCCGCCCCTTCTGTATTGATCGCCGGTTGCGGCGATGTCGGCAGCCGTCTGGCCACGCAATTGCTGGCCGCAGGTTTTCAGGTATATGGCCTGCGCCGGGATGTTTCTCGGTTGCCGGCAGGTGTCATCGGTGTGGCCGGTGATCTGTTCAATGAAGAGTGCCCTGCGTCCTGGCCGGTAGGGGCCGTGGATTACCTGGTGTATTGCGCAGCCGCGACCGAGCACGATGAAGCCGGCTATCGCGCAGCTTATGTGCAGGGTCTGCAGCATGTGCTGGGTTGGCTGAACGACTACGGACAAGTACCTGATCGGTTGTTGTTCGTTTCCAGCAGCAGCGTTTACGGGCAGAAAGACGGGGAATGGGTGGATGAATCCTCCGAAACCGTGGCGGCGGGTTATTCCGGACGGTTGATGCTGGAGGCGGAGCAAGTCGCGTTGAACAGCGGCATTCCGGCGAGCATCGTGCGTCTGACCGGCATCTACGGGCCGGGCCGTGAATGGCTGCTGACTCAGGTGCGTCGCGGTTATCGCGTGGCGGTCGATCCGCCGTTGTATGGCAATCGCATTCACGCCGATGATGCGGCGGGCCTGATGGCGTTTCTGCTGGAATCGGATCGCAAGGGCAGGGCGCTCGATGATATCTACATCGGCGTGGACGATGCGCCTGCACCGCTGGCCGAGGTGGTGGCGTGGCTGCGGGAGTATCTGGGCGTCATGCAATGGTCGGAAGACGAAAGCGTGCGCAGAACCGGCAGCAAACGTTGCAGCAATGCACGGGCGAAAACGTTGGGCTGGGCGCCGAAGTATCCGAGCTATCGCGAGGGTTACGCCGCGATTCTTGAGGGGCGCTGCTGACTTTCAAACACTTCAAAACAACTGTGGGAGCGAGCTTGCTCGCGATGGCGGCATAACAATCAGCATAAATGTTGAATGCTAAGGCCTCATCGCGGGCAAGCCCGCTCCCACAGGGTTATAGGCTGCTCTCAAGTGCAGTTACTGCTTCTTGAGCAACCACTTGCGCTCACCCGGGCTGAACTGCGGCTGTTCATCCGCCAGTGCCGTGTTCACGGCCTGCAGGATTTCCAGCTCCTTGCCCTTGCGAACGAAGATCCAGTTGTTGCCCTGGCCGTTCTGCTGCAACCACATGCTGTCGTTGCCGCTGCTCATCGATGCGCAGTCGCCCGCCAGGCACAGGGCGTAGCGGTCGACACCGGGCAGGCCGGAGACTTGTCCGTCCGCCTGGAATTGCACGGTGGCGCCTTCGCCCTGGCCGCTGGCGATTGTCCAGTTACCGCCCAGGTAGGCCGAATACAGCGCACGTTCGAAGCTGGCACCGATCGGCGCGCCTTCGGGCACCGGGATCTGTGCACGGTCGAACAGCTGTTGTGGTTCGTTTTCGCTGGCAGCCTGGTGCAACTGGCTACCGTCGCGCTTCAGTTCGCTGGCGGAGCTGCCGTAGAAGTCGACTTTCCAGGCGCCGGACTGTTCACCCTGCAGCCGTCCTTCGACGTTCTCGAAACCGTTGGTGTAGCGGGCCTGGCCGGCCCTGGTGTTGATGTCCCATTCCAGATTCGGGCCGTAGGCCTGAAGCGCTTCACGCAGGGGGCCGCCCTTGGCGGCGGCATCGATGGCGACCTGATTGATCCAGGTGCCGCTGATGTCACGGTCGGCCGGGTTGCTGGCGCAACCGCCGAGGAAAATGGCGAGCAGCGAGAGAGCAAGCGCTTTGCGCATGGTGGAATCCTTTCAAAACCTTTTCTTTACCGCAGAGCAGTTGGCGCGGCTCTCGGCAAGCCGCGCCGTGCGCATCACTCGATGACCAGAATGGCATCCATTTCAACCTGCGAACCCTTCGGCAGGGCAGCAACGCCGATGGCGGCGCGGGCCGGGTATGGCTGTTCGAAGTATTTGCCCATGATCTCGTTGACCTTGGCGAAGTGGCTCAGGTCGGTGAGGAAGATGTTCAGCTTGACGATGTCCTTGAACGAACCGCCGGCGGCTTCGGCCACGGCTTTCAGGTTCTCGAAGACCTGTACGGTCTGGGCTTCGAAGCCTTCGACCAGTTCCATGGTTTTCGGGTCCAGCGGGATCTGGCCCGACATGTACACGGTGTTGCCGGCCTTGATCGCCTGGGAATAAGTGCCGATGGCGGCCGGGGCCTTGTCGCTGCTGATAACAGTCTTGGTCATGTATGACTCCTTGTATTGTTTGAGTTATGCACGCATGCGGGTGATGCGGATGACCCCGGTCAGGGCGCGCAGTTTCTTGATCACGCGGGCCAGGTGCACACGGTCGTGGACGCTGACCACCAACTGGACGACGCTGATGCGGCCATCGCGTTCGTCCATGCTGATTTTCTCGATATTGCCGTCGGCCGCGTTGACGCTGCTGGCCAGCAGAGCGATCAGGCCGCGCTGGTGCTCCAGCTCGACGCGCAGTTCGACGTTGAATTCGCCGGTGACATCCTTGGCCCACGAGAGCTGGATGCATTTTTCCGGGTTGTGGCGGATTTCGCTGATGTTGCGGCAGTTTTCCAGGTGCACGACCATGCCTTTGCCCGCCGACAGGTGACCGACAATCGGGTCGCCCGGGATCGGCGTGCAGCATTTGGCGTAGCTGAGTACCAGGCCTTCGGTACCGCGAATCGCCAGCGGACCTTCCGGACTTGGCAATTGTTCGCCCTCGCCCAGCAGTCGACGCGCCACGACGTAGGCCATGCGGTTGCCCAGGCCGATGTCTTCGAGCAGATCCTCGATCAGCTCGAGGCGGTACTCGGTCAGCATCGCTTTCACACGTTCTGGCGGAATCTGTTCCAGCGCACTGTCGAATCCGTTGAGCACCTTGTTCAGCAGGCGCTCGCCAAGGCTGATGGATTCGGAGCGGCGTTGCAGTTTCAGGGCATGACGGATGTGGGTGCGCGCCTTGCCGGTGACCACGAAGTTGAGCCACGCCGGGTTTGGCCGCGCGCCGGGAGCGCTGACGATCTCGACCGTGGAGCCGCTTTGCAGCGGTTCGGACAGCGGCGCCAGACGACGGTTGATCCGGCAGGCAATGCAGCTGTTGCCGACGTCGGTGTGCACCGCGTAGGCAAAGTCGACCGCCGTGGAGCCTTTGGGCAGCTCCATGATCCGGCCTTTTGGCGTGAACACGTAGACCTCGTCCGGGAACAGGTCGATCTTCACGCTTTCGATGAATTCCAGCGAGTTGCCGGCACGTTGCTGCATTTCCAGCACGCCTTTGACCCACTGACGGGCCCGGGCGTGGGTGCCTTTGGGCTGTTCGTCGCCGCTGGATTTGTACAGCCAGTGCGCGGCGATGCCGTTGTTGGCCATTTCTTCCATTTCACGGGTACGGATCTGGATCTCGATCGGTACGCCATGCATGCCGAACAGCGTGGTGTGCAGCGACTGATAGCCGTTGGCCTTGGGAATCGCGATGTAATCCTTGAAGCGTCCCGGCAACGGTTTGTACAAATTATGCACGGCACCCAGCACGCGGTAGCAGGTGTCGACCTTGTCGACGATGATCCGGAACGCGTAGACGTCCATGATCTCGTTGAAGGCCCGACGCTTGCCGCGCATTTTCTTGTAGATGCCGTAGAGGTGTTTCTGGCGACCGCTGACTTCGCCCTGGATGCCGTCGATGGCGAGGCAGTGGCCGAGGGACTCTTCGATCTTGTTGACGATTTCCTTGCGGTTGCCGCGGGCGCGTTTGACCGCCTGGTAAATCCGCGCAGAACGCATCGGGTGCATGGCCTTGAAACCGAGGTCTTCGAACTCGATGCGCACGGAATGCATGCCCAGCCGGTTGGCGATGGGGGCATAGATCTCGAGGGTTTCCTTGGCAATGCGCCGGCGCTTTTCGCCGGACAGCACTTCCAGGGTGCGCATGTTGTGCAGACGGTCGGCGAGCTTGACCAGGATCACGCGAATGTCGCGCGCCATGGCCATGGCCATTTTCTGGAAGTTTTCGGCCTGGGCTTCGGCCTTGGTCTCGAAGTTCATCTGGGTCAGTTTGCTGACCCCGTCGACCAGTTCGGCCACGGTCTCGCCGAACTGCGCTTGCAGCGCTTCCTTGGCGATGCCGGTGTCTTCGATCACGTCATGCAGCATCGCGGCCATCAGGCTCTGATGGTCCATGTGCATGTCGGCAAGAATGTTCGCCACGGCAAGAGGATGCGTGACATACGCCTCGCCGCTGCGGCGGCGTTGGCCGTCGTGGGCTTGTTCGGCGTAGAAATACGCTCGGCGGACCAGATTGACCTGGTCCTGACCGAGGTAGGTCGATATTCGATCGGCGAGGGCGTCTATGCTCGGCATGATGACTCCTGCCGCAAGCTGTGATCCCGCGCCTTGCTACGTCGACCAGGCATAGGCTTAAACGGCCTCGTTGGACTCGTCCTCTGGAGCAAAGGCAGCGAAGACCGGGTCTTCGGTGACAATTTCTTCGGCGGCGATGAATTCGGGAGTCACGATACCTTCAGCGATTTCGCGCAGGGCGACGACGGTAGGCTTGTCGTTTTCCCATGCCACTTTCGGCTCTTTGCCGCCGGTGGCCAGTTGACGGGCACGCTTGGTAGAGAGCATGACCAGCTCAAAGCGGTTATCCACGTGTTCTAGGCAGTCTTCAACGGTTACGCGGGCCATGGTATTCCTCGGAGCGAATGCAATATGCGCGCTGCCCGGTTGGGCGAGCGGACTCGACAGTTTAAAAAATCACCAGCGATTAGGGAAGCGCTGATTTTTTGACCAGACCCTTCAACGCGCTGCAACTGCCAATGTAAAGCCGTTGCAGCGGTTTTGGGAAGGGCTGTTTCAGCCCAGCAATTCAGCCAGCAATTTGCCGAAGCGCACTTGCTGACGTTTTTGTTGCAGCTGATTGGCGCGGAAAATCGCCTTCAGATCATCCAGGGCGTGGGCGAAATCGTCGTTGATGATCAAGTAGTCGTACTCGACGTAGTGGCTCATCTCGCTGACTGCCTCACGCATCCGGCCGGCGATGATCTCGTCGCTGTCCTGACCACGGTTGGTCAGGCGCTGGTGCAGGGCCTGCAGCGATGGCGGCAGAATGAAGATCGAACGGGCCTGGGGCATCAGCTTGCGCACTTGTTCGGCGCCTTGCCAGTCGATTTCCAGAATCAGGTCATGACCTTCGTCCAGGGTCTGCTGCAGGCGGCTTTGCGAGGTGCCGTAGAAGTTGCCGAAGACTTCGGCGCGTTCGAGGAAGTCGCCGTGCTCGCCCATCTTCACGAACTCTTCGCGGGTCACGAAGTGATAGTTCACGCCGTCCACTTCGCCCGGACGCATGGCGCGGGTGGTGTGGGAAATCGAAACGCGGATTTCCGGGTTGGCGTCGGTCAGGGCCTTGACCAGACTGCTTTTGCCCGCGCCCGAGGGGGCGGAAATGATGTACAGGGTGCCGGTGCTGTGGGTCATGTCGGGGTTAGCCTTACTCAATATTCTGCACTTGTTCGCGCATCTGCTCGATCAACACCTTGAGGTTGACCGCCGCCTGGGTGCTGCGCGGGTCGAAGGCCTTGGAGCCCAGTGTGTTGGCTTCGCGGTTGAGCTCCTGCATCAGGAAGTCCAGGCGCCGGCCGGCGGCACCGCCGGACTTGAGGACCCGGCGAACTTCGATGATGTGGGTGCTCAGGCGATCCAGTTCTTCAGCCACGTCGCTTTTTTGCGCGAGCATGACCATTTCCTGTTCCAGGCGCTGCGGGTCCATCTCGGCCTTCATGTCGGCGAAGCGGTCGAGGACTTTCTGGCGCTGGGCGGCGAGCATCTGCGGAACCAGTTCGCGCAGGGTTGCCACGTCTTCCTCGATGGAGGTCAGGCGATCGTTGATCAGGCGCGCCAGCTCCGCGCCTTCGCGCTCACGGCCAGCCTTGAGTTCCTTCAAGCCTTGATTGAACAGCTCCAGCGCTTCTGCGTTGAGGGCTTGCGGGTCGCTCGCATCGGCCACCAGCACGCCGGGCCAGGCCAGCACCTCCAGCGGGTTCAGCGCCGCCGGGTTCTTGATCAGGCCGGCGACGGTTTCGGCAGCGGCGACCAGTTGCGCGGCACGCTCGCGATCCACTTGCAGCGGCTTGCCGGTGCTTTCCTCGGTGAAACGCAGGGTGCATTCCAGTTTGCCGCGCGACAAACCCTGACGCAGGGCTTCGCGAACGGCGCCTTCGAGGTCGCGAAACGACTCGGGCAGGCGCAGGTGGGGTTCCAGGTAGCGGCTGTTGACCGAGCGCAGTTCCCAGCTCAGGGTGCCCTGAACGCCGGCTTTTTCAACGCGGGCGAAGGCGGTCATGCTATGCACCATGGCGGTGACCTCGCGATACGGATCGGCGCGAACTGAAGCTTCGCAGCTCGATATCAGTGAATTTAAGCCGACTGGCAGCAAAGGCGCAGGATTGTAGCGCAGTGCGGCAGATGCGCCCAAACACACGGTGTGACAAAGGGCTGCAGGCCGTCGGCGAAGCGCGTTTCAGGGCCTTCGATCGACGGCTGGAGTTTTTAGGCAGTGCCCAGGCGCGGTGCGCAGCTCTATAATGCTCCGCAGTTTTCCGTCCTCAGTACAGGTATCTCCTATGAAACGTCCAAGTGGTCGCGCTGCCGATCAGCTCCGCTCGATCCGCATTACCCGCAACTACACCAAGCACGCCGAGGGATCGGTACTGGTCGAATTCGGTGATACCAAAGTCATCTGCACCGTCAGCGTCGAGAACGGCGTGCCGCGCTTCCTGAAAGGCCAGGGCCAGGGCTGGCTGACCGCCGAATACGGCATGCTGCCGCGCGCCACCGGCGAGCGTAACCAGCGTGAGGCCAGTCGTGGCAAGCAGGGCGGTCGTACCCTGGAAATCCAGCGCCTGATCGGCCGTTCCCTGCGCGCCGCGCTGGACATGTCCAAGCTGGGCGACGTTACTCTGTACGTCGACTGCGACGTGATCCAGGCTGATGGCGGCACCCGCACCGCGTCGATCACCGGTGCCATGGTTGCGCTGGTCGATGCCCTGAAAGTGATCAAGAAGCGCGGCGGTCTGAAAGGTGGCGACCCGCTCAAGCAAATGATCGGTGCCGTTTCCGTGGGCATGTACCAGGGCGAGCCGGTGCTGGATCTGGACTATCTTGAAGATTCCGCCGCAGAGACCGACCTCAACGTGGTGATGACCGGCACCGGCGGCTTCATCGAAGTGCAGGGCACCGCCGAAGGCGCGCCGTTCCAGCCTGAAGAGCTGAACGCGATGCTGGAGCTGGCCAAGAAAGGCATGAACGAGATCTTCGAACTGCAAACGGCCGCACTGGCCGACTGAGACGGTTCGCAACCCGCAAGGAGAATGCGATGAGTGATGAGCAAGAGTTGCTGCCCAAGCCGAGCCACGAGGTTCGCCAGTGGGCGATGTTTTGTCACTTGTCCGCGTTGCTGGGTATCTGGATTCCGTTCGGAACGCTGATCGGGCCGTTGATCCTGTGGCAGATGAAGCGCGAGACGGATCCGTTTATCGATGCCCAGGGCAAGGAGGCTCTGAATTTCCAGATTACGGTCGCGATTGCCTCGATGATCTGCTTCTTGCTGATGGTGCTGGTGATTGGCTTCTTCCTGTTTGGCCTGTTGGCCATCGGTGCGCTGATCCTGACGATCATTGCAGGTGTGAAGGCTAACGAGGGCTTTCCGTACCGTTATCCTTTCACTTGGCGGTTGATCAAATAACGAACGATCGCGCACAAAAAAACCGACACTGATGTCGTTTTTTTTGTGTCTGCGAAAGGCCGCTCAGATGGTCAGCGTCCAGTCGTAGTCGACGATCAGCGGCGCGTGCTGCGAGAACCGAGGCTGACGCGGCAGGCGTGCGCTGCGCACGAAGCGTCGCAGGCCCGGGGTCAGGATCTGGTAGTCGAAGCGCCAGCCCAGATTCAGCATCTCGGCCTGTTCGTTGTCCGGCCACCAGCTGTACTGATCGCCTTCGCGGCTGACTTCGCGCAGGGCGTCGACATAACCCATGTTGCCGACAATCTCGTCCATCCAGGCGCGCTCCGGCGCCAGGAAGCCCGGGGATTGCTGGCTGTCGCGCCAGTTCTTGATGTCGAGCTTCTGCTGCGCGACGAACAGCGAGCCACAATAAATGTACTCGCGACGTTTGCGCCGCTGTTTGTCCAGGTACTTGCCGAAGTCGTCCATGAGCTTGAACTTCTGGTTCAAGTCTTCATCGCCGTTCATCCCCGAAGGAAGCAGCAAGGTGGCAATACTGACTTTGTCGAAATCTGCTTGCAGGTAGCGCCCGTAGCGGTCGGCCGTCTCGAAACCGAGACCGCTGATGACAGCCTTCGGTTGCAACCGCGAATACAAAGCCACGCCGCCTTGGGCAGGGACTTCAGCATCGCAGGCATAAAGGAAGTAGCCGTCCAGTTGGAAGGCTGGGTCATCCAGTTCAAAGGCGGAGGCACGGGTGTCCTGCAGGCAGATGACGTCGGCATTCTGTGCCTGCAGCCAACTGAGCAAACCGCGCTCGACTGCAGCCTGAATACCATTGACGTTCACACTGATGATCCGCATAAATGGCCCCAAAAATCGCGTGCGTGTATGATACACGGCGTCAAGCTAATTAGCTAAATCCGTGGTATTTGGGGTTTTTTTCATGCAAGCGTATCAGCGCGATTTCATTCGTTTTGCCATCGATCGCGGCGTTTTGCGCTTCGGTGAGTTCACCCTGAAGTCCGGGCGCACCAGTCCTTACTTCTTCAATGCCGGCCTGTTCAACTCGGGTTCCGCGCTGGCGCAGCTGGGCCGTTTCTACGCCGCGGCCATCGCTGACAGCGGTATTCCCTTCGACGTGCTGTTCGGCCCGGCCTACAAGGGCATCCCGCTGGCAGCCACCACTGCCGTGGCGCTGGCCGAGCACCACAACCGTGACCTGCCATGGTGCTTCAACCGCAAGGAAGCCAAGGCTCACGGGGAAGGCGGCAGCCTGGTCGGCGCGCCACTGACCGGCGACGTGCTGATCATCGACGACGTGATCACCGCGGGTACCGCAATCCGTGAAGTGATGCAGATCATTGCCTCGCAGGAAGGCGCCAGGGCCGCCGGCGTGCTGATCGCCCTGAACCGTCAGGAGCGCGGCAATGGCGAGCTGTCGGCCATCCAGGAGGTCGAGCGTGATTTCGGCATCCCGGTCATCAGCATCGTGTCGCTGAACCAGGTGCTGGAATTCCTGGCAGACGATCCGCAGCTCAAGCAGCATCTGCCAGCCGTTGAAGCCTATCGCGCCCAGTTTGGCGTCTGATCGCTTCGTTCAGCAAAAAAAAGACCCCGCTCAGCCAGGCTGAGCGGGGTCTCTTTATTTACGCGATCGCTTACGGACGCTTGCGATTGCTGATCAGCGTGCCCACACCGGTGTCGGTGAAGATTTCCAGCAGGATCGCGTTCGGCACGCGACCGTCGATGATCAGCGAGCTGCCCACGCCGCCCTGAACCGCTTCCAGTGCGCAGCGGATCTTCGGCAGCATGCCGCCGTAGATGGTGCCGTCGGCGATCAGGTCGTCGACCTGCTGGGTGCTCAGACCGGTCAGAACCTTGCCTGACTTGTCCATCAGGCCGGCGATGTTGGTCAGCAGCATCAGCTTCTCGGCTTTCAGCGCTTCGGCGACTTTACCGGCCACCAGGTCAGCGTTGATGTTGTACGACTCGCCGTTCTCACCCACGCCAATCGGCGCGATCACCGGGATGAAATTGCCTTTGACCAGCAGGTTCAGCAGTTCGGTGTTGATCCCGACCACTTCGCCCACCTGGCCGATGTCGATGATTTCCGGCTGGGTCATCTCCGGGGTCTGACGGGTGACGGTGAGCTTCTTCGCCCGGATCAGCCCGGCGTCTTTGCCGGTCAGGCCGATGGCGCTGCCGCCGTGACGGTTGATCAGGTTGACGATGCTTTTGTTGACCTGGCCGCCAAGGACCATTTCCACCACGTCCATGGTCGCCGCGTCGGTGACGCGCATGCCGTCGACGAAGTGGCTTTCGATCGACAGGCGCTTGAGCAGATCACCGATCTGCGGGCCGCCGCCGTGAACCACCACCGGGTTGATGCCCACGGCTTTCATCAAGACGATGTCGCGGGCGAAGCCGGTTTTCAGCTCCTCGCTTTCCATCGCGTTGCCGCCGTATTTGATCACCAGGGTCTTGCCGACATAACGTCGGATGTAAGGCAACGCTTCGGACAGGACCTTGGCGGTTTGGGCGGCGGCTTCGCGTTCGAGGGTCATTCAGGGCTCCGGGTGAATCAGAACGGTAGTTGGAGATCAGGTGCAACGCGTTTCAACTGGGCATGGAACACAGCCTTGATGCGCTGCAATTCAGCCTCGTCATCGGCCTCGAAGCGCAGCACCAGCACCGGTGTGGTGTTGGACGCGCGCACCAGGCCCCAGCCTTTGGCGTAATCGACCCGCACGCCGTCAATGGTGGTCAGGTCGGCGCCTGGACCCCACTGTGCATCGTGCAGTGCATCAATGATGCTGAATTTGCTCTCTTCGGTCACATGGATATTGATTTCCGGCGTGGAAATATCGTTCGGGAAGGTCGCGAAGAGCGTTTCCGCGTCGGATTTTTCCTTGCTGAGGATTTCCAGCAGCCGTGCGGCGCTGTAAATGCCGTCGTCGAAACCGAACCAGCGTTCCTTGAAGAAGATGTGTCCGCTCATTTCGCCGGCCAGCAACGCACCGGACTGCTTCATTTTCTTTTTGATCAACGAGTGACCGGTCTTCCACATTAGCGACCGGCCGCCATATTCCTTGATCAGCGGGATCAGTCGGCGGGTGCATTTGACGTCGAAGATGATTTCCGCGCCTGGGTTGCGGGCCAACACGTCGCGGGCGAACAGCATCAACAGGCGGTCGGGGAAGACGATGCTGCCGGTGTTGGTCACCACGCCGACGCGGTCACCGTCGCCATCGAAGGCCAGGCCGATGTCGGCCTTGGTTTCCTTGACCTTGGCGATCAGGTCGACGAGGTTCTCCGGTTTGCCCGGATCCGGGTGGTGGTTCGGAAAGTTGCCGTCGACGTCGCAGAACAGCGGGATGACTTCGCAGTTCAGCGCTTCGATCAGTTGCGGGGCGATCACGCCGGCCGCGCCGTTGCCGCAGTCGACCACGACTTTCAGGCGTCGGGCCAGTTTGATGTCCTGGACGATTTCGGTGGTGTAGCGATCGAGGATCTCGACCTGGGTCACGCTGCCTGTGCCGCTGCTCAGATTGCCGCTTTTGATGCGCTCATGCAGGACCTGGATCTGTTCGTTGGCCAGGGTGTCGCCGGCGATCACGATCTTGAAACCGTTGTAATTCGACGGGTTGTGGCTGCCGGTGAGCATCACGCCGGATTTGCCGGCCAGCACGTTGGCGGCGTAGTACAGCGCAGGCGTCGGCACCAGGCCGACGTCGCTGACATGGCAGCCGCTTTCGGCGATGCCGCGGATCAGCTCGGCAACCAGTTCCGGACCGGACAGGCGACCGTCACGACCGACGGACACGTTCGGTTCTCCCTGGGCCAGGCTCTGGGAGCCGATGGCGCGACCGATCCAGTAAGCGGTTTCGGCATTGAGGAATTCCGGCACGGTGCCGCGAATGTCATAGGCGCGGAAGATGCTGTCGGGAAGCTTCGGGGCGACTTGGGCGGGGGTGCTCATCTGCGAAAATGCTCCATCTCGAAAGTGGCGGGACACACCGGCGAATCATCTCGACGGCAGGCTCAAACTGAAGGGTATGACGGCGGTTTTCACAGAGAGTTCGTGGTGTGAAAGGGCCATGACGCCTTGTCCGGCGTGGCTTGGACCTGCCAATGCCTTGATTTTCGGCGCTAAAACCAATTTCGAAGAACAATCATATTTGTGGCGAGGGAGCTTGCTCCCGGCGGGGCGCGAAGCAGACCCGAAATCTTATGGGTGCTGCGCACCCAAGCGGGGGCAAGCGCCCTCGCCACAATGGATTTTCCTCGGTTATTTGGTGCCGGAATGGCCGAAACCACCCGCGCCACGCTCGGTCTCGACGAACTCTTCAACCATTTCGAAGTGCGCCTGCACCACCGGCACCAGCACCAGCTGCGCCAGACGCTCGCCCACCGGCATGGTGAATTCGGTCTGACCACGGTTCCAGCAGGACACCATCAGCGGGCCCTGGTAGTCGGAGTCGATCAGGCCGACGAGGTTGCCCAGCACGATGCCGTGCTTATGGCCCATGCCCGAGCGTGGCAGGATCAGCGCGGCGAGGTTCGGGTCGCCGATGTACACCGACAGACCGGTCGGAATCAGTACGGTTTCGCCCGGCTTGATCACGATGTCCTGTTCCAGCATGGCGCGCAGGTCGAGGCCGGCGGAGCCCGGTGTGGCGTATTGCGGCAACGGGAATTCGGTACCGATGCGTGGGTCGAGGATCTTGGCTTGCAAAGCGTGCATGTAAATTAAACCTGGTTCAGACGTTCGGCGATAAAAGTGACGAGCTGGCGAGCGATCTTGCTCTTGCTGGTCTGGGCGAAAACCGTGGCGTGCAGCCCACGGTCGATGACGCTGCAGGCGTTTTCTTCGCTGTTGAAACCGATGCTCGGGTTGGCGACGTCGTTGGCGACGATCAGATCGAGATTCTTGTCTTTCAGCTTGCGCGCAGCGTAGTCGAGCAGGTGTTCTGTCTCGGCGGCGAAGCCGACACTGAACGGACGGTCGGGACGGGTGGCGATGGTGGCCAGGATGTCCGGGTTGCGCACCATTTGCAGGACGAAGCCGTCACCGCTCGTAGGATCTTTCTTGAGTTTTTGCGGGGCGACGACTTCCGGGCGGTAGTCTGCGACCGCCGCCGAGGCGATGAAGATGTCACAAGGGATCGCGGCTTCGCAGGCAGCGAGCATGTCACGGGCACTGACCACGTCGATCCGCGTGACGCGGTCCGGCGTCGGCAAATGCACCGGGCCGCTGATCAGCGTGACGCGGGCGCCGGCTTCCACCGCCGCTTCAGCCAGGGCGAAGCCCATTTTGCCGGAGCTGTGGTTGGTGATGTAGCGCACCGGGTCGATGTTTTCCTGGGTCGGGCCGGCGGTGATCACCACGTGCCTGCCGGTCAGTGCCTGACGCTGGAAGCAGTCCGCCGCGAGCTGGGCCAGATCGGTGGCTTCCATCATGCGACCCATGCCGACATCGCCGCAGGCCTGGCTGCCTGAAGCCGGGCCGAAGGTCTTCAGACCACGGCTTTCAAGGAGTTGCAGGTTGGCCTGGGTCGCCGGGTCGCGCCACATGGCCTGGTTCATGGCCGGAGCGACCGCGACGATGGCGTCGGTGGCCAGCACCAGCGTGGTCAGCAGATCATTGGCGATGCCTTGGGCCAGGCGGGCGAGCAGGTCGGCGGTGGCCGGGGCGATCAGCACCAGATCGGCCCATTTGGCCAGTTCGATGTGGCCCATTGCCGCTTCGGCGGCCGGGTCGAGCAAGTCCAGGTGAACCGGGTGGCCGGACAGGGCCTGCATGGTCAGCGGGGTGATGAATTCGCTGCCGCCACGGGTCATGACCACGCGCACCTCGGCGCCCTGATCGATCAGGCGGCGCACAAGATCGGCGCTCTTGTAGGCAGCGATGCCGCCGCCGACGCCCAGAACGATGCGTTTCCGATACAGCCGCTGCATAGGTCTGCCTTTCATTTCGTGGGTGACATGCGTGGCGAAACCCCCTCCCCAGGGTGAATTCGCCCGCAAAAAAGATGGGCTACGATATCACAGCGACCGCTATGGAACAGCGGCGCCCATAGACAAGGAGTGTGTATGAGTATTCGCGATTGGCCGGCGGCGGAAAGGCCGCGGGAGAAGCTGCTTGAACAGGGCTCGGGAAGTCTTTCCGATGCCGAATTGCTGGCGATTTTTCTACGGACCGGCGTATCCGGTAAAAGCGCGGTGGATCTGGCGCGACACTTGTTGAATCAGTTCGGCAGCCTGCGTGCGTTGCTGGAGGCTGATCTCGGCGCGTTCAGCGAGCAATTGGGTCTGGGGCCGGCGAAGTTCGCCCAGTTGCAAGCCGTGCTGGAGATGGGGCGGCGACACTTGGCCGAGCGTATGCGGCAGAAAACGGCGCTGGAGAATCCGCAAGTAGTCCGTGATTACCTCAAAGCCATGCTGCGCCACGAGCCGCACGAAGTGTTCGGCTGCCTGTTTCTGGATTCCAAGCATCAAGTGCTGACGTTCGAGCCGCTGTTTCGCGGCTCCATCGACAACACAGCCGTACATCCCCGCGAAGTGGTGAAGCGCTCGCTGGCCAACAACGCGGCGGCTGTGATCCTGTGCCACAACCACCCGTCGGGGAACAGCGATCCCAGTCAGGCAGACCGTGTGCTGACCAAGCGCTTGCAGAAGGCTCTGGAGCTGATCGACGTTCGGGTGCTCGATCACTTCATCGTTGGTGACGGGGAACCGTTGTCGATGGCGGAGTGTGGCTGGATGTAATCGAGACTCAGAAAGCGAGGTGAATCCCTGTGGGAGCGAGCCTGCTCGCGATGGCGTCATATCAGTCGATGCATTCGGTGACTGGTCTGGCGCTATCGCGAGCAGGCTCGCTCCCACAGGAGATTTGTGTTGTGGTGGATTACTTGAGGGTGACCTTGGAGTAATCCTGCCGACCGAACGGGCTCACCGAATAACCCTGCACATCCTTGCGCGTCAGCGCATACGCCGTCGGATGCGCCAGCGGCAGCCACAAGGCCTGCTGCTGGATCTGCGCCTGCGCCTGTTCGTAGAGCTTGGTGCGCACGCCCTGTTCGCTGGTGGTCTTGCCGGCGCTGATCAGCTTGTCCAGGTCGGCGTTGCAGTAGCGGGCGAAGTTGGTCCCGGACTTCACCGCTGCGCAGGAAAACTGCGGGGTGAGGAAGTTGTCCGGGTCGCCGTTGTCACCGGCCCAGCCCATGAACAGCAGGTCATGTTCGCCGGCCTTGGCCCGACGAATCAGTTCACCCCACTCGATCACACGGATTTCCGCCTGAATGCCGATTTCCGCCAGATCCGATTGCAGCAGTTGCGCGCCAAGGCTCGGATTGGGGTTGAGCAGGCTGCCGGACGGGCGCGTCCAGATGGTGGTCTGGAAACCGTCCTTCAGGCCGGCCTTGGCCAGCAAGGCTTTGGCTTTGTTTACGTCGTGCGGGTAGCCCGGCAAATTCCTGGCATAGCTCCAGGTATTCGGCGGGTAAGGGCCGTTGGCGGGTTCGGCGGTGTCCTCGAACACGGCCTTGAGGTAGTTGGCCTTGTCGAAGGCGAGGTTGATCGCCTGACGCACTTCCGGCTTGTCCAGTGGGGGATGCTGGCTGTTGATGCCAACAAAAGCAGTCATGAACGCGTCAGTCTTTTCGACTTTCAGCGCCGGTTCTTCTTTCGCGGCTTGTACGTCCAGTGGTTTGGGCGACAGGGCAATCTGGCATTCGTTACGCCGCAGCTTTTGCAGGCGCACGTTGGCGTCCGGGGTGATGGCGAAGATCAGCGGATCCACCGCTGGCTTGCCGCCGAAATAATCCGGGTTGGCCTTGTAGCGGATCGATGCGTCTTTCTGGAACCGGCTGAACACGAACGGCCCGGTGCCGATCGGCTGGCTGTTGAGCTTGTCGGTCGCACCGGCTTTCAGCAGTTTGTCGGCGTACTCGGCGGAGTAGATCGAGGCGAAGCCCATGCTCAGGGTCGCCAGGAATGTCGAGTCCGGATGGTCGAGGGTAAAACGCACAGTCAGCGGATCCAGTGCGTCGATCTTCTTGATCAGGCTGGGCAACTGCATCGACTGAGCGTGGGGAAAGCCGCTCTGGGCGACCTTGTGCCATGGATTGGCCGGGTCGAGCATGCGGTCGAAGCTGAATTTGACGTCTTCGGCGGTCAGTTCGCGGGTCGGCTTGAAGTACTCGGTGCTGTGGAATTTCACCTGCGGGTGCAGTTTGAATATATAAGTGAGGCCGTCGGTGCTGACTTCCCAGCTGTCGGCCAGGCTCGGGACCACCTTGCCGGTCGCCGTGTCGAAGTCCACGAGGCGGTTCATCAACACATCTGCCGAAGCGTTGGTGGTGGTCAGCGAGTTGTACTGCACCACATCGAAGCCTTCAGGGCTGGCCTCGGTGCAGACGCTCAGGGCGGCGGCATGGGCCAGTGGGCTCAGCAAGAGCGGGGCGAGCAGCAGGGGGAGGGCAGCGAGGCGCATGGTCGGCTTCCTTTACAGATCGAAGGCCCATCTGCAAGTGCAGTCTGGAAAAGGCCTACCCTAGTGGTCGCGATTGCAAATGACTATCCCCTTTTTGCTTTTTCGGGGCCTGGGAGCGGGGAAATTGTCGGAAATGGCGGCAGGAAAAGTCGCGATTGCAGGTATGATCGATTTTCTTCGACGAATGGTAAAAATTGCCGGCAGCCTTTACCCAAGGCGCTTGCAGGCAGGAAAAACGGCTTTTTAGCCATTCATTGCACACGGAAAGTTGTTGCTCCGTGGTCTTTCTGGTATAAAGCAGCGCTCTTTTCTAGGGGCCCGGTTCCTTCGCTTGTAGGTGTAGCCGGTAAGACCTCTAAAGAATCGCGGCGCCTGGCGCCACAATGACTAGAGATTAAGCGGCCAACCCATGCCGGGTTGGGCATGTGGTTTTAGAGGGCTGAGGCATGTCTAGAGTATGTCAAGTTACCGGTAAGGGTCCGGTAACCGGGAATAACATTTCCCACGCAAACAACAAAACCCGTCGTCGTTTCCTGCCGAACCTGCAGCATCACCGCTTCTGGGTTGAAGAAGAGAAACGTTTCGTACGCCTGCGCGTTTCCGCCAAAGGCATGCGCATCATCGACAAGCGTGGCATCAGCGTTGTGCTGGCCGAGCTGCGTCGCGACGGCAAGATCTAAGGGAGCTAATCATGCGTGAATTGATTCGTTTGATCTCGAGCGCCGGTACTGGTCACTTCTACACTACCGACAAGAACAAGCGTACTACTCCGGACAAAATCGAGATCAAGAAATATGATCCGGTTGTTCGCAAGCACGTGATCTACAAGGAAGGCAAAATCAAGTAATTGATTTTCCCGACCGACAAAAAAGGCCCGTATCTCACGATACGGGCCTTTTTTGTTGCCTGGCGAAAGGCATCAGGCCTTCTGTTCAAAGATCACATAGACCTTGCGGCAGGCTTCCAGCACTTCCCAGGTGCCACGGAAACCGGCCGGAATCACAAAGCGGTCACCCACGCGCAGGGTCTTGGCGTTACCTTCGCTGTCTCGCAGCACCGAAACGCCCTGCAGGATTTCGCAGTATTCATGCTCGGTGTAATTCACGGTCCACTGACCGACCGCGCCTTCCCACACACCGACGCCCATCTGCCCGCAAGGGCTGTCGTACTGATTGAACACCGCCTGCTCGGGATCGCCTTTGAGTACTTTGGCCGAGTCCGGGCGGTAGCGCTCGGCCTGGTCCATGGTCAGGCTGATGTCGACGACGTTCTGGATGTTCATTGTTGTTTTCTCCTGTAGTGACGGCGCGGTGGCTTGAGGGGCCAAAGTCTATGTTTATTAAAATGAACACCGCAAGGCCGTATCGCGAGCTTATGTCAAATATATTGAAACAAACCCGGCCGCTGGTTTAGGGTGGCGGGTGCCTCGGGCCGAAAACAGGCTGGCCGGGCAGAATTCCTGAGGTCGCCGGCGAAGATCGCGCGGCGCTCTTACTCAACAAGAGGAGGACACTCGAATGACCACCCTGACTCGCGCCGACTGGGAACAACGCGCCCGTGACCTGAAGATCGAAGGTCGCGCCTACCTCAATGGCGAGTACACCGATGCCGTCTCCGGCGAGACTTTCGAGTGCATCAGCCCGGTCGATGGCCGTCTGCTGGGCAAGATTGCCAGCTGTGACGCCGCCGACGCCCAGCGCGCCGTGGAAAACGCCCGCGCCACCTTCAACTCCGGCGTCTGGTCGCGCCTGGCGCCGACCAAACGCAAAGCCACCATGATCCGTTTCGCCGGCCTGCTCAAGCAGCACGCCGAAGAACTGGCCCTGCTCGAAACCCTCGACATGGGCAAACCGATCAGCGATTCGCTGTACATCGACGTTCCGGGCGCGGCGCAAGCGCTGAGCTGGAGCGGTGAAGCGATCGACAAGATCTACGACGAAGTTGCCGCTACGCCGCACGATCAACTGGGTCTGGTGACCCGTGAACCCGTGGGTGTGGTCGGTGCCATCGTCCCGTGGAACTTCCCGCTGATGATGGCCTGCTGGAAGCTGGGTCCTGCGCTGTCGACCGGTAACTCGGTGATTCTCAAACCGTCGGAAAAGTCTCCGCTGACGGCCATCCGCATCGCCGCCCTGGCAGTCGAGGCCGGTATTCCGAAAGGCGTGTTCAACGTGCTGCCAGGTTATGGCCATACCGTCGGCAAGGCGCTCGCGTTGCACATGGACGTCGATACCCTGGTGTTCACCGGTTCGACCAAAATCGCCAAACAACTGATGATCTATTCCGGCGAATCGAACATGAAGCGCATCTGGCTGGAAGCCGGTGGCAAAAGCCCGAACATCGTGTTTGCCGATGCGCCGGACCTGCAGGCTGCGGCCGAATCCGCCGCCAGCGCCATTGCCTTCAACCAGGGCGAGGTCTGCACCGCCGGTTCCCGTCTGCTGGTCGAGCGATCGATCAAGGACAAATTCCTGCCGATGGTGATCGAGGCGCTGAAAGCCTGGAAACCGGGCAATCCGCTGGACCCGGCCACCAATGTCGGTGCGCTGGTCGATACCCAACAGATGAACACCGTGCTGTCCTACATCGAGTCGGGCCACACCGACGGCGCCAAACTGGTGGCCGGCGGCAAGCGCATTCTTCAGGAAACCGGTGGCACCTACGTCGAGCCTACGATTTTCGACGGCGTGAGTAACGCGATGAAGATAGCCCAGGAAGAGATCTTCGGCCCGGTGCTTTCGGTCATCGCCTTCGACACGGCCGAGGAAGCGATCAGCATCGCCAACGACACACCTTACGGCCTGGCGGCAGCGGTCTGGACCCAGGACATCTCCAAGGCGCATCTGACTGCCAAGGCCCTGCGTGCCGGCAGCGTGTGGGTCAACCAGTACGATGGCGGCGACATGACTGCGCCGTTCGGCGGCTTCAAGCAGTCGGGTAACGGCCGTGACAAGTCGTTGCACGCGTTCGACAAATACACCGAGCTGAAGGCGACCTGGATCAAGCTGTAAACCGTTGAGGGGAGCCCGGGCACCCCGGGCTCCCTGACGAAACAGAGATCCCATGTGGGAGCGAGCTTGCTCGCGATAGCGGTGTATCCGTCAGCACATCTGCTGAATGTGAAACCGTTATCGCGAGCAAGCTCGCTCCCACAGTGTTTTGTGGTGCACATAACAATTATCCACAGGAGCGTGGACCATGCGTTGGGCGACGTATTTCGCCGTGTTGGCGTCTGTCTTGAGTGTTGGCCTGGCCCTTGGCGTCAGCATGCCGCTGGTGTCGTTGCGTCTGGAGGGCTGGGGTTACGGTTCGTTCGCCATCGGTGTGATGGCGGCGATGCCGGCGATTGGCGTATTGCTGGGAGCGAAGGTGTCGAGTCATCTGGCGGCGCGCTTCGGCACGGCGAACCTGATGCGTCTGTGCCTGTGGGGCGGGGCATTGTCCATCGGTCTGCTGGCGCTGCTGCCGAGCTACCCGATCTGGCTGGTGCTGCGCTTGATGATCGGGGTGATCCTGACCATCGTCTTCATCCTCGGCGAAAGCTGGATCAACCAGCTGGTGGTCGAGCAGTGGCGCGGACGGCTGGTGGCGCTGTATGGCAGCAGTTATGCGTTGAGCCAACTGTCCGGTCCGTTGCTGCTGGGCGCGCTCGGCACCGAACATGATTACGGCTTTTGGGTCGGGGTCGCTCTGCTGATGACTTCGCCGTTGTTGTTGCTGGGTCGCAGCGGGGCGCCGAGCAGCGAGGCCAGCAGCGTGACCTTCGGCGATCTGTGGGGTTTCAGTCGCGAGTTGCCGGCGATCGCCTGGGCGGTGTCGCTGTTCGCCGGGTTCGAGGCGATGATCCTGACCTTGTTGCCGGTGTACTGCCTGCAACAGGGCTTCACGGCGGAAATCGCGCTGGCGATGGTCAGCACCGTGGTGGTGGGCGACGCGCTGCTGCAATTGCCCATCGGGGCCCTGGCCGACTACCTGTCACGGCGAACCCTGTTTGCCGGTTGCGCGGTGGTGCTGATGTTGTCGAGCCTGGCGATTCCCATACTGCTCGACACCTTGCTGATCTGGCCGTTGTGGGTGCTGTTCGGCGCCAGTGCCGGTGGCTTGTTCACCCTGTCGCTGATCCTGATCGGCGAGCGCTACCGCGACGACGCGCTGGTACGCGCCAATGCGCATGTCGCGCAGTTGTGGGGTGTCGGTTGCCTCATCGGGCCGCTGGCAGCGGGGGCGGGCAGTCAGTGGATCAGCGGGCATGCGCTGCCGTGGCTGATGGCGGCCGGAGCGTTCGGGCTGGTGATTCTGTTGTCGCGGCAAGGGGCGTTCGGCAAGGTGCCGGAGCCCGCTTGACAGGCCCCCCGGGGCGGATGGCTAAAGCATCCGCTCCAGTCCCACCGTGGTGCTGAACCACGCATTGAAGCGCCGCCACCAGCTGCCGGGTTCCTTGGTCAGCGTGTGCATCTGGCCGTTGTCTTCGGTGACCCAGACGAGTTTCCCGTCCTGCAGTTTTGCCTCGTAACTCAGCGCCGGCGCCATGCCCTGCAAGGCCAATTCCCGGACATGGGCAGCCAGTTCGGGGCTGTCCACCAGCACGCCGACTTCGGTGTTCCACAGCACCGAACGCGGGTCGAAGTTGAATGAGCCAATAAACGATTTTTTCCCGTCGAAGATCATCGCCTTGCTGTGCAGGCTGGAGTCCGAGCCACGAAACGATTTGCTGTAAAACAGGTGCGGGCCACTGCCGAAGTTATCCCCAGGCTGGCGTCGCAGTTCATACAACTTCACGCCATGTTCCAGCAACGCCTTGCGATAGGGCGCGTAACCCCCGTGCACCGCCGGCACATCGGTGGCTTCCAGTGAGTTGGTCAGCAGGCTCACCGACACGCCCGCATCGGCCCGCCCGGTCAGGTAAACCAGCCCCGGCTGGCCCGGCACGAAGTAGGCGGAAATCATCATGAGCTCTTTGCTCACGCCCCGCAGCTCTGGCGCCAGTTGCGTGGTCAGCAGCAGCTGCGGGTCTGGTTCGCCGTCCGCCAGCACCTTGCTCGGTGCGTCCCACAACGCCTGGTTCCAGGCCCAGATCAGTTCCCGCCGCCAGATGTCCATGCGCGGATGCGTGGTGAAGGTCATCAGCTGTTGGTAGAGCGCGTGGTTCTGTTTGCGGGTTTCCTCCAGGGATTCTTCCAGGCGCGTGCGGGTGTTTTGCAGATCCCTGGCCGAGGGCTTGCTGGAGAGGAATTCCTCGATCGGTTTGCTCAGGGCGCTGTTCCAGTATTGATCGAAGCCGTGCCCGAGTTGTTCGGCGACCGGTCCGACGCTGAGCATGTCGATGTCGGTGAAGTTCAGGTTGGGCTCGGCATCGAAATACTCGTCACCCAGATTGCGTCCGCCGACGATCGCGGCGCTGTTGTCCGCCAGCCACAGTTTGTTGTGCATTCGTCGGTGTTGCTGCGACAGGTTGAACAACCGGCCGGCAGCGCGGGTCACGCCGGTGCTGCGGCCCAGGTGCAGTGGATTGAACAGGCGGATCTGGATGTTCGGATGCGCCGCCAGCGTGGCAATGATCAAATCGAGGCCGTCGCTGGTGGTGTCGTCCAGCAGGATCCGCACCCGCACGCCACGGTCGGCAGCCTTCAACACTTCTTCCACCAGCATGCGGGTGCTGATGCCGTCGTGGACGATGTAGTACTGCAGGTCGAGGCTGCGTTGAGCGTTGCGGATCAGCTCGGCGCGGGCGGTGAAGGCTTCGGTGCTGTTGGACAGCAGGCGGAACCCCGACTGACCTTTGTACGGCGCGGCCTGGGCCTGGATGGAACGCCCGAAACTCGATGCCGAGGCCGGCAATGCCTGGCTTGGCTCGCGCGGCACGTCGAGGGTCGCGCAACCGCCCAGGAGCGCGGCGAATAAAGGCAGGGCAAGCAGGGGCTGTCTGAGGCTCACGCGGGATCGTTCCGATTGGCGGCAAGGGTCGGCATTTGGACGCGGGGCTCTTGAAAAAGGTCAGTCGGTTTCAGCGAGCAATTTGATCGCCGCTGCACCGACCTTGCGCACGGCTTCTTCGATGAGCGGTGTCGGCTTGGCAGCGTAGTTCATGCGCAGGCAATTGCGATACTTGCCCGAGGCGGAAAAAATGCTGCCGACGGCAATCTGTACGCCCTGATCGTGCAGCGCACGATTCAGTTTCAGGGTATCGAAACCTTCCGGCAGTTCGACCCAGAGCATGAAGCTGCCCTGCGGACGGCTGGCGCGGGTGCCGGCAGGGAAATAACGGGTCACCCAGTCGATCATCACGTCGCGATTGCGCTGATATTGAGTGCGCATCCGCCGCAAATGCGGTTCGAAGTGCCCGGCCTTGAGAAATTCGGCGATGGCGATCTGTGGCTGTGGTGCGGTGGAGCCGGTGCTGATGTATTTCATGTGCAGCACCCGTTCGAGGTAGCGACCCGGCGCGACCCAGCCGATGCGCAGGCCCGGCGCGAGGGTCTTGGAAAACGAGCTGCACAGCAGCACGCGGCCGTCTTCGTCGAAGGATTTGATCGTGCGCGGACGCGGGTAGGTGTAGGCCAGTTCACCATACACATCGTCCTCGATGATCGCCACGTCGAAGCGCTGTGCCAGCGTCAGCAACGCGCGTTTGCGCGACTCCGGCATGATGTAGCCGAGCGGGTTGTTGCAGTTGGGCGTGAGCTGGATGACCTTGATCGGCCATTGCTCCAGCGCCAGTTCCAGGGCTTCGAGGCTGATGCCGGTGAGCGGGTCGGTGGGGATTTCCAGGGCTTTCATGCCCAGCCCCTTGAGGGTCTGCATGGCGCCGTGAAAGCTTGGCGAATCCACCGCGACGATGTCGCCCGGCTCGCAAATCGCGTGAATGCTGGTGGACAGCGCTTCGTGGCAACCGGTGGTGACGACGAGGTCGCTGGCGCTCAACTGGCAGCCGGAATCGAGCATCAGCCGGGCGATCTGTTCGCGCAGTTCGAGGGTGCCGTGGATGTTGTCGTAATACAGACCGGGCATGTCCTGACGGCGGCTGATACGGGCCAGTCCGCGCAGCAGCGGTTTCATCGTCGGTGACGAAATGTCCGGCATGCCGCGACCGAGTTGCACGACGTCCTTGCGCGGTACGGCGCGAATCAGTTCCAGCACCTGATCCCACTGGGAAATCTCCACCGGGCGCTGGGCTGGACGCCCGATGGCCGGCAGTTCGGGAAGCTCGCGGCCGACCGGCACGAAGTACCCGGATTTGGGTTTCGGGGTGGCCAGGCCGCTGTCTTCCAGCATTCGGTAGGCCTGCTGCACCGTGCTCAGGCTGACCCCATGTTCTACGCTCAAGGCGCGTACCGACGGCAGGCGATCACCAGGACGGTAGAAGCCTTGTTCGATGCGGGTGCCGAGCAGTTCGGCAAGGTTCACATACAGGGTCATGGCACTGCCTCGATGCAGGTGATTCGAAAAACCAGTACAGATGCGGCGTAAATCGACAATTCAGTCCCGGAGACAGCAAATCTGTATGGAAATAATACAGATGCGTTGAATCTGTAATGCTTTAGTCGGCCCGCGCATCATGGAATCTCTGGCTACCCAAGTAAACAGGAGCGACAAAAAATGAATGGCTTGAGCGATGTGCGGCTGACGTTACACAGTCAGGAACTGGAGGCGGGGCAACAGGACAAGGCGCGCAACGAGATATTGCGCAACGCACCGTCCGGCCTGAGTCGCTGGGGCCTGTTCTGGCACCGTCTGCACACGCGCAAGGCCCTGCTCGGGCTGACGCCGGAGCAGCTCAAGGATGTCGGGCTGACCCGGGAGCAGGCGCTGGAGGAGGGGTTGAAGCCGTTCTGGCGGATCTAGAAGGATCGTTCCCACGCTCTGCGTGGGAACGAGCTCAGACCAGCTCTTTGAGCCGATGCCACAACATCCCCAGTGCCAGCAGCGGCGAGCGCAAATGCTTGCCGCCGGGGAAGGTGATGTGCGGCACTTTGGCAAACAGATCAAAGCCACCGCTGTGCTGACCGCTGATGGCTTCGGCCAGCAATTTGCCCGCCAGGTGTGTGGCATTCACGCCATGGCCGGAATAGGCCTGGGCGTAATACACGTTCAGCTGATCGCTTAGCCGGCCAATCTGCGGCAGGCGGTTGGCACCGATGCCGATCATCCCGCCCCACTGATAATCGATCTTCGCTGAGGCGAGCTGCGGGAACACTTCCAGCATTTTGGGCCGCATGTACGCGCCGATGTCCTTTGGATCACGCCCCGAATAATGGCAGGCACCACCGAACAGCAGGCGCCGGTCCGCCGAGAGCCGGTAGTAATCCAGCGCCACCCGCTGGTCGCAGACCGCCATGTTCTGCGGCAGCAGTTCCCGAGCCTGTGCTTCGCTCAGGGGTTCGGTGGCGATGATGTAGCTGCCGGCCGGCAGCACCTTGCCGCTGAGTTGCGGATTCAGGTTGTTGAGATAGGCATTGCAGCCGAGCACCAGCGTTTTCGCTCGCACCGAACCTTGTGCAGCGTGTACCCGGACTTCGGGGCCGTAGTCGATGCGGGTGACCGCCGATTGTTCGAACAGTTTGACGCCCAGTCGTTGTGCCGCCGCCGCTTCGCCCAGCGCCAGGTTCAACGGGTGCAAATGACCGGAGCCCATGTCGATCAGGCCGCCGACGTAACGCTTGGAGCCGACGACCGTGTGCATTTCGTTCGCTTGAAGCAGACGGGTTTCGTAGCGGTAGCCGAGACTGCGCAGTTCTTCGGCGTCTTCGGCGAAGCCTTCCAGGTCGGACGGTTTGTTGGCAAGGTCGCAGTAACCCCAGGTCAGGTCGCAGGGGATCTGAAATTTCTCGACGCGCTGTCGGACGATTTCCACTGCTTCCAGCCCCATGAGTTTCATCTGACGCACACCGTCGGCGCCGATCACGTTGGCGAACTGGTCGAGGCCGTGACCGACCCCGCGAATCAGTTGCCCGCCGTTGCGGCCGCTGGCGCCCCAGCCGATCCGGTGCGCTTCCAGCAGCACCACGCTCAAGCCGCGTTCTGCCAGTTCCAGCGCGGTGTTCAGCCCGGAAAAACCACCACCGACCACGCACACATCCGCAGTCAGCTCACCCTGCAGCACCGGATGGTCGGGCTGCGGCAGGCTGCTGGCGGCGTAATAAGAGGCAATGTGGGGTTGGCTCGCGAAGGCGTGGGCGCGGGCATTCATGGGCGTCATCCTGAACGGGTGTCGAGAAAATTTGACGGAGCATAAGCCGCAGGCCCGAGGCCGGGCAACATCGGTCGGCCTGTAGTGTCTGGATCACGGCTTTTGCGGCACAATTGCCGCCTATTCCGCTCCGGTTACCGCTGCAATGAGCTGCAACAGTCAGAAAATCCGCACCCTGCGCCAGCAGATCCCCACGTTCGAGTGCGTTCCGGGCTGCCACGACTGCTGCGGGCCGGTGACCACTTCGCCCGAGGAAATGGCCCGGTTACCGCGCAAGACCCGCGCCGAGCAGGATACGGCCATGGAAGCACTCAACTGCGTGCACCTTGGGCCGGACGGCTGCACGGTGTATGACGAGCGGCCGCTGATCTGCCGGTTGTTCGGCACCACCCGGACCTTGCCGTGCCCCAACGGCCGGCGGCCCGTGGAGCTGATTCATCCACGGGTCGAGAAGCAGGTGTTCGAGTACATGGCTGCGAATCGGCAGGTGCTGGTTTAGCAGCTCATTCTGAATCGAGTCGAGGCCTTCGCGAGCAGGCTCGCTCTCACATTTGAAATGTATTTTCCTGTGGGAGCGAGCCTGCTCGCGAAGGGGGGCACCACAAATCTCAGTCCGGAATCGGCAGGCTCAGGCTCTCTTTCACTTCTTCCATCACGATGTAGCTCTTGGATTCGCGCACGTGCGGCAGCTTGAGCAGGATGTCGCCCAGCAGTTTGCGGTAAGAGGCCATCTCGGAAATCCGCGCCTTCACCAGATAGTCGAAATCCCCTGACACCAGGTGGCACTCCAGCACGTGAGGCAGTTTCAGCACGGCGCGTCGGAACTCTTCGAACGTGTCGCCGGACTTGTAGTCGAGGCTGATTTCGACGAACACCAGCAGGCTGCCCTTCAAGTGCTGCGGATTCAGCCGGGCGTTGTAGCCCATGATGATCCCCTCGCGCTCCAGGCGCCGCACGCGCTCGGTGCACGGCGTGGTGGAGAGCCCGACCTTCTCGCCCAGTTCAGTGAATGATATCCGCCCGTCCGCCTGCAGGATCCGCAAGATGTTGCGGTCGATCTTGTCCAGCTCACGTTTGGTCTGAGTGTTGGTACGCATAGGGGATGCGCCTCCGTGAAAAGGGTTTTTGCCGAGAATTGTCGCCAAATATAGGCGCTTATACAGTGAAAAGCACTGGCGAATCTTTCTTACACTGCGCGCATCATTGCTCTAACAACAGACGTACGCGGCACGCCGCGAGAGGGATACAAAAAATGCGCGTTATGGTCTTGGGTAGCGGCGTCATCGGTACCGCCAGTGCTTACTATCTGGCCCGTGCCGGGTTTGAAGTGGTGGTGGTCGACCGGCAGCCAGCCGCGGCCATGGAGACCAGTTTCGCCAACGCAGGCCAGGTCTCGCCGGGTTATGCCTCGCCGTGGGCTGCTCCAGGCGTGCCGCTCAAGGCCATCAAGTGGCTGCTGCAACGCCACGCGCCGCTGGCGATCAAGGCCACAGCCGACATCGATCAGTACCTGTGGATGGCGCAGATGCTGCGTAACTGCACCGCCAGCCGTTACGCAGTGAACAAGGAGCGCATGGTGCGTCTGTCCGAGTACAGCCGCGACTGCCTCGACGAATTGCGCGCCGAAACCGGCATTGCCTACGAAGGCCGCAGCCTCGGTACTACTCAGTTGTTCCGCACTCAGGCCCAGCTGGATGGCGCCGCCAAGGATATCGCCGTGCTGAAAGAGTCCGGCGTGCCGTTCGAAGTCCTCGACCGCGCCGGCATTGCCCGCGTCGAGCCGGCCCTGGCCAGCGTCACTGACATCCTGGCCGGTGCGCTGCGCCTGCCGAACGACCAGACCGGCGACTGCCAGATCTTCACCACCCGCCTCGCCGAAATGGCGGTGAACCTGGGTGTGGAATTCCGTTTCAACCAGGACATCCAGCGCCTCGACTTTGCCGGTGATCGCATCAACGGCGTGTGGATCGACGGCAAGCTGGAAACCGCCGACCGCTACGTGCTGGCACTCGGCAGCTATTCGCCACAAATGCTCAAGCCGCTGGGCATCAAGGCCCCGGTCTATCCGTTGAAGGGCTACTCGCTGACCGTGCCGATCACCAACCCGGCCATGGCCCCGACTTCGACCATTCTCGACGAAACCTACAAGGTGGCGATCACCCGTTTCGACAACCGCATCCGCGTCGGCGGCATGGCGGAGATCGCCGGTTTTGACCTGTCGCTGAACCCGCGTCGGCGCGAAACCCTGGAGATGATCGTCAACGACCTTTATCCTCAGGGCGGCAATCTGGCCGAAGCCAGTTTCTGGACCGGTCTGCGCCCAACCACGCCGGACGGCACGCCGATCGTCGGCGCCACGCCGTTCAAGAATCTGTTCCTGAACACCGGTCACGGTACCCTCGGCTGGACCATGGCGTGCGGCTCCGGTCGCCTGCTGGCTGACCTGATGGCGAAGAAAAAGCCGCAGATCAGCGCCGAAGGCCTCGATATTTCCCGTTATGGCAACAAGACCCAGGAGTCCGCAAAGCATGGCAATCCAGCGCCAGCTCACCAATGAGCGCATGAGTCAGATCGTCAGCCACAACGGCATCGTGTATCTGGCCGGTCAGGTCGGTGATGACTTCAACGCCGGGGTAGAACAGCAGACCCGCGACGTACTCGCCAATATCGAGCGTCTGCTGGATCTGGCCGGTACCGACAAACAGCATCTGCTGTCGGCGACGATCTACCTGAACGACATCGAGGCGCACTTTGCCGGGATGAATTCGGTGTGGGACCAGTGGCTGCCCAAAGGCGCCGCGCCGGCCCGTGCCACAGTCGAAGCGAAGATGGCCAGGCCGGACATCCTGGTGGAAATCTCCATCGTCGCCGCGTTGCCGTAACCTGCTGCAAAGATCCCTCTCCCGGTGCTGTTGGCGGTTCACGCCGCCAGCCAGCGCCGGTTTTTATTCCCATGACCGCCAAGAAGTCTGCTGCCATGCGTCCTGCCCGTGCCCTGATCGATCTAGAAGCCCTGCGTCACAACTACCGTATCGCCCGTGAAGTCACCGGTGCCAAGGCACTGGCGGTGATCAAGGCCGACGCCTACGGTCATGGCGCAGTACGTTGTGCCCAGGCGCTGGAGGCACAAGCGGACGGCTTCGCGGTGGCCTGTATCGAAGAAGCCCTGGAGCTGCGTGCTGCGGGGATTCGCGCACCGGTGCTGTTGCTTGAAGGCTTTTTCGAGGCCGATGAGCTGGCGCTGATCGTCGAGCATGACTTCTGGTGTGTGGTGCATTCGTTGTGGCAGCTCGAAGCGATCGAGCAGGCCGCGTTGAGCAAACCGATCACCGTGTGGCTGAAGCTCGACTCGGGCATGCACCGCGTCGGCCTGCATCCGAAGGATTACCCGGCGGCCTACCAACGCCTGCTGGCCAGCGGCAAAGTGGCGAAGATCGTGCTGATGAGCCACTTCGCCCGGGCCGATGAACTGCATGAGCAAAGCAGCGCCGATCAGGTTGCCGTGTTCGAAGCTGCGCGTCAGGGCCTTGCCGCCGAAGTCAGTCTGCGCAATTCCCCGGCGGTGCTGGGATGGCCACAGATTCAAAGTGACTGGGTGCGCCCGGGCATCATGCTCTATGGCGCCACTCCGTTCGAAGAAGCCAACGCCGTGGCAGAACGCCTGCAACCGGTGATGACCCTGGAATCGAAAGTCATCAGCGTGCGCGAACTGCCGGCCGGCGAGCCGGTGGGCTACGGCGCTAAATTCGTCACCGACAAACCGATGCGCATCGGCGTGGTTGCCATGGGTTATGCCGACGGCTATCCGCGTCAGGCGCCGACCGGCACCCCGGTACTGGTGGCCGGTAAGCGCAGTCGCATATTGGGCCGCGTGTCGATGGACATGCTGTGCATCGACCTGACCGACGTACCGCAAGCCGGTCTCGGTTCGACCGTGGAGCTGTGGGGCAAAAACATTCTCGCCAGCGACGTGGCGAAGTGGGCGGACACCATTCCATACCAGATCTTCTGCAACCTGCGCCGGGTGCCAAGGCTCTATTCCGGGGGTTGAAGCCCGGGCCGGGCCCAAGTGTTGTAAATACTGAACGCTGTCGCCATGATAACGCTCAATATTTCTACAACACTCAGGAGGCCCAAGCCTTGGACGTCGGTGAACGACTGCAATCGATCCGCAAGCTCAAAGGGCTTTCCCAGCGTGAACTCGCCAAACGCGCGGGCGTCACCAACAGCACCATTTCGATGATCGAAAAGAACAGCGTCAGCCCTTCGATCAGTTCGCTGAGGAAGGTGCTGGGCGGGATTCCCATGTCCATGGTCGAGTTCTTTTCCGAAGAGATCCTCCAGGAAAAACCGACCCAGATCGTCTACAAGGCCAACGAGCTGATCGACATTTCCGACGGCGCCGTGACCATGAAACTGGTCGGTCGCGCGCACCCGAGCCGGGCCATCGCCTTTCTGAACGAGATCTATCCGCCTGGCGCCGACACCGGTGAAGAAATGCTCACCCACGAAGGCGAGGAAACCGGAATTCTGGTGGAAGGTCGTCTGGAACTGGTGGTGGGCCTTGAAACTTTTATCCTCGAAGCCGGTGACAGCTACTACTTTGAAAGTACCAAGCCGCATCGTTTTCGTAATCCGTTCGACGCACCGGCGCGACTAATCAGCGCAGCCACGCCGGCGAACTTTTAAACCGAGAGACGCCAGACCACCGCGGCAAAGGTGTCCGGACTGTCTGACCGATGCGCAACAAGACCCCTTTAACTTTGGGGTTGTTTCAGTGTGGCGGGCTACCCGCTATACTTGCGCCCGCCTGCGAACCGTGGCCGCAGGCGTGAATAGCCACCATTGAGGGTGAACGCGTGAATCTAATTATGAAAATGCTGGCTGTACCAGCAACCGTACTGGCCCTCTGGGCTGTCAGCGCTCAAGCTGCGACGAATGACGACATTGCCAAACGCCTCGAGCCTGTCGGCCAGGTGTGTGTTCAAGGGCAAGAGTGCAAGGGGATGGAAGTGGCCGCTTCGGCGGGCGGCGGTGGCGGAGCGAAGACTCCGGACGAAGTGATTGCCAAACACTGCAACGCTTGCCACGGCACCGGCCTGCTGGGCGCGCCGAAAATCGGTGACACAGCGGCCTGGAAAGACCGCGCCGATCATCAGGGCGGCCTCGACGGCATCCTCGCCAAGGCGATTACCGGTATCAACTCCATGCCGCCGAAAGGTACCTGCGCCGACTGCTCGGATGACGAGCTGAAGGGCGCGATCCAGAAGATGTCCGGCCTGAAATAAGCCGCGCTTCTGACGAAAAAAACCGTCTCCGGACGGTTTTTTTGCGCCTGCGATTCGGGGCTGAGGCTGTTCATTGCAGCAAACAACCGGCAATCTCGGTCGTACCTCTATTCACGGAACGGGCAGGAGGCTTCAGATGGTGCAGTTGTGTTCGATCGAACAGGCAGTGGACGACGTACTGGCACGGTTGCCGGCGCACATCCACATGGGGCTGCCGCTGGGGCTGGGCAAACCCAATCCCTTCGTCAACGCGCTGTACCGGCGCATCGCCGGTTTGCCCGAGCGACAACTGACGATCTACACCGCCCTGTGCCTCGGTCGCCCGGCCTTGGGTGACGGTTTGCAGAAGCGCTTCATCGAGCCCTTCGTCGAGCGGGTGTTCGGCGATTATCCGGAGCTGGAGTTTCTCGCTGACCTGCGCCGCGACAGCCTGCCGTCCAACATCCGTATCGAGCAGTTCTTCATGCAGCCCGGCAGCTTGCTCAACAGCGCGCCGGCCCAGCAGGACTACGTCAGCAGCAACTACAGCCATGCCGCCCGGGATATCAACGCCGCCGGCCTGAATCTGGTGGCGCAGTTGCTGGCCAGCAGCAGTGAATATCCCGATCGCCTGAGCTTGAGCTGCAATCCGGACATCACCCTCGACCTGTTCCCGATGATCGCCAGACGCCGGGCAGCGGGGGAAACGATCCTGCTGGTCGGCCAGGTGCACACCGGGCTGCCGTATATGCCGGGTGATGCCGAAGTCGACATCGACACCTTCGACCTGCTGATCGACGAAAAGGACAGCAGCACACTGTTTTCCACGCCGAACATGCCGGTCGGGTTTCAGGATCACTTGATCGGCCTGCACGCCAGTACCCTGGTGCGCGATGGCGGCACCTTGCAGATCGGCATCGGTTCGATGGGCGATGCGCTGACTGCCGCGTTGCTGGCGCGGCAGGCCGACAATGCCGGATACCGGGCCTTGCTGACCGATGTGAACCTCAGCCAGTGGGCGCAGCTGATAGAGCGCGAGGGCGGCATCGAGCTGTTCGCCAAGGGCCTTTACGGTTGCAGCGAAATGTTCGTCAACGGCCTGCTGGTGCTGGCGGACGCGGGGATCATCCGGCGCAAGGTCTACCCGGACATCGAGACCCAGCGACAAGCCAACGCCGGCACCCTCGACGAGGCGGCGCAAAACGACGGCATTTCAGTGCACGGCGGTTTCTTCCTCGGGCCGCGCAGTTTCTATGAGCGTCTGCGCGAGCTGCCTCATGGCAAACGTCTTGAATTCAACATGACCCGCATCAGTTACATCAACGAGCTGTACGGTCAGGAAGAACTCAAGCGCCTGCAGCGCCTCGATGCCCGGTTCATCAACACTGTGTTCACCATGACCCTGCTGGGCGCGGGGGTGGCGGATCAACTGCAGGACGGACGGGTGCTCAGCGGCGTCGGCGGGCAATACAACTTCGTCGCCCAGGGCCATGCGCTGCACGATGCCCGCTCGATTCTGCTGCTGCGCAGTTGGCGCGAATCCGGCGGCGATGTCAGTTCGAATATCGTCTGGGAATATGGCCACTGCACGATTCCCCGGCATCTGCGCGACATCGTGGTCACCGAGTACGGTATCGCGGATCTGCGCGGCAAGCCGGACGCCGTGGTGATCGAGTCGTTGTTGAACATCAGCGACTCGCGCTTCCAGCAAGGCCTGATCGAACAGGCGCAGAAGGTCGGCAAGTTGCCGAAGGATTTCCGTCTCGATCCACGCTTCACCGACAACACCCCGCAGCGCCTGCAGGCGATTGCCGCCCGGCACCCGAACCTGTTTCCGGAATATCCGCTGGGCTGCGATTTCAATGAGGTGGAGAAGGATCTGTTGCGGGCGCTCAACTGGCTCAAGAGCAAGTTCAAGCTGACGGAGATTCTGGAGCTGGGCAAGGCAGCGCTGGACGCGCCTGAGGCTTCGCTGTATCCGGAGCATCTGGCGCGCATGCAGCTCACCCACCCGGAAGGCCTGAAGGAAGACCTGTTTCAGCGGTTGTTGCTCACTGGCCTCAAAGCTACCGCGCAATAATCCCCGGCACAAAACCACTGTGGGAGCGAGCTCGCTCCCACAAGTATTGCGGTGCAGTTGAGTCAGTGATCAGTCGATGAAGGTCACGACGCCGCCCGCCAGCGACTTCACGCGAGCCAGCGACTCGACGCGGTAGCCCTGGGAATCCAGCTCGGCGCGGCCGCCCTGGAACGATTTCTCGATCACGATACCCAGGCCTGCCACGGTGGCGCCGGCCTGCTTGATGATCGAAATCAGCGCCTGGGATGCCTTCCCGTTGGCCAGGAAGTCATCGATGATCAGCACGCGGTCGCTGCTGGTCAGGTGGCGTGGGGAAATGGCCACGGTGCTTTCGGTCTTCTTGGTGAACGAGTAAACGGTCGCCGACAGCAGGTTTTCAGTCAGGGTCAGGGACTGCTGCTTGCGGGCGAAGATCACCGGCACGCCGAGGTTCAGACCGGTCATGACCGCCGGAGCGATACCCGAGGCTTCGATGGTGACGATCTTGGTGATGCCCGAATCCTTGAACAGCGCGGCGAATTCGTCGCCAATCAGCTTCATCAGGGCCGGGTCGATCTGGTGGTTCAGAAAAGCGTCGACTTTCAGGACCTGGTCGGAAAGCACAATGCCTTGTTCGCGGATTTTTTGATGCAGGGCTTCCATGAAGCTGTCCTCAATTGGCGCCCTTGGCGCCGAAGGTCTAGTAAAAGTGGTCAATTCTAGCGCTTTAACATCGCGCGTATATCGGCCAATGCGTTGTTGCCGCGAACGGCTTTGACTTCGGTCGGGGTGTCGTCATTGCCTTCCCAGGCCAGGTCGTCCGGCGGCAGCTCATCGAGGAAGCGGCTGGGGGCGCAGTCGACGATCTCGCCGTACTGTTTGCGCTTGGCGGCGAAGGTGAACGCGAGGGTCTGGCGCGCGCGGGTGATGCCCACGTAGGCCAGGCGGCGTTCCTCTTCGATGGTGTCGGCTTCGATGCTGGAGCGGTGCGGGAGGATTTCCTCTTCCATGCCCATGATGAACACGTAAGGGAATTCCAGACCCTTGGACGCATGCAGGGTCATCATCTGCACGCCTTCGGCGCCTTCTTCCTCTTCCTGCTGACGTTCCAGCATGTCGCGCAGGACCAGTTTGCCGATGGCGTCTTCGACGGTCATTTCGCCGTCTTCGTCTTTTTCCAGGGTGTTCTTCAAGGCCTCGATCAGGAACCAGACGTTGCTCATCCGGTAGTCTGCGGCCTTGTCGCTGGAGCTGTTGGTGCGCAGCCAGTTCTCGTAGTCGATGTCCATGACCATGCTGCGCAGGGCCGAGATCGGGTCCTCGCCGGCGCACTGCTCGCGCACCTTGTCCATGAAGCGTTTGAAGCGCGACAGGCGATCGGTGAAGCGGCTGTCCAGATGTTCGCCCAGGCCGAGTTCGTCGGTGGCGGCGTACATCGAGATCTTGCGTTCGGTGGCGTAATTGCCGAGCTTTTCCAAAGTGGTCGAGCCGATCTCCCGGCGCGGGACGTTGATCACGCGCAGGAAGGCGTTGTCGTCGTCCGGGTTCACGATCAGGCGGAAGTAGGCCATCAGGTCCTTCACTTCCTGGCGGCCGAAGAAGCTGTTGCCGCCGCTCAGACGGTACGGTACCTGATGGTGCTGCAGTTTCAGCTCGATCAGCTTGGCCTGGTAGTTGCCGCGATAAAGGATCGCGAAGTCACTGTACGGGCGATCGGTGCGCAAGTGCAGGCTGAGGATTTCCATGGCCACGCGCTCGGCTTCGGCGTCTTCGTTACGGCAGCGGATCACACGGATCTCGTCGCCGTGGCCCATTTCACTCCATAGCTGCTTTTCGAATTCGTGAGGGTTGTTCGAGATCAGCACGTTGGCGCAGCGCAGGATGCGGCTGGTGGAGCGGTAGTTCTGCTCCAGCATCACCACTTTCAGGGACGGGTAGTCTTCCTTGAGCAGCATCAGGTTTTCCGGCCGCGCGCCACGCCAGGCATAGATCGACTGGTCGTCGTCGCCCACCACGGTGAACTGGTTGCGTTTGCCGATGAGCATCTTCACCAGCAGGTACTGGCTGGCGTTGGTGTCCTGGTATTCGTCCACCAGCAGGTAACGCACCTTGTTCTGCCACTTTTCGAGGATGTCGGCGTGCTCTTCGAAGAGCTTTACCGGCAGCAGGATCAGGTCGTCGAAGTCCACCGCGTTGAACGCCTTGAGCGTGCGCTGGTAGTGGGTGTAGACGATGGCGGCGGTCTGTTCCTTGGGGTTGCGGGCGTTTTCCAGGGCCTGGGCCGGCAGGATCAGGTCGTTTTTCCAGGCGCCGATCATGTTCTTGATCTCGTCGACGCCGTCGTCGCCCGCGTATTCCTTCTGCATGATGTCGGTCATCAGCGACTTCACGTCGGTTTCGTCGAAAATCGAGAAACCGGGCTTGTAGCCCAGCCGTTCGTGCTCCTTGCGGATGATGTTCAGGCCCAGGTTGTGAAAGGTACTGACCGTCAGGCCGCGACCTTCGCCGGCACGCAGCAGGGTGCCGACCCGCTCCTTCATCTCGCGGGCCGCCTTGTTGGTGAAAGTCATGGCGACGATGTACTGGGCGCGGATGCCGCAATTCTGGATCAGGTGCGCGATCTTGCGGGTGATCACGCTGGTCTTGCCGGAGCCGGCGCCGGCGAGCACCAATAGAGGGCCGCCGACGTAGTTCACGGCTTCTTGCTGCCGGGGATTGAGTCGGGACATACGAAAATTCGGGAGTCGTTGACGAAATGGGCCGGCATTTTAACAGGCTCAGCGATTTGTGCCGCTCTCTCCGACTTGTGACGCAGCACGCGGTTCAAATTTGCCGGTTTTGTTACTTTCGCGGAGGATGCGCGGTGATTTTGCGGCTAATGTACTCATTCGTGACACAAAATAACGTTTTGATAACCGTTGTCATTGGTCATTGGTCTTCGCAACGGCATAATGCCCGCCGCCCACATCATTGCAGAGTCTAGGGAGTCAGCTTGTCTACGCCTGTCGAACCCTTGCGTTTGCTGCTCCTGGCCGAAGAGCCGGCGTGGACAGCGTTATTGCGCGAGTGTCTGGCTCCAATGGGGAGCGCGGCGGTGCTGGTCAGCGCGCCGAGCTGGGAGTCCGTCAGCAGTCTGTTCGAAGACAACCGCCATGCGGTGTTGTTGACCGTTCCCGCGTTGCAGCCGGCGCCCGGGCGTTGCAGTCTGCCGACCGTGCTGCTGCTGGAGTCCGAACCGGCAGCCGTCCCCGATGGGGTCAGCGACTGGCTGGTGTTCGATGCCCTCGATGCGGGCATGCTGCGCCGTTGCCTGCGCCATGTCCGTGAACGCGGCGTGCTGGAAAACACCCTGCAACGCCTGGCCGAGCAGGATCCGCTGACCGGCATCGCCAACCGCCAGGGTTTTCAGACCTTGCTGACAGCCCGCCTCGCCGAGAACGACGGTCGCGGTCTGGCCCTCGGGCATCTCGATCTCGACAACTTTCGCTACGCCAACGATGCCCTCGGCCATCAGGCCGGGGATCGCTTGATCCTGCAGGTGGTGGCCCGGCTGAAAAGCCAGCTGGAGGCCGGCGATCAACTGGCACGCCTGGGCAGCGATGAGTTCGCCCTGCTGATCGACACCCGCCGCGCTCCGCAACGGGCCGAATGGATGGCCGAGCGCATCACCGAAGCCTTGGCCGAACCTTACTGGATCGACGGTGAAAGCCTGTTGATCGGTTCCAGCCTGGGCATCGCTCACGCCCGGGCCCAGGGTGGCGCCGATCCGCTGATGTGGCACGCACACATCGCCATGCAGCAGGCCAAAAGCACGCAAGGCTGCACCTTTCATATTTTCAACGAACGGATCAACCGCAACGCTCGCAGCATCGCCGACCTCGAAAGCGAGCTGCGCCGGGCCTTGCGTCGCGATGAACTGGAGCTGCATTACCAACCGCGCCTGAACCTGCAGGACGGCCAGATCGTCGGCCTTGAAGCGCTGGTGCGCTGGCGCCACAGCGAACGCGGCCTGCTGCCGCCGAGCGAATTCGTGCCGCTGGCCGAACAGAGCGGCCTGATCGTGCCGCTGGGCTACTGGGTGATTTCCCGGGCCCTGCGCGACATGCAGGTGTTGCGCGAGCGTGGATTACCGGCGCTGCACATGGCGATCAACCTGTCGTTCCGCCAGTTCCAGGACAGCCAGTTGCTGCCGACCCTCAGCCGCTTGATCGCTGAACGCGGGGTCGAGGCGCAGTGGCTGGAATTCGAACTGACTGAAACCGCCGTCATGCGCCGCAGCGATCTGGTCAAGCAGACCATGGACGCCCTCGGCCGCCTCGGCGTGCGCTTCTCGCTGGACGACTTCGGTACCGGGTTCTCGTCGTTCGTGCACCTCAACAGCCTGCCGATCACCTTGCTGAAGATCGACAAGAGTTTTGTCGGTGGCATGGAGCAGCGCGAAGAAAACCGCAAACTGGTGCACGCGATGATCAACCTCGCGCACAACCTGCATCTGGAAGTGGTGGCCGAAGGGGTGGAAACCCCGGAGCAACTGGATCTGCTGCGCGGGTTCGGCTGCGATCAGGTGCAGGGATACCTGATCAGCAAGCCGTTGCCGCTGGCAGAGCTGGTTGACTACCTGATTGCCGACGCCAGTCAGCCTCCGCTGGGCATTGTGGTTTAGCCTCAAATCCCTGTGGGAGCGAGCTTGCTCGCGATGGCGGAGTAACAGTCGGCTTATTAGTCACTGACACACCCTCATCGCGAGCAAGCTCGCTCCCACAGGGAAACTCATTCGGCCTGAGCGATCTTGAATCCTCGAGATTGCGGCTCAAGTCGAATCATACGTTTCATCTTCCATTCGAACGCCAGCGTCAGACAGATCGCTGCGCAGGCCAGGCCGAGCGCCAGTCCCCACCAGACGCCGGTCGGTCCCCAGTGCAGGTGGAACGCCATCAGCCAGGCCGACGGCGCGCCGATCAGCCAGTAGCAACCGAGCCCCACCAGAAACGTGGTTTTCGCATCTTTCAGTCCACGGATGCAGCCCATGGCAATTGTCTGGGTACCGTCAAACAGCTCGAACCACGCCGCGACAGCCAGCAGGCTCACCGCCAGGCGAATGACTTCGGCAAATGCCGGATCATTGTGATCGAGGAAGAGCCCGACCAGCTGATTCGGCAGCAGCCAGAACACCATGGCAAACCCCAGCATCACCACCGCGCCGAAGGCGATGCCGACCCGGCCGGACATCCGCGCATCGCCCAGTTGCCCGGCGCCGAAATGCTGGCCGACACGCATGGTGATGGCATAGGACATGCCCGCCGGCACCATGAACGCCACGGAAACGATCTGCAGGGCAATCTGATGCGCCGCCAGTTGGGTGCTGCCCATGGTGCCCATGCACAGCGCCGCGAAGGCGAACAGCCCGACTTCCACCGCGTAGGTGCCGCCGATCGGCAGACCCAGGCGCCACAACTCTTTCAGGTATTGCCGGTCTGGCCGGGACAGGCCGTGGCGCAATGGATAGGCGTCATAAGCCGGGTGCCGACGGATGTGCCACGCCAGTGCCAGCGCCATGCAGTTGGCGACGATCGCTGTGACCAGACCGATACCGGTCAGCCCCAGTTTCGGCAAGCCGAACATGCCGGTGATCAGCGCGTAGTTGAGCAGGAAGTTGGCTACGGTACCGCCGAGGCTGATGACCATCACCGGCGTCGCCCGGCCGATGGCACTGGTGAAGCCGCGCAAGGCCATGAAGCTCAGGTAGCCGGGCAGGGCGAACGGCAGGGCGATCAGAAACTGCCCGGCGGCGTTGACGTTGGTCTCGGTCTGACCGAACAGCAGCAACACCGGTTTCAGATTCCACAGCAACAACCCGGCCCCCAGCGCCATCAGCCACGCCAGCCACAATCCGGCCTGGGTCAGCCGGGCGGCACCGAGTATGTCGCCGGCGCCCTGACGGATCGCCACCAGGGTGCCGACCGCCGCAATAACGCCGATGCAGAAGATCGACACGAACGAATAGCTCGCCGCGCCCAGGCCACCGCCGGCCAGTGCTTCCGGGCTGAGACGCGCCATCATCAGGGTGTCGGTCAGCACCATCAGCATGTGCGCCAACTGCGAGGCGATCAACGGCCCCGCCAGCCGCAGGATGGCCCAGAGTTCGGTACGCACAGGACGCTGCATGGTTTCACATCCTTATAAAAGAGGGAGCAAGAGACCGTCGATTCTCGGGGTTTGGTACGGGATGCACAAAGGGATAAAAAGGATGGGTGGCATGATTAAAACTCATCCTGGCTCAATTCTGCTAAGTTGACGCCATCCCGCAACCGGAGCCCTGTGTATGTCCCGTCGCCTGCCCCCCTTGTATGCCCTGCGCGCATTCGAAGCAGCGGCGCGGCACAGCTCGTTCACCCGCGCGGCCGAGGAGTTGTCGATCACTCAGAGTGCGGTGAGCCGACATATCCGCACGCTGGAAGAACACTTCGCCTGTCGGCTGTTCCACCGCAGTGGCCGCAATCTGCAACTGACCGAGTCGGCCCGTCTGCTGCTGCCCGGCATCCGTGAAGGTTTCGCGGCCCTGGAGCGAGCCTGCAATACCTTGCGCGCCGAAGATGACATCCTGCGCATGAAAGCCCCTTCGACCCTGACCATGCGCTGGTTGCTGGCGCGGCTCAGTCGTTTCCGCCATTTGCAGCCGGGTAATGAAGTGCAACTGACCAGTGCCTGGATGGACGTGGATTCGGTGGACTTCAATAACGAACCCTTCGATTGCGCAGTGCTGTTGAGCGACGGGCATTTTCCGCCGGACTGGGAGGCCAGCCTGTTGTTCCCGGAAGAGCTGATCCCGGTGGGCGCGCCCAACCTGCTCAATGACCAGCCCTGGGATGTGGAACGACTGGCCGCCACCGAACTGCTGCACCCGACCCCGGATCGCCGCGACTGGCGCAGCTGGCTGGAGCACATGGGCCTGTCCGATCAAGTGTCGCTCAAGGGCGGGCAGGTGTTCGATACCCTCGAACTGGGGATGATCGCGGCGGCCCGGGGTTATGGCGTCTCCATGGGCGATCTGCTGATGGTGGCCGAGGATGTGGCCCAGGGGCGCTTGAGTCTGCCGTGGCCGACGGCGGTCGCCAGCGGCCTGAATTATTACCTGGTATGGCCGAAGACCCGTCCGGGAGGTGAACGTTTGCGCCGGCTCAGTGATTTTCTTCAGGGTGAGGTTCGGGCAATGGAACTGCCGCAGGTCGCGCGCTTGAGCTGAAACGTTCGAGCCGCCACAATGCCGGCCCTCGGCCATAACCCTGCTGAGCGCTCAAGTATTCGCGTTCACCGCCGAATACGTCCAGGTGGAACCGTCGTGCCGGTTTCACGCCTCACCCCCATTATTAGAAATGTTCCGAGCCGCGATCAGGGAGGATACGCAGACTCGGCCAGGAGCTGTCCATGTCTCAACCTCGCGCCCGGATCGCCTCGCAGCTGGGCCTCGCGCTCGCTGTGATACTGGCAATTGTCATCAGCGGCAGTACCGTGTTCGCCCTGCGTTCGCTGGACGCCGCCAACCTGTCCACCCGTGAAGAACACCTGGCCAGCGAGGCACGCCTGCTCGCCGATCAGTTGAGCACCTTCCATGGCACGCTGCGTGAAAGCACCCAGCGCCTGAGCGGGTTGTTCGAGAAGCGCTTCAGCGCCGGCCTGAGCCTTCATGCCGACGAACCGGTCAACGTGGCGGGCACCCGGACCCCGGGTCTGCACCTGGGCAGCGAAGTGCTGAACAACAACTTCAAGGAAGTCGACGAGTTCAAGCAGATGACGGCGGGTGTCGCCACCCTGTTCGTGCGCAGCGGCGAAGACTTCGTACGGGTCAGCACCTCGCTGACCAAACAGGACGGCTCCCGCGCCATCGGCACCTTGCTCGATCACGCGCACCCGGCCTACGCGAAGTTGATGGCAGGGCAGGGCTATGTCGGCCGCGCGCTGTTGTTCGATCGTTCCTACATGACCCAGTACACCCCGGTGCGTGACAGCAGCGGCAAGGTGATCGCGGTGTTGTTCGTCGGCTTCGATTACACCGATGCGCAGAACGCCCAGTTCGACAACCTCAAGCGTTTTCGCATTGGCCAGAGCGGTTCCCTCGCGCTGTTGGACGAACAGAACAAATGGCTGGTAGCGCCAGCCGGTGTGCAGGCGCCCGATCAGGCGGTGCCGGTGGTCAGCGGTCTGGCGAAAACGCCGGGCAAGGGCCGCTTCTGGAGCGATACGTCCGAAGACTTCTACAGCATCGCCGTACCGTTCGAAGGCGGACCCTGGTCGGTGGTGGCGAGCATGCCGAAATCCGAGATCCGTGAAGTCACCTGGAGCGTCGGCATTCAACTGGCCATCGGCAGCCTGCTGGCGATGTTGATCGCGGTGGGATCGGCGGTGTGGCTGCTGCGCAGCAAGCTGCAACCGCTGGGTGATCTGGTGCGTCAGGCCGAAGCCCTGGGCGACGGTGATCTGAGTGTGCGCCTGAACGTCTCGAGCAACGATGAAATCGGCCAGTTGGCCCGCGCCTTCAACCAGATGAGCCAGGCCCTGTCGACCATGGTCGAGCACATTCGTCGCGCCTCGGAAGAGGTCAACAACCGTGCTCAGGCGCTGTCCGGTCTGTCCGGTGGTGCGTATGAAGGCATGGAGCAGCAATCCGGTGAAATCACCAGCATGGCGGGCGCGGTTGAAGAGTTTTCCGCCACCTCGCTGAACATTGCCGACAACATGGGCAACACCCAGCGTCTGGCCCAGGAAAACGCGCAACAGACCCAGATCGGTCGCAGCTCGATGGAAGAAGCATCGTCCTCGCTGGAGCAGATTGCCGGCGCGCTGAACACCACGGCGACCGTGATCAACACGCTGGGTCAGCGCTCCCAGGAAATCGGTGGCATCGTCAGCGTGATTACCTCGATTGCCGAACAGACCAACCTGTTGGCACTCAACGCGGCGATTGAAGCGGCCCGAGCCGGTGAGCAAGGTCGCGGTTTTGCCGTGGTGGCGGACGAAGTGCGCAATCTGGCGTCGCGCACCCGTCAGGCGACCGACGAAATTTCCGGAATGATCCACAGCATCCAGCAGGAAACCGGCAACGCCATCAGCACCATGGAGCAGGGCAACGTGCTGATGCAGGAAGGCCTTTCGCGCAACGCCAATGTCGCTTCGGCGCTGGCGCGTATCGATGAGCAGAGCCGCTCGGCCGGGCAGCAGTTTGCGGCAATCACCACGGCGACTCAGGAGCAGAGCAGCACCGCGACGTTGCTCAGCAGCAATCTGCAGAGCATTGCGCTGGCCAACAGCGAGCAGCGTGAGGTGGTTTCCAATCTGGCCGTCACCGCTAAAGAGCTGGAGAAGCTGGCGGCGGATTTGCGTTCCGAGGTTGATCGCTTCCGCTGATGCATCTCTGAAACAGCTATCGCGAGCAGGCTCGCTCCCACAGGTTTCCCGCTGAACACGCAATAGTGTTTCAAGACAAAACCCTGTGGGCGCGGGCTTGCCCGCGATTGGGACGCCCATGTTTCAGCACCTACTGAGTCGCCGGCCGATACTGCAACGCTTCGGCCAGATGCTCGCGATTGATATCCGCGCACGTTTCCAGATCCGCCAGTGTCCGCGCGACCTTGAGCAACCGATGCGCCGAGCGCAGCGACAGGGTCAGCCGCTCGCACGCCGATTCCAGCCAGGTTTCATCGGCTGGGGATAACTTGCAGTACCTTTTCAGCCCTGGCAAATCGAGAAACGCATTGGCACAGGCCTGGCGCTTTTGCTGCCGCTCGCGGGCCTCGGCGACCCGTGCGGCTGCGCTGGCGCTGTCTTCTCCCGGTTTTGCCACAGGGTTCAACGCTGTCGCTTCGCGCGCCACCGTCAGGTGCAGATCGATCCGATCGAGCAGCGGCCCCGACAGTTTGTTGCGATAGCGCTGCACCATGTCCGGCGTACAGGAGCATTTGCCGCTGGGCTCGCCAAGATATCCACAGGGGCAGGGATTCATCGCCGCCACCAACTGAAATCTTGCGGGGAAACGCACGCGCTCCCTGGCCCGGGCAATTACGATGCATCCGGACTCCAGGGGTTCGCGCAAAACCTCCAGGACCTTGCGATCAAACTCCGGCAACTCATCGAGAAACAGCACGCCGTGATGGGCCAGGGTGATTTCGCCGGGTTGCGGTTTTGAGCTGCCGCCGACCAGTGCCGGCCCGGAGGCCGAGTGATGGGGTTGGCGGAACGGGCGCTGTGGCCAGTGAGTCAGGGGAGCGCCGCTGGCCACGGATTGAATCGCCGCCACCTCCAGAGCCTCACTCTCGGCCAGCGGCGGCAGCAACCCCGGCAATCGGCTGGCCAGTAACGTCTTGCCCGTCCCAGGCGGCCCGCTGAACAGCAGGTTGTGCGCGCCGGCAGCGGCAATCAGCAGCGCCCGTTTGGCAGCCAGTTGACCCTGCACTTCGTTCAAGTCGGGATAGGGTTTGGCGGCATGGATCAACCCATCCGAGACGTAGGGTTCGACCGGTGTATGCCCATTGAAATGCGCCACGGCCTCCAACAAATGATCGACCGCAATCACCTTCAATCCTGACGCCAGGCACGCTTCCTCTGCATTCGCCCTCGGCACCACCAGCGTCCGCCCGGCCTTGCGTGCTGCCAGCGCCGCCGGCAACACCCCGCGCACCGCCCGTACTGCACCGGATAACGCCAGTTCGCCAAGGCATTCCACATCATCCAGCGTCAATGTTGGCACCTGCACACTGGCCGACAGGATCCCCAGCGCAATCGCCAGGTCGAAGCGCCCGCCATCCTTGGGCAGATCCGCCGGCGCCAGATTCAAGGTGATCCGCCGCGCCGGAAACTGCAGCCCGGAATTGATGATCGCGCTGCGCACCCGGTCCTTGCTCTCCTTCACTGCGGCTTCGGGCAGGCCGACCATGGTCAGCGAGGGCAAACCGTTTGCCAGGTGGACTTCGACGGTGACGGCGGGGGCATCCACGCCAATCTGGGCGCGGCTGTGGACGATGGCGAGGGACATGGTCGTTCCTTGAGCTGAGTCGGGGGCCGCTTCCTGCGGGTTTTTCAAGGGTAGTCGGGGAGGAGGTTGAAGGGACAGTTGCCTGGGCAAAGCTTCACTGGATGTTGCTGAAATAGAAATGACTAATCTTCAGGCGAAAAAAAACCGCCTTGAGAAGACGGTTTTTAGTTGCAGGCTTCGGTGAGGCCAAGGCCTGCGCATCCTTAGTGGACACACTCGCGTATTCCGAGGTTATGCATGTTTGATCGTTGGCGCAAGCATCAGCGAATTTTTCGCCAACCAATTGTGGTCTGGAATGAGGGGTAACCATCCTTTTGCCAGCGCTCGATTAATGGCTTGATACAACTTGTTTAATTTGCATTCTAAGGGCTGCAATACCATCCGCTGCGACGATGCCCACTCATCGAGTGTTCGCAAAGTGTGGTCGGGAGCATAACGATTTTCATGTTCCCCGACGCGGTGTGAGACCCGTGCCGGTGTTGTTTTGGGGGACCCACACCCGGCCGCCTTGGTGGGCACACTCGTGTGTAGTCCCGAAGGTGTTCGTAGGCCGGAAAGAGCATCGGAGGTTTGGCCCCACGCAAGGAGGGCCAAAATATGTCTAAGTTTCTTAAACATATGTGGCGCCTCGTCAGGATCGCGCTATGGGCTTTTCGCCTGTACGAGATTCTGCGAGACCGTTGGAATAATTCGCTGTAGGAATTGAACCGACGGAAACCGTTCCTGCCTCGGCAGGAGCGGTTTTAGCTTCTTGTCTCACTCAGCCGGCGGCGTCAGCTTCGCTTCCAGCTCAGCCACCTTCGCCTCAAGACTCTCAAGCCGGGCGCGAGTGCGCGCCAGTACCACCATCTGACTATCGAATTCTTCCCGGCTCACCAGGTCCAGTTTGCTGAAGGCGCTTTGCAGCAGCATCTTGAACTGGCTTTCGATTTCGGCTTTTGGCAATGGCGTGTCGCCACTGAACAGGCGGGAGGCGGTGCCGCTCAGGGCGTCGAGGAAGTCTTTGGGCGCGAGCATGGGATATGTCCTGAAAACAATGGCCGGCAGTGTATCACGCAGTGTCTATAGTCATTCGCGCGGGCCGGGATGCACGCTTTTCGCGCAAAAGGACGAACGGTTGCGCACCGTTGTTGTGCGTATCCCGTGTGCCATTTCGGTGATGGCATCGACGGCCGCGGCCAAGGGATTGAAATCAGGGGATTTTGGCGAGATGGCAAGCTTTCTGCTTAGTCGGTAGTGACCCATGCACTGATGCAGTCGCTGTGACGAATGCAGTGCGCCGGACGGGACGGGGAGTTTCGTCGGGAGCGGTTAGCTGGCGTCAGTCGGGCGGGTAGGGCCGACGATGCGTTACAAAGCCAGGCACTGCGCTTAGACTTGAGTCGGGTTTGTTTTCCTGGGGCAAGTCCACCAATTCGGGAGAGAGTTTCATGAAGCTAGTCACTGCCATCATCAAGCCGTTCAAGCTGGACGACGTGCGCGAGTCGCTGTCCGAAATCGGCGTGCAGGGCATTACCGTTACTGAAGTCAAAGGCTTCGGCCGGCAGAAGGGTCACACCGAGCTGTATCGCGGCGCGGAATATGTGGTCGATTTTCTGCCCAAGGTGAAAATCGACGTGGCCATCGACGACAAGGATCTGGATCGGGTTATCGAGGCGATAACCAAGGCTGCCAACACCGGCAAGATCGGTGACGGCAAGATCTTCGTGGTCAATCTGGAACAGGCGATTCGCATCCGTACCGGCGAAACCGATACCGACGCGATCTAAGCGCCGCCACAAACCCAACGCCCCAGGAGAAAACAATATGACTCTGCGTAAATTCGCAGGGCTAGGCGCCCTGTTGTCCATCGTAATGCCCGGCCTGGCTTTGGCGGCAGATCCGGTGGCGCCTCCAGTCCTCAATTCCGGCGATACTGCCTGGATGCTGACCTCCACAGCCCTCGTGCTGTTCATGACCATTCCGGGCCTCGCGCTGTTCTACGGCGGCATGGTGCGGTCGAAAAACATTCTTTCCGTGATGATGCAGTGCTTCGCCATTACCGGCCTGGTCACCATCCTGTGGTTCATTTATGGCTACAGCATGGCGTTCGACACCACCGGGATGGAAGCCAACGTCGTCAACTTCAACTCCTTCGTCGGTGGCCTGGGCAAGGCTTTCCTCGCGGGCATCACGCCGGCCAGCATCACCAGCCCGACCGCGCTGTTCCCGGAAGCCGTATTCGTCACCTACCAGATGACCTTCGCCATCATCACCCCGGCGCTGATCGTCGGTGCCTTCGCCGAGCGCATGAAGTTCTCCGCGATGCTGGTGTTCATGGGGGTCTGGTTCACCCTGGTTTACGCGCCGATTGCGCACATGGTCTGGAGCGGTCCGGGTTCGCTGTTGGGTGACTGGGGCGTGCTCGACTTCGCCGGTGGCACCGTGGTGCACATCAACGCCGGTATCGCCGGTCTGGTGGCGTGCCTGGTGCTGGGCAAGCGCAAAGGTTTCCCGACCACCCCGATGGCGCCGCACAACCTTGGTTACACCCTGATGGGCGCGGCGATGCTGTGGGTCGGCTGGTTCGGTTTCAACGCCGGTTCCGCTGCTGCGGCCAACGGCACTGCCGGCATGGCGATGCTGGTCACTCAGATCGCAACCGCCGCCGCTGCACTGGGCTGGATGTTCGCCGAGTGGATCACCCACGGCAAACCAAGCGCACTGGGTATCGCTTCGGGCGTGGTTGCCGGTCTGGTGGCAATCACTCCGGCGGCCGGCACTGTGGGCCCGATGGGCTCGCTGATCATCGGTCTGGCCGCGGGCGTGGTGTGCTTCTTCTGCGCCACCAGCCTGAAACGCAAACTCGGTTATGACGACTCGCTGGATGCCTTCGGCGTGCACGGGATCGGCGGTATTCTCGGTGCGATCCTGACCGGTGTGTTCGCCGCTCCGGCGCTGGGTGGTTTCGGCACTGTCACCGATGTCGCTTCCCAGGTCTGGATTCAGTGCAAGGGCGTCGGTTTCACGGTGATCTACACCGCGATCGTCACCTTCATCATCCTCAAGGTGCTGGATGCCGTGATGGGACTGCGCGCCACTGAGGAAGAAGAGTCGGTGGGCCTGGATCTGGCACAACACAACGAACGCGGCTACAACCTGTAAGCACGCGCCTCTAAAAACTTGCCCGGTTCGCCGGGCATTTTTTTGTCCGGAATTTGTCATCCCTGATGTGGCTGAATGGAATTCTCGTACGGCTTTGGTCGTGTTTACGACGGGTGTTTTTCTGCGGCCAATGGCTTACACCATTGAAGGAATATTAGGGCCTTTGTTTTTTTTCAGAGCGCGCTAGAATGCGCCCCGAACGTGCGGAGAACTGTATGTGGCAACAGACTCTGATAACCCTGCGGGCACGGCCCCGGGGCTTTCATCTGGTAACGGAAGAGTTGCTTGCCGGGCTGCCTGAACTCAAGGCATGCCGGGTCGGTCTGTTGCATTTGTGGCTGCAGCATACCTCGGCGTCGTTGACCATCAACGAGAACGCCGATCCGGCGGTACGTCGCGACTTCGAACGATTTTTCAATCGTCTGATCCCACAAGGAGCAGACGGCTATGAGCATAACGACGAAGGCCTGGACGACCTCCCGGCGCACTTCAAGGCCAGCGTGCTGGGTTGCCAGATCAGCCTGCCGGTTTCGGCGGGTCGTCTGGCACTGGGCACCTGGCAAGGCGTTTATCTGGGCGAGCATCGCGATCATGGCGGTGCCCGCAAAGTCCTCGCCACCTTGTACGGTGAAGAGGCATAAACCGTTGGTCACCAATGGTTGTCGATTTTTTTACGGCGGCTTTCGACAGTCGCCAAAGCTGGTCTATAACTAATCTGCTTTTCGCAAGTCATGAGGTAGAACATGAGCGACGATGATCTGGAAAACGACGACCTCGAAGTAGGCGATGAAGACGAGGCCGATGAGGGTCTGGAAGCGGCAGCGGATGACGTTGCCGAAGACGATGGCGGTGACGATACGCCGGCCCCGGTAGCCAAAGGCAAGGCCAAGGCTGCAGTGTCGGTCGACGAGATGCCGAGCATCGAAGCCAAGAACAAGGAGCGCGATGCCCTGGCCAAGGCCATGGAAGAGTTCCTTGCGCGCGGTGGCAAGGTTCAGGAAGTGGAGGCCAACGTGGTCGCCGATCCGCCCAAGAAGCCGGACAACAAGTACGGCAGCCGCCCGATCTGAGGCGTGTCGCTCGCTTGCTGAAAAAGCCCGCCGTCGCTGCGGGCTTTTTCATGCCTGGAATCCAGTAACTGGAGTGAACGCGGTTACCTTGTGGGAGCGAGCCTGCTCGCGAAAGCGGCGGGCCGGTCAGCATCAATTTGAACGACAGATCGCATTCGCGAGCAGGCTCGCTCCCACAGGGTTCATATGTCAGTTGGAGGCAGCATTCCAGCGGGCGAGCACGGCAGGCAAATCGTTGAGGCTGCGAATCTCGGCATCCGGCAGACGCTCCGCTTCCCACGGCTTGCCCGCCGGGTTGAACCAGATCGCCCGCAATCCCGCCTGCTGCGCGCCGGCAATGTCGTCTCCCGGATGATCGCCGATATGCACCGCCGCCTCGGCGCTCACGCCACCGCGCTGCAGGGCTTCATGGAACAGCCGCGCATCCGGCTTGGCAATGCCGATGTCTTCGGCGCACAGGGCGAACTTGAAGTAGTCCGCCAGGCCGAGGCGTCGCACATCGGCATTGCCGTTGGTGACCACGCCGAGGGCGTAGTGTCTGGCGAGGGTTTCCAGGATCGGCTCGACCTCCGGGAACACCTCGATCTGGTGCCGCGCATGCAGAAACACTTCAAAACTCTTGTCCGCCAGCTCCGAGGCCTCAATGTGGGCGTACCCGGCTTCTTCCAGCGCATGAAACAACACACGGCGCCGCAGCGCGCTGATGCGGTGCTTGAGTCCCGGTTCGCTGGCCAGCACGCGCTCGCGGATCGACCACAGATGCTCCACCGGCACCGCGCCCAGATTCGGCGCATGTTCGCCCAGCCATTCACGCAAAACCGCTTCGGCGCTGACGATCACCGGAGCGGTGTCCCACAAGGTGTCGTCGAGGTCGAAGGTGATCAACTGGATACTCATGAATCGTCGCCTTTCATGCGTTTGGCCCTTGGGTGGGCGCTGTCGTAGACCGCCGCCAGGTGCTGGAAGTCCAGGTGGGTGTAGATCTGGGTGGTCTTGATGTCCGAGTGGCCGAGCAGTTCCTGCACCGCGCGCAGGTCCTGGGAGGACTCCAGCAAGTGGCTGGCGAAAGAGTGCCGCAGCATGTGCGGGTGCAGGTTCTGCCCCAGTTCGCGCTCGCCGGCCAGTTTGACCCGCACCTGAATCGCACGCGGGCCGAGGCGCCGGCCTTGCTGGCTGACGAACACCGCGTCGTCCGCCGGGTTGCTCAGTGCCCGCAGTGGCAGCCATTGCTCCAGGGCCTCCCGGGCTTTCTGGCCGACCGGCAACAGACGTGTCTTGCTGCCCTTGCCGAGCACCTGAACCATGCCGTCGGCGAGATCGAGCTGATCGAGATTGAGCCCGGTCAGCTCTGACAGACGCAGGCCGGATGAATAGAACAGCTCCAGAATCGCCTGGTCGCGTCGGGCCAGAAAATCGTCCTCGACCGCGCCTTCAAGCAGTTGCAGCGCTCGGTCGGTATCGAGGGTTTTCGGCAGGCGTCGTTCGCCTTTGGGCGGTGTCAGGCCGGTGGCCGGGTCGTGATCGCAGAGGCCTTCGCGATTCAGATAGTGATAGAGCCCGCGCACCGATGACAGCAGACGCGCCAGACTGCGTGAGGACTGGCCCTGGGCATGCAGGCGGGCGATCAGGCTGCGCAGGCGCTGGATATCCAGAGCCTGCCAGCTTCCGACGTTCTGTTTGTTGCACCAGCCCAGGACTTTATCGAGGTCGCGGCGGTAAGCCGACAGCGTGTGCGGCGACACCTGCCGCTCACTGCGCAGGTGCTCGCAGTAAGCGTCCAGTTGTCGTTCCATGTTCAGCGTACCGAGCGCAGAGAACTGTTGACCCGTGGCAGCACGCGGCCCATCACTTCAGCGATGTAGCTGAGAAACAGGGTGCCGACCGAGCTCTTGTAATGCTGCGGGTCACGGCTGGCGATGGCCAGAATTCCGTGGATACCCTGGTGGCTGACCGCGACCACGGCGGCGGAGCCGATCTGTTTGCGCTGCTCTTCGCCGAACAGGAAGTCCAGTTCGTGTTCACGCAGGCTGCCGCTGACGCTCTTGCCTTCGGTAAGCAGGCCGCCGATGGCGGTCTGCGCGTCGGCGTGAGTGACCCAGCGACCGACCGGAGCCGGGTTGTCACCCAGCAGGATCAGACTGACGAAGGGCACCTGGAAATCCTGGCGCAGGCTGTCTTCGACACTGATCACTACGTCTTCCAATGTGGCTGCATCCATCAGCGCGAGGATCAGGCGACGGGTCTTTTCGAACAGACGATCATTGTCCCGGGCCACGTCCATCAAGTGCGAGAGGCGGTGGCGCATCTCGATGTTGCGGTCGCGCAGAATGGACATCTGGCGCTCGACCAGCGACACGGTATCGCCGCGGCGATGGGGGATGCGCAGGGACGGCAGCAGTTCTTCATGTTCTACGAAGAAATCCGGATGAGCCTCCAGGTACGCGGCAACCGCTGCCGCCTCCAGGCTTTCGGGTGCTGTTTCAGTGGACTTTCGGGCGGGTACCTGAGGCTTGTCAGTCATGGCTTCTGCTCACTCAAAGACGCACTTGTCCTTCGTATACACGCACTGCCGGACCGGTCATCAACACCGGTTGGCCGGGGCCTGCCCATTCGATGGACAGGCGCCCGCCCGGCAGGTCGATCAATAGTGGCGAATCCATCCACCCCTGGCTGATCGCAGCTACAGCCGCCGCGCAGGCGCCGGTACCGCAGGCCTGGGTTTCCCCGGCACCGCGTTCCCAGACGCGCAGTTGTGCGCGGTGACGGTCGATGACCTGGAGAAAACCGACGTTGACCCGTGCCGGGAAGCGCGGGTGGTGTTCGATTTTCGGCCCCAGTTCATGCACCGGTGCGGTATTGATGTCCTGCACACGCAGGACGGCATGGGGATTGCCCATCGACACCGCCGCCAGCTCGACCGGCGTACCGTCGACGTCGACCTGATAACTCAGGGCCTGTTCGTCCGCCTGGAACGGAATCTCCGCCGGCAGCAGGCGCGGGGCCCCCATGTTCACACCGATCTGGCCGTCGTTACGGACGTCCAGTTCGATGATGCCGCCCTTGGTCTCGACGCGAATTCGCCGCTTGGCGGTCAGACGCTTGTCGAGCACGAAGCGGGCGAAGCAGCGTGCACCGTTGCCGCACTGCTCCACTTCGGAGCCGTCGGAGTTGAAGATCCGGTAACGGAAGTCCACGTCCGGATTGCTCGGTGCCTCGACGATCAGCAACTGGTCGAAACCGATGCCGGTGTGCCGGTCACCCCACATTTTTGCGTGCTTGGGCTGAATGTGCGCGTGCTGGCTGACCAGGTCGAGGACCATGAAGTCATTGCCCAGGCCGTGCATCTTGGTAAAACGCAGCAGCATGGGGTTACTCCGGCAGCAGGCTTTCGCCGGCAAACAGCTCGGCCACGGTCTCGCGGCGACGCACTTCGAATACCTGATCGCCATCTACCAGCACTTCGGCGGCACGGCCGCGAGTGTTGTAGTTGGAGCTCATCACAAAGCCGTAGGCCCCGGCTGAATGCACGGCCAGCAGGTCACCTTCTTCCAGCGCCAGTTCACGATCCTTGGCGAGGAAGTCGCCGGTCTCGCAGATCGGGCCGACCACGTCGTACTTGCGTGCGGCGGTGTCGCGCGGCTTGACCGCCGTGACGTCCATCCAGGCCTGGTAAAGGGCCGGGCGGATCAGGTCGTTCATCGCCGCATCGACGATGGCGAAATCCTTGTGCTCGGTGTGCTTGAGGTATTCGACCTGCGTCAGCAGCACACCGGCGTTGGCGACGATGAAGCGGCCCGGTTCGAACACCAGCGCCAGATCGCGACCGTCGAGACGTTCGCGCACGGCCTTGATGTAGTCGGCAGCCAGCGGCGGCTCTTCATCGCGGTAACGCACACCCAGGCCACCACCGAGATCGATGTGGCGCAAGTGGATGCCGCAATCGCCCAGGCGGTCCACCAGATCGAGCAGGCGATCGAGGGCGTCGAGGAACGGTGGCAGGGTGGTCAGTTGTGAGCCGATATGGCAATCGACACCGACCACTTCCAGGTTCGGCAGGTGCGCGGCACGCACGTACACGTCTTCGGCGTCGGCGATGGCGATGCCGAACTTGTTCTCTTTGAGACCGGTGGAAATGTACGGGTGGGTGCCGGCGTCGACGTCCGGGTTCACGCGCAGGGAAATCGGTGCACGAACGCCCAGCTCGGCGGCGACCACTTGCAGGCGCTCCAGCTCGTCGGTGGATTCGACGTTGAAGCAATGCACGCCGACTTCCAGCGCGCGACGCATGTCGTCACGGGTCTTGCCGACACCGGAGAACACGATCTTGTCGGGGCTGCCCCCGGCCGCCAGCACGCGCTCCAGCTCGCCACGGGAGACAATGTCGAAACCGGCGCCGATGCGGGCCAGGACATTCAGCACGCCGAGGTTGGAGTTGGCCTTGACCGCGAAACACACCAGGTGCGGCATGCCGGCCAGCGCATCGGCGTAGGCCAGGTACTGGGCCTCGATGTGGGCGCGGGAGTAGACGTAGGTCGGTGTGCCGAAGCGATCGGCGATGGCGGACAGCGCCACACCTTCCGCGAACAGCTCCCCGCCACGGTAGTTAAAAGCGTCCATGGCGATCCCTTAGTAGACGTCGTGCTTGTGTGCCTTGGAGACAGGCTTCTGCGAAGACTGGGCTTGTGCGGCCGGATCCTGATCTTCATCGGGCAGGTACAGCGGGCCTTTCTGACCGCAGGCCGAAACGAGGCAGGCAACCGCGACGATCGCAGCGATGGAAGAGATCAGGCGCTTCATGGCGAAATCCTTGAAAATGCGTTAATTGCGCCGGAGTATACCGGCCACCCGTCAGCTTGCCTATGCGACGGGGTCCCCGTCCGGCGGGGCTTGCCCGAAGCGCGTGCAGGCAGGGGGATTGGTCGTTATCCTTTGCAATCGGCCGGCCGCGTCCGTATCTTGCGGCGCTTGAGCCTGATCAGACATTTTTTGAGGTTGCCGCAATGAGTTTGTCCGAAGCCCGTTTCCATGATCTGGTCGACGCCACCCAGCAGGCGTTGGAGGACATCTTTGATGAAAGTGGCCTGGATCTGGACATGGAGAACTCGGCCGGTGTGCTGACTGTCAAGTTCGACAACGGCAGCCAGTTGATCTTCAGTCGTCAGGAACCTCTGCGTCAGCTATGGCTGGCCGACCGTTCCGGTGGTTTCCATTTCGACTATGACGAGCAGGCCGGCAAGTGGGTCTGCGAAAAGACCGAAGAGTTGCTGGGCGAAATGCTGGAACGCATCGTCTGGGAGCGCGCCGGCGAGAAACTCGATTTCGACGAAATCTGAGATGAGCACCGCGCCACGTCCTGCCAAACCGCTCTACAGCAATGTCAGTCCGGCAGTGCCATCGCCATGTACCGGCGTCTGTCGGCTGGATGAACAGAAGGTCTGTCTCGGCTGCATGCGCCATGTCGAAGACATCCGCGAATGGCGTTCGGCCGATGACGAGCGCCGTCGGGTGATCTGCGAACAAGCGGCCCGGCGCAGGCAGCTCTGCGGGACGTAGCTTGTATATTCTTTGAGCTGTGATAGTGTCCGAACACGCCTCAACCCATCGAGGCCTGGTATAAACCCCGTCTTTTGTGGCGGGGTTTTGCTTTTTTTGTGTGCAGAAGAAAGGAGTCTGCCCGGATCATGACCGCACCTTCCATCACCCTTACCCGTCTGGACGTGCAACGTCTGGAGCGCCTGATCGACAGCCTGGATGACACGCTGCCGGGCGTGATTGCGCTGCAAACCGAACTGGATCGCGCCGATACCCTGGTCGGCCACGATGAAGTGCCCGCCGATGTGGTGACGATGAATTCCCGAGTGCACTGTCGCGAAGAAGGCAGTGGCAAGGACTACCACCTGACGCTGGTCTACCCGAAACACGCCAACGCCGACGAAGGCAAGATTTCGATCCTGGCCCCGGTCGGCAGTGCGCTGCTGGGCCTGAAGGTCGGCCAGCACATCGACTGGCCGGCACCGGGCGGCAAGACCCTGAAGCTGACTTTGCTGGAAGTCGAATCGCAACCGGCCAACGGTGGCGATTTCCCCGAGTGAGCCTGCCTCAGACCTGCTCGAGCGCCTCGTTCAGGGCGCGTTCCAGGTCGGCCTTGTAACGCAGATACAGATTGCTCGAACTCTGCCCGTCACCGATCACACCCGACAGGTCCAGGTCGGTGATGTAGCAGCGGTAGCGCTCGGTTTCCCGACGCTGGCCGACGATTTCCCGGGCGACCACGCTGAACAGCTGGTCGCCATGTTCCAGTTCGCAGAATTCTCGCTGATTGCAGTACAACGTGACCTGCACCTCGCCAGGTGCGGCCTTGCCGACGATCGCCTGCACGTCGTAGAACGGTTTGTCGGCCGGCGTCTGTGGCGGCGGACGCATTTCGACCCGACGCGCACGTCCCGGGCCTGACGGCAGTAACTGGTAATACAGGATTTCAAGGCCGGCGGCATGGCCTGAATCCATCGGCAGCAGCGCTTCGCGCCGGAACTGGATCGATTGCAGGAACCGCTGCAAGGGCACCAGCAGGCTTTGCTCGTCGTGGTACGGCAAGTGTTGTTGCCACAACGCATTGAATTCGTCGAGCACATACAGCTCGGCCGTCTGTTCGGTGATCCGGTAGAACACTTGAATGCATTCGGGTTGGCCCATCGGCAGGACGAGCGCGAGGTCGTGGTCTTCCAGCGCCATCGGATCCAGATGCAAGGGGCTGTAGCGCGGTTGCTCCTCGCCCAGGTAATCGAGCAGCGCGGGCAGGGTGGCGAGGGCGACATGGCTGACCTGGCCCGGCACCAGTTCCAGCACGTGGTAATGCTGTTGCACCTGAATCAGGTAGCGGTGATTCAGGTCGCTGAGCAGCAGGTTCTGCGCGGTATCGACGATCTCTTCCACCCGGCGGGCGATGAACTGCGCGCGGTTGTGGCAGAAACAACGCACTCGAAGCGACGGCTGTTGCGGTCCGCGCGGCAGGTTGTTGAGGTAGTCGCGCAGGCAGTCGAGCAGCGCATGCGGGCCGTCGAAGCGGTTGACCAGCACTTCGTTCCAGCTGTTGAGCGTGACCTGATCCAGCGTCAGTACGAGGTTTTCGCGCACGCCGGCATAGCTCAGCGAATCCGTGCGCTCGGTGGTCATCAGAATGTTCAGGTCGCGATGGTGCTTGAGCGGATCGACCCCGACATTCACCAGCATCAGCACTTCGCTCGGCACGCTGGCGCGCAGCAACGCTTCTTCGGCGACGGTCGGCAAGGGCAGGGCGATGCTCTGTTGCAGGCTGCCGAGCAGATTGAACAGCTCGAATTCGCTCAGATCACTGGTGCCCGGATGCAGGGCCAGTCGGGTGCTGCTGTCGATCACGCCGTTGCGGTGGCACCAGGTCAGCAGCTCCAGCAGATGGCGGCAGCGCTTGATCGGCGCGAAGTGTTCCCACTCCAGCGCCGTCAGGCTGCCGTTGTACAGGCCCCACTGGGTTTGCCCGTGTTCCTTTTTGTTCGGTGACTGCACCAGGGTCAGGGTGTCTTCGGCCAGGTCCGGGGCGATGCCGGGGTTGATGAACTCGACCTTGTCGGCCTTGCGTTCGAACGCGGCGTACAGGCGCCGGCCGAGAACGTTGAGATCGCGCTTGTTGATCAGGCTGACGGTCTGTTCGGAGCGGGCGAACTGGGTCAGGAAGCGATAGCTGTAGTTAAGCTCGTTGACCAGAGCCCGGCGCTCGGTGCCGACCTGGCGCACTTTCCATTGGCTGCGGCTGTCGAGCAAAGCCAGTTGCCGCTGGTCCCAGTGCCATTCGCCGGCCAGTCTTTCCAGCAGCGAGCGTTGCCAGCTCTGGGTGCGACTGTTTCCGGTGAGCTTGCGGTTGACCTTCAGATACAGCGCCCGTCGCACCAGTTCCAGCCGTTCCGGTTCGTTGCGGGCGGTGAGGTATTCCTCGATCCGACGGTAAATCACCATGTACGGATCCAGTTCGTCGAGGTCGAGTCTGTTGGCAAATACCGCCGCTTTGAAGCGCAGGCTCAGGCACTGAACTTGTGGATGCTCGCTGGCATAGACCTCGATCAGCAACAGCTTGAGCACCGACTTGTAAGGCGATTCGATGCCCTTGAACAACTGCCAGAGACCGGCACCGACGAACTCGCCGGGCGGAATGTGCGCCAGAGGTCCCAGATCGAGGGTTTCATCGTTACGGATGAAACGTTTCGAGATCAGCGTGTGGGTGTACTGGTCGTACGTCCGCTCTTCGTAGACCGGCACCAGCCACCAGATCGGCGTACGTCCGGCCAGCCAGATCGCAGTGCGGTAGAACTCGTCCAGCAGCAGGTAATGCTGGGTGGTGCCGCAATCTTCGGAGCTGAGCCGGGTATCACGCTCGCCCTTGACGAAACGCACCGGGTCGATCAGGAAGAAATGCGCCTCCGCGCCCTGACTCGCTGCCCAGGCTTCGAGCAGCTGGCATTTCTTGCGCAGTTCGGCGAGTTCGCTGTCGCTCAGGTCGGGTGCGTGGCAGACCCACACGTCCATGTCGCTCTGGTCGGCCTGGGCGAGGGTGCCGAGGCTGCCCATCAGGAACAGGCCGTGAATCGGTCGTGGCGGGTTGCTGCCGTGGCGCGGTTTGTAGGAGAACGAGCGGGTCAGCCGCTGGGCTTCGGCGAGTGCATCGGCATCCGGCTCGTAATTCGACAGTCCGGCGGGCGTGCTGCCCGAGACATAGCCGGGCAACAGCGGATGATTGACGTGAAAAAACAGTGGCAGCAAGGTCAGCACGCTTTGCTGGCGTGTCGACAGACCTTCCCGCGCCCGGTTCAGGCGGCCATCGTTGAGTTTCAGAAAGCGTGCGCGCAGCTGGCTGAGTACCTTGCGGTCGATTCCCTCGTCCAGGTCGGGGCGGATTTCATGGGTGCGGGTCATGTCGGCTCAAACCGGCTCGAAGGGCACGGAGGCAGGGGTCACGGAATGCGAGGGAGTTTAGCGCCTGTGCAGCGCGAGCATTAAGCTGAATTTGTTTTTTGACGCCAGATTTCCACCGCGCGACGCCGACGGTGGCTCAAGCCGGCCCGCGGAAAACCCTTGGCAGAGGTTTCCGTGGGCAAAGTGGGGAAAATCAGGCGGTTTGTTGCTCTTTGAGAATTGTCAGTACGGTTTGCACGTTCTGCGCGGCATCGCGACCGAGGCTGGTCAGATAACCGCCATCAGGCTGGTCGGTCAGTTCTTTTTCGTAGAGGCGTTTGGCAGCAGCGATATGTTTCGGGGCAGCGGTCTGATGGATTTTCAGACCTTCCTGGGAACTGTCCAGGTTGAAGAGTGCGAGGACTTCCAGTTCGGCAACCAACTCAGGGGTAAGCGACATAAGGACTCCAGACTTTCTAGGAATTGAACGACAGCGCCCCTAAGGTGAACCTGCCGGCGCGGCCTGTCCAGTGTGCGCCAGGGTTTTTGTCCCGGGGGTGGATTCCAGTGTAGTCAGGGGCCGGGAGAAGGCCGGTTGGAAGGGTGACAAATTGTGTGGGAGCGGGGACGGCTCCCACGGCCGGGGTATGCGGTTACGGCTTTTCCGGCGGCAATTCAGGCAGGGCGCGAAGGGCGGCTTCGTACCATTCGGTATTGAACGCGCGGTCTTCGTCAAGCATGGCGTCGATTTCGTACGCCAGCACGTGGGCCATCATGTTCAGGATGTCTTCACGCTCGTAACCGACCAGGGTCAGTTTGTTGAACGTCGCCTTGGCCGCGGGCGGGTTGTCGCTTTCGATCTGGTTTTCGATGGCTTCGATCAACGTGCTCTCGGTGAACGCTTCGTCGTCGTTATCGATGTCTGTCGGCTCGCTCATGGCAGGCTCCTCAAGGAAAGGCGTCAGTTTACCCGCATTCAGCGGCGTGATGCTGCTGGCGGGATTCCCCGGAGCGATCTATAAACAGGCACTGCCCACCCCGCACGGCCTGGAGGCTATGTGATGTTCAAGCTTTACGGATTCTCAGTCAGCAATTACTACAACATGGTCAAACTGGCGCTTATGGAAAAGGGGCTGCCGTTCGAGGAAGTCACCTTCTACCCGACGTCCACGCCGGAGTCTCTGGCCATCAGCCCGCGTGGCAAGGTGCCGGTGCTGGGCGCCGAAGGGGGCTACATCAATGAAACGATGGTGATGCTCGAATACCTTGAAACCACCCAGAAGGGTGTTCCGCTGCTGCCGACCGAACCGTTCGCCCGGGCGCAGGTGCTGGCGGTAGCCAAGGAAATCGAGCTGTATATCGAATTGCCGGCCCGTGCCTGTTATGGCGAAGCGTTTTTCGGCGCGGTGCTGCCGGAGGCGATCAAGGAAAAAACCAAGGCTGAATTGTTGTTGGGGTTCGCAGCACTGGGCCGTCATGGCAAGTTCGCCCCGTATGTGGCGGGCGACAGCCTGAGCATCGCGGATCTGTACTTCCTCTACAGCGTGCCGCTGGCGGTCGCGGTGGGGCACAAGCTGTTCGGTCTGGATCTGCTGGCGGACATGCCGGAGGCCAAGGCGTTGCTGGAGCGACTTGAACAGAATCCGCATGTGCAGAAGATTGCAGCGGACAAGGAAGCGGCGATGCCTGCGTTTTTGGCGATGATCGCAGCGAAGAAGTAATTATTGCTGTTCTGAGGGCCGCATTCGCGAGCAAGCTCGCTCCCACAAGGCTTTGTGTGAATCACGATTGTGTGTTCTACGCAAAACCTGTGGGAGCGAGCTTGCTCGCGATGCTTTTGGCTTTCAGCGGCTGGCGATCAACGCCTGACCGCGAGCAACAGCAGCCTTGACCTGCGCCGGCGCGGTGCCGCCGATGTGATCACGGGCATTCACCGAGCCTTCCAGGGTCAGCACGGCAAACACGTCCTGTTCGATCTGGTCGCTGAACCGACGCAGTTCTTCCAGGCTCATTTCGGCCAGATCCTTGCCGGTATCGACGCCGTACTTCACCGCGTGGCCGACGATCTCGTGGCAGTCACGGAACGGCAGGCCACGGCGAACCAGGTAGTCGGCAAGGTCCGTGGCGGTGGAGAAGCCGCGCAGCGCCGCTTCACGCATGATTGCTTGTTTCGGTTTGATCGCGGGGATCATGTCGGCAAACGCACGCAGCGAGTCGCGCAGGGTATCGGCGGCGTCGAACAGCGGTTCCTTGTCTTCCTGGTTGTCCTTGTTGTAGGCCAGCGGCTGGCCTTTCATCAAGGTCAGCAGGCCCGTCAGTGCGCCGAACACCCGGCCGGTCTTGCCGCGTACCAGTTCCGGCACGTCGGGGTTTTTCTTTTGCGGCATGATCGAGCTGCCGGTGCAGAAACGGTCCGGCAGATCGATGAACTGGAACTGCGCGCTGGTCCACAGCACCAGCTCTTCGGAAAAGCGCGACAGGTGCATCATCGCGATGCTGGCGGCCGAGCAGAATTCGATGGCGAAATCACGATCGGAGACGTTGTCCAGCGAGTTGCCGCCGACGGCGTCGAAGCCCAGCAGTTGTGCGGTGTATTCCCGGTCGATCGGGTAGGTGGTGCCGGCCAGTGCGGCGCTGCCCAGCGGCATGCGGTTGGTGCGCTTGCGGCAATCGACCAGACGTTCGTAGTCGCGGCTGAGCATTTCGAACCAGGCCAGCATGTGGTGCCCGAAGGTCACGGGCTGGGCGGTCTGCAGGTGAGTGAAGCCCGGCATGATGCTCGCGGCTTCACGCTCGGCCTGTTCCAGCAGGCCTTTTTGCAGGCGGGTGATCTCGGCCAGGATCAGGTCGATCTCGTCACGCAGCCACAGGCGGATGTCGGTGGCAACCTGGTCGTTGCGACTGCGGCCGGTGTGCAGCTTCTTGCCGGTGATGCCGATGCGGTCGGTCAGGCGTGCCTCGATGTTCATGTGCACGTCTTCGAGGTCCACGCGCCAGTCGAACTGGCCGGCTTCGATTTCGCCCTGGATGGTCTTCAGGCCATCGATGATGCTGTCGCGCTCGGCATCCGTCAGCACGCCGACTTTGGCCAGCATGGTGGCATGGGCGATCGAGCCCATGATGTCGTGGCGATACAGGCGCTGGTCGAAAGTGACGGAGGCGGTGAAGCGGGCGACGAAGGCGTCGACGGGTTCACTGAAGCGGCCGCCCCAGGACTGATTGGTCTTGTCAGTGCTCATGAATTCGCTCGTATCGGCTTGAAGAAAGAAGGCGTGAAACGCTGGCGCGGATAATAACAGGGTTGCCAATCCTGTCGCTGACACTGGTCGATACGTTTTTTTCTCATCTCTGCGTTCATAGTCTCCGCCGGTTCCGGGGGATTTGCGCAAGGATATTTTCCGATTGAGCAATATCGGCCCGGCGAGCGTCTACAGTTGGACTAAGGGTCGGCGCGACTGTGGAACGTGCAAAGGTTCAGCCGCCGACTATAAGAAGAGAGGGGTGGGTGTTTTGACCATCGGCATACCCTGCGTAAAACGCAGACAGCAGCGAGCCTTGAGTGGCGCGTCCCGGGTATCGACAAATATTGCCGGCCGACGTACGGCACTTTTTGGCGCTCGCGCTAGTCTTAGCGTGGATCGCGGTGACGGACGTCACTCCACTTGTCTACGCTATCCTTGTGCGAGACTCACGCAGGAATCCAGCGCAATATGAATGTCCTGATCGTTGATGACGAACCACTGGCCCGCGAGCGCCTCGCCCGAATGGTGAGCGAGCTCGAGGGCTACACAGTCCTGGAGCCCAGCGCCACCAATGGCGAAGAGGCGTTGGCACTGATCGACAGCCACAAGCCGGATATCGTGCTGCTCGATATCCGCATGCCGGGCCTCGATGGCCTGCAGGTCGCTGCCCGCCTGTGCGAACGCGAAACGCCACCCGCCGTGGTGTTCTGCTCCGGTATCGATGAATTTCCCTTGGAGGCCCTGCAGGCCAGCGCCGTGGGCCATGTGGTGAAACCCGTGCGAACCGAACATCTGCAGGAAGCCCTGAAAAAGGCCGAACGTCCGAATCGGGCTCAGTTGTCGGCCCTGACCCGCCCTGCCGCGGAAAGCGGCAATGGTCCACGCAGTCATATCAGCGCCCGCACTCGCAAGGGTATCGAACTGATCCCGCTGGATCAGGTGGTGTATTTCATTGCCGACCACAAATACGTGACCTTGCGCCATGAAAGCGGTGAAGTCCTGCTGGACGAGCCGCTCAAGGCGCTGGAAGACGAGTTCGGCGAGCGCTTCGTGCGAATCCACCGCAATGCACTGGTCGCCCGCGACCGGATAGAACGGCTGCAACGCACACCCCTTGGCCACTTCCAGTTGTTCCTCAAGGGCCTGAACGGTGACGCGCTGATCGTCAGCCGCCGCCATGTGGCGGGCGTGCGCAAAATGATGCAAGGGCTTTAATCCGCAGGCTGCGGGTGGTTCTTCGTGCTTTTCACCAGGCATTGCCGGCCAGGGAGGGCGTGCCGTTTCTGATTCAGGTCAAAGTGGATTTGGCTGAGCTGTTATCATCCGCCGTATCTTTTCAGTACGGATTGATCCATGTCCTCTCGCGAAATCCGCATCGCCACCCGCAAAAGTGCACTGGCCCTCTGGCAGGCCGAATACGTCAAAGCCCGTCTGGAAGCGGCCCATCCGGGATTGCTGGTGACGCTGGTGCCGATGGTTAGTCGCGGCGACAAGCTGCTCGATTCCCCTCTGTCGAAAATCGGTGGCAAGGGACTGTTCGTCAAGGAGCTGGAAACCGCGCTGCTGGAAAACGAAGCCGACATCGCCGTCCATTCGATGAAGGACGTGCCGATGGACTTCCCCGAAGGTCTCGGCCTGTTCTGCATCTGCGAGCGCGAAGACCCGCGTGACGCCTTTGTTTCCAATACCTTTTCAAGCTTGGATGCATTGCCCGCCGGCAGTATCGTCGGCACTTCCAGCCTGCGTCGTCAGGCGCAATTGCTGACGCGCCGTCCCGATCTGGAAATCCGCTTCTTGCGCGGCAACGTCAATACCCGCCTGGCCAAGCTCGATGCCGGCGAGTACGACGCGATCATCCTCGCGGCGGCCGGCCTGATCCGTCTGGGATTCGAAGACCGCATCACCTCGGCGATCAGTGTCGACGACAGCCTGCCGGCCGGTGGCCAAGGCGCCGTCGGTATCGAATGTCGCAGTGCCGATACCGAAATCCATGCCTTGCTCGCCCCTTTGCATCACGCCGATACCGCTGACCGTGTGAGCGCCGAGCGTGCCCTCAACAAACACTTGAATGGCGGTTGCCAGGTGCCGATCGCCTGCTACGCCGTGCTTGAGGGCGAGCAATTGTGGCTGCGTGGCCTGGTCGGAGAGCCGAGCGGCGGCAAGCTGCTGGGCGCTGAAGCCCGGGCGCCGCGCTCTGACGCTGAAGCGCTGGGCGTGCAGGTTGCCGAAGATCTGCTTCGCCAGGGGGCCGACGATATTCTCAAGGCAGTCTATGGCGAGGCAGGCCACGAGTGACCAGCTGGCGCCTGCTGCTGACCCGCCCCGCCGACGATTGCGAGGCGCTGGCCGAAGTGCTGGCCGGTCAGGGGATTTTCAGCAGTTGCCTGCCGCTTTTGGAAATCGCCCCTCTGCCGGTCTCTGACACAATGCGCCGGACATTTTCCGGATTGTCGTGTTACAGCGCGGTGATCGTCGTCAGCAAGCCGGCTGCGCGCCTCGCCGTGCAACTGCTTGACGTCGATGGGGCGTCGCTGCCGACTCTGCCCTGGTTCAGTGTCGGTGCGGCGACAGCGCAGATACTCCGGGAACGGAACCTCGATGCACATTGCCCGGACAAGGGCGATGACAGCGAAGCCTTGCTGCAATTGCCCCGTCTGCTCGAGGCCGTTGCACGGCCCGGCGCACAGGTATTGATCCTGCGCGGGGAGGGCGGTCGCGAGCTGCTGGCCGAGCGCCTGCGCGCGCTTGGTGCTAGTGTCGAGTATCTGGAGTTGTACCGCCGTGACCTGCCGGACTATCCGCCGCAGGAACTGCCCCGACGGATTACGGCGGAACGCCTGAACGGGCTGGTGGTCAGCAGTGGACAGGGTTTTGAGCACCTGCGCCAATTGGCCGGCGATACCTGGCCGGCGCTTGCGCAGATGCCATTGTTTGTTCCAAGCCCAAGGGTCGCCGAGCAGGCACGTGCCGCCGGGGCCCGAACAGTTGTGGATTGTCGCGGCGCCAGTGCCGCGGCTTTGCTGACGGCGTTACGGGAGCACCCCGTGCCCGTTCTCTAATGCAAAGGATGGATACGTGAGCGAAACAGCCTTGCCTAAAGATGACGTTCAACCTGTGATCGATGCACCGGTTGATGCACCGCCACCGGTCGCCGAGCCGCGCCGAGGCAACGGATTGGCCATTGTCGCACTGCTGCTGGGCGCCGCCGGTGTTGCGGTGGGTGGCTGGGGTGTCTGGCAGGTGAAGCACCTGCAAGCCAATACCCAGGAGCAATTGAGTCAGGTGCAAGCGTTGAATGATCAGGCCCAGAACCTGAAGCTCAACGAGCAGCGTCTGACCGAGCGTCTGGCACAATTGCCCGGCGCCGACGAACTCGCCGATCGCCAGCGTCTGGTGACGCAGCTCCAGGGCGATCAGCAGCGCCTCAATCAGCGTCTGGAAACCGTCCTCGGGGCAAGCCGCAAGGACTGGCGTCTGGCCGAGGCCGAGCATCTGCTGCGTCTGGCGAGCCTGCGCCTCTCTGCCTTGCAGGACATCAGCAGCGCTCAGGCACTGGTGCAGGGTGCCGACGATATCCTGAAGGAGCAAAACGATCCGGGTTCGTTTGCCGCGCGTGAGCAAGTGGCGAAAACCCTGGTGGCGTTGCGCAGTACCGAGCAGCCCGATCGTACCGGTCTGTTCCTGAAACTGGGCGCGCTGCGCGATCAGGTCATCGGGCTCACCGAGCTGGCGCCCGAATACAAGGATCGTGGCGATTCGTTGCTGGGCCTGACCGCCGATGGTGACGGTGCCAGTCGCTGGGCGCAGTGGTGGGACCAGATCTCGCGCTACATCCGCATCGATTTCAACGCCGACAAGAACGTACGGCCACTGCTCGCCGGGCAGAGCCTGAGCCAGGTGCGCCTGGCCCTCAGCCTGTCGCTGGAGCAGGCGCAATGGGCGGCGCTCAACGGTCAGGCAGCGGTCTACACCCAGGCCCTGACTGAAGCGCGGGATGTGCTCAAAGGCAACTTCAACCCGGACAATCCGCAGAGCAAAATCATGCTCGAACAGGTGGCGGAGCTGAGCAAGCAACCCGTCACGGTTGTCACTCCGGATCTGGCAGGCACCCTCAGTGCGGTGCAGGCTTATCTGGAGCGTCGCAACGTCAACGCTGAAGACTCGGTGAAGCCCTTCGCCAGACCTGCTGCCACCGCGCAGGAGGCCACACCATGAAACGCCTGTATGTCATCGTGTTTCTGGTCATCGCAGCGACAGCAGCCCTCGGACTGGCGATCGCCGAGCATTCCGGTTACGTGCTGGTGGCTTACAAGAGCTTCCGCTATGAGTCGAGCCTGTGGGCGACCCTGGCTCTGGTCGCGGTGTTGTGGCTACTGATCTGGGGTATCAAGGCACTGGTCGAACTGGTGCTGACTTCCGGTGGCGTGGTCAATCCCTGGTCGCGCCGCAACCGCAGTCGCCGCGTGCAAGTGGCGATCGAGCACGGCCAGCTGGACCTTGTCGAAGGTCGCTGGGCCAGCGCCCAGCGTCATCTCTACCGGGCCGCGGAGGCCGAGCGCCAGCCGTTGCTGTATTACCTCGGTGCCGCCCGTGCCGCCAATGAGCAAGGCAACTACGAAGAATGCGATCGGTTGCTGGAGCGCGCCCTCGAGCGTCAGCCACAGGCCGAGCTGGCCATTGCCTTGAGTCACGCGCAACTGCAGACCGATCGCGGCGATACCGAAGGCGCGCTGGTGACCCTGCAGGCCATGCGCGAGCGTCACCCGCACAATGTCCAGACCCTGCGTCAATTGCAGCGTCTGCATCAACAGCGAGGTGATTGGTCGGCCGTCATCAGGCTGTTGCCCGAACTGCGCAAGGACAAGGTCCTGCCCCCCGCCGAACTGGCCGAGCTGGAGCGTCGCGCCTGGGGCAAGAATCTGTCGCTGGCAGCGCATCGCGAAGAAGATGGCGAGGCTGGCCAGCAGTCGCTCGATCGCGCCTGGCAACAACTGAGCTCGTCGCAACGTCAGGAGCCGCCGCTGGTTCTGGCCTATGCCGAGCAACTGCGTCAGCTGGGTGCTCAGGTCGAAGCCGAGGAAGTGCTGCGCAGCGCCCTCAAGCGCAAGTATGACAGTCATCTTGCGCGGCTTTATGGCCTGGTGCGTGGCAACGATGCGGCGCGTCAATTGCAGACCGCCGAAGGCTGGCTCAAGGATCACCCTGCGGACCCGAGCCTGTTGCTGACCCTCGGTCGCTTGTGTCTGCAAGCCAGTCTTTGGGGCAAGGCGAGGGATTATCTGGAAAGCAGCCTGCGCACCGAGCGCAATCCCGAAGCCTGTGCCGAACTGGCGCGATTGTTGGCTCGACTCGGCGATACCGAGCGCAGCAATCAGTTGTTTCAGGAAGGTCTCGGTCTGCTGGATGAGCGTTTGCTGGCCGCGCCGTTGCCGGCCCAGGCGCATGCCTGAATCAGCGAGGGAGCACGCTCCCTCGCTCGCACTTTCGCCCGAATAGTGATCGCTTTTCCCCTTCCTCGGCAAAGTCCTACATAGGACTACACCCATTCCTCTCATGCCTGTCGGGATTTCCCTACACTTCTGGTGAAGTGTCGTCAGTGGTCCGCCTTGAAAGGCCGAGGCCCTTTACTCTACCGTTACTCACTGTCTTTATTGTTACGGATTAGCCATGTCGGCGACCTGCTCACGCTCCCTGTTTTTTATGGTTTTCACGGCGGGAATCCTGGCGCTGGGAGCTTCCTACTACCTTGAATACACAGTCGGCCTCATGCCGTGCAGTCTGTGTCTGGTGCAGCGACTTTTCCTGAGTGTCCTCATCGCCTGCTGTGCAGTGGCAGCCGTGCACGGACCCAGGCGTTTTGGTCTATCGCTCTACTGGTTCGGTGCACTGTCGGCCAGCCTCGGCGGCACGATGGCCGCGTGGCGTCAGGTACTGCTGCAGAGTGATTCGCTGCATCACATGGCGCAGTGTTCGCCCGGCATCCAGGAGTCGTTCGGCCATCTGCCCTGGCTTTGCGCTCTGCGGCGGATGTTCAATGACAATGAGGACTGCGCGCAATTGTCCTGGACGTTGTTCGATCTGAGCATTCCGGAGTGGAGCCTGCTGTTCTTCGTCGCCATGTCGATCCTGGCGATTTATCAATTGCTGCGGCTGGCCTGGAACGCTCTGCAACGACCGCTCAGCGACGAACCGTCGCATCGGGCGCTGGTCAGGGATTAAACACTTGTATGAACTTTCTCTCCTGCGTACCTTGAAGCCATAGGCGCGCGGGCATAATCTGGCCCGCACGTGTCATTGGATTCGTGTTGCTCGATGACGCCCTGTCTGTCCGCCTCTCAAAGCAACAACCGAAAAGGAGGCGCAGGTGCAGGGCAGCATGACCCACAAGGGAAGAGAGATCGCCATGCTCGAAAGTTGTCAGAATGCTCAGGAACGTTGGGGTGGAGTTCATCTGCTGATCGACCGCTGGCTCCAGGAGCGTGAGGAACTGATCGCTGCCTATGACAAGCTGGGTGCCGAACCTCAATCACTCTCCGAGGATCGCAAACCCTTGCAGGAGTTTTGCGGAGTGTTGGTCGATTACGTGTCGGCCGGGCATTTCGAAATCTACGAACAGCTGACGGGCGAGGCCAAGGCCTTCAACGACAAGCGCGGCCTTGAACTGGCCGAGACGATCTATCCGCGCATCGATGTCATCACGGAAAAACTGCTCGCTTTCAACGACCTGTGTGATGAAGGCAAATGCGTCGCCGAAAAATTCAAGGAGCTGGGTGGGCTGCTCCACGAGCGCTTCGAACTGGAGGACTGCCTGATCGAAGTACTGCATACGGCCCACAAGGAAGAAGATCCGGTTCAGGCCTGAGCCGACCCTGCAAGACACAAGAACGGTGCGCCAACAACGCACCGTTTTTTTATTGGGTGATCAACTGGTCGCGCCGCGCAACTCGACTTCGAACACCAGCGGTGTGAACGGTGCGATCAGGTCGCCGGCACCGTCGGCGCCGTAAGCCTGATCCGATGGAATCACCAGACGCCACTTCGCGCCCACCGGCATGTTTTGCAAGGCGGTGCGCCATCCGGCGATCACACTGTCGAGGTTGAACCACTGTGGTTGAGTGTTCTGGTCGAACACGGTGCCGTCCGGCAGACGACCGATATACAACACCTGCACCTTTCCGTCGGGACCCGCCTTCGCGCCATTGCCGGGTGCCAGTTCGGTCAGCAGGATGCCATCCGCCAGTTCTTTAACACCGGGCCTGGCTTTTTCTGCCGAGAGAAAGCGTCGCTCGTTCTCCATCGCGGCGTCGGTCGAAGGCATGGTCGCCTGCTCGGCCGTCTGCGATTCGTGATCGGCCAGGATCTGCTCGATGCGTGCTTCACTCAGTGCCAGAGGCTTGCCTTGATAAGCCTGCTGCAGGCCTTCGATCAATGCCTGGAGCTGTAGCTGCGGCACTTCCTGGCGCAGTCGCTCACCGAGGCTGGCGCCGAGGCTGTAAGCCAGATCGTGGGCATCGTTCGCCGTGGTTTTTTCGTCAGCCTGAGCCACGGAAAACATCATGCAGAGGGATAAAAAAAGGTAGCGCGACATGGGCACTCTCCGTCCTGAATTGCGGTGGATTATGCCAGCGCGAACGTCTGCAACGGTGAACTGCTTTTGCCAATGCGCAGAAGTTTTTCGCGAGCCTGCAACCGAGTGCTTCCATTACGGTCAACATGCCCTAGCGGCGGTAGCAGCAGAGGTCTAGTATGAGCCGCACTCACGTCAGCCAGGAGGTAAACCATGTCGGCCACCAAGAAGCCTGTAAACACTCCGTTGCATTTACTCCAACAACTCTCGGGCAGCCTGCTCGAGCATCTGGAAAACGCTTGCTCCCAAGCTCTGGCTGATGCTGAAAAACTGCTCGCCAAACTGGAAAAGCAACGCGGCAAGGCGCAAGAGAAACTGCACAAATCCCGCACCAAATTGCAGGACGCGGCAGCAGCCGGCAAAGCCAAGGCGCAGACCAAGGCCAAGGCTGCCGTGAAGGAGCTGGAAGATCTGCTCGATGCGCTGAAGGAACGTCAGTCCGACACCCGCAGCTACATTCTGCAGCTCAAGCGCGATGCCCAGGAAAGCCTGAAACTGGCCCAGGGTGTCGGTCGTGTACAGGAAGCCGTCGGCAAGGCGCTGTCTCTGCGTTCGGCCAAGCCGGCAGCGGCACCTGCGAAAAAAGCGGCTGCCAAACCTGCTGCAAAAGCACCGGCCAAAGCGCCTGCAAAACCAGCCGTTAAAGCCGCTGCCAAACCAGCTGCGAGGAAACCCGCAGCAGCCAGTGCTGCCAAACCTGCAGCTAAAACCACAGCGGCCAAACCCGCTGCCAAACCTGTGGCGAAAACCGCTGCTGCAAAAGCGGCTCCGGCGAGAACTGCCGCTGCCAAACCCGCTGCCAAGCCAGCCACCAAAGTAGCTGCCAAACCGGCAGCAAAACCGACCGTTAAAGCCGCTGCCAAACCAGCCGCCAAAACTGCTGCTGCCAAGCCTGCGGCAAAAGCTGCTGCCAAACCGGTTGCAGCCAAAGCGGCAGTGAAACCAGCGGCCAAACCCGCTGCCAAACCGGCTGCCGCCGCGAAGCCTGCAACGACCGCAGCCAAGCCAGCGACCGCTGCCAAACCGGCCGCCAAGCCAACAGCGAAACCTGCTGCAAAACCTGCGGTGAAAAAACCTGCCGCCGCCAAGCCAGCTGCCGCCAAGCCAGCAGCAAAACCAGCTGCAGCAAAACCGGCCACGACGCCTGCTGCCAAACCTGCCGCACCGGCAACCCCGGCTCCGGCCGCAGCACCGGCATCCGCCGCCACTACCTCGACCACCGCCACCACGCCATCCCCGGCGTCGAGCGTCGCCAGCAACCCGAGCAGCGCTTCCTAAGCGCCGCTCGCCGCGACGCGCAGCACTTGCAGCGCGTCGCGGTTCAGGTTGGCCGCCGGGCCGGCCAGCACCTCCAGCCAGTCACTCGATTCCTTCGAATTACGCTTCCAGCCTTGCGCGGCGCCTTCAAGTCGCGACAGAAGTGCACGCTCCGCTTCCAGCTCCAATCCCTTGATCTGCTCGCGCATGCCCTTGAGCACCGGATCGGTCTCGGCCAGGGTTTTCCACTGCATGCGTAATGTGCGTAACGGTTGCACCACTTCCCGGTCCCAAGGCTCTGTCAGTTCCAGAAGCTGCCGGGCACTCACCTCGTCACACGTCGCATCGCGCTGTTCCAGCCATAAACCACACAGCATCAGGCACACATTGGCTCCCGCCGATTGCAGGCGCAGGCAGGCCTCTTCCACGCCGGGACGGGCGTAGACGGCAAGGGCAAAGCTCCACAGGTCAGAGGACATCGTGCTACTCGCGCCAGTTGCGGACGAAGCTGGTAGACTCCGCCGCCATTATGATCCGACTTCAGAACCTGACTTTACAGCGTGGCCCGCAACGTCTGCTAGAAGACGCCGAGCTGACCCTGCACGCCGGCCATAAAGCCGGCCTCATCGGTGCCAACGGCGCCGGCAAATCCAGCCTGTTCGCCTTGCTCCGTGGTGAGTTGCACCCGGACTCGGGCGACTGCCTGCTGCCGGCCGACTGGCGTATCGCCCACATGCGCCAGGAGGTCGACACCCTCGAACGTCTGGCGGTCGACTACGTGCTCGACGGCGACCTGCGCCTGCGCGAAGTCCAGCGTGACCTGGCTGCCGCCGAAGAGGCTCACGACGGGGCTGCCCTGGCACGTCTGCACGCCGAACTCGACAGCGCCGACGGCTACACCGCCGATGCCCGTGCGCGCAAGCTGCTGGCCGGTCTCGGATTCACCAATGAGCAGATGGATCGTCAGGTAGGAGATTTCTCCGGTGGCTGGCGGATGCGTCTGAACCTTGCGCAGGCATTGATGTGTCCGTCGGACCTGCTGCTACTCGACGAACCGACCAACCACCTGGACCTCGACGCCATCATCTGGCTCGAAGAGTGGCTGAAAAGTTACCCCGGCACCTTGCTGCTGATTTCCCACGACCGGGACTTCCTCGATGAGGTGGTCGATCACGTGGCCCACGTCGATCAGCGCAAGCTGGTGCTCTACCGTGGCGGCTACACCGCGTTCGAGCGCGCCCGTGCCGAGCGCCTGGCCCAGCAGCAACAGGCCTACGAGAAGCAGCAGGCGCAACGTGCGCACATGGAAAGCTACATCGCCCGGTTCAAGGCCCAGGCGACCAAGGCCCGTCAGGCCCAGAGCCGGATCAAGGCACTGGAGCGCATGGAAGAGCTGTCGGCGGCCCATGTCGATTCGCCTTTCGATTTTGTGTTCCGCGAGTCGACCAAGATCTCCAGCCCGCTGATCGATCTGTCCGATGCGCGCCTGGGTTACGGCGAAAAAACCATCCTTGAGAAGGTTCGGCTGCAACTGACCCCCGGCGCGCGGATCGGCTTGCTCGGCCCCAACGGTGCCGGTAAATCGACCCTGATCAAGAACCTTGCCGGTGAACTGTCACCGCTGACCGGGCGCCTGACCCGTGGCGAGAACACTGTGGTCGGCTACTTCGCCCAGCATCAGCTCGATTCGCTGGATGCCAAGGCCAGCCCGTTGCTGCATTTGCAGCGCCTGGCGCCGACCGAACGCGAGCAGACCCTGCGCGACTTCCTCGGCGGTTTCGACTTCCGGGGCGGGCGGATCGACGAACCGGTGCTGAATTTCTCCGGTGGCGAAAAGGCCCGTCTGGCCCTGGCGTTGATCGCCTGGGAACGGCCGAACCTGTTGCTGCTCGACGAACCGACCAACCACCTCGATCTGGAAATGCGCCTGGCTTTGACCATGGCATTGCAGGAGTTCAGTGGCGCGGTGCTGGTGGTTTCCCACGATCGGCATCTGCTCAAGAGCACCACCGACAACTTCTTCCTGGTCGCGGACGGCAAGGTCGAGGAGTTCGACGGCGACCTCGAGGACTACGCACGTTGGCTGGTCGAGTATCGTCAGCGCAACGCCCCGGTCAACAACACGCCGGTCAATCCGGACAAGACTGACAAGAAAGCCCAGCGCCAGGCCGCCGCTGCGTTGCGTCAGCAACTGGCGCCGCACAAGCGCGAAGCCGACAAGCTCGAGGCCGAGCTGGGCAAGCTGCACGAGAAACTGGCCAAGGTCGACGCCAGCCTCGGCGACAGCGATCTCTACGAGCCGGCGCGCAAGAACGAATTGCGCGACCTGCTGGCCGAACAGGCCAGACTGAAAGTCCGCGAAGGCGAACTTGAAGAGGCGTGGATGCAGGCGCTGGAAACCCTGGAAAGCATGCAGGCGGAGCTGGAGGCGCTGTCCTGATGGAGGCGCTCAAGCTGCCGTTGCCGGCAGAGTGGATCGAACCGGTCTGGCTTGGCGTGCAGATTCTCTTGATCCTGCTGGCCGGCTACTTCGCTCAGCGTGTCGTCGCCCGCTTCCTGACCCGTCTGGGAGAAAAGTATCCGCTGCCGCCGCAGTTACTGATGCCGCTGCGTGGGGGCCTGCGCTGGCTGATCATGGGCAGCGCGCTGATCTTCGTGCTGGAGCGCCTCGGTGTTTCTGCCACCGTGCTATGGACCGCGTTGTCCGGTTTCGTCGCCGTCGCGGCGGTGGCGTTCTTCGCCATGTGGAGCGTGCTGTCGAACCTGCTCTGCGCGATTCTGATCTTCACTGTCGGCCCGTTTCGTCTGGGCGATGTGGTGGAGCTGGTGGACACCACCGACAAACCCGGCGTCAAAGGCCGGGTGGTGGCGATCAATCTGCTCTACACCACGCTGATCGAAGCCGAAGAACTCGGCACCGGCAGCGCCATGGTGCAGGTGCCCAACAGCCTGTTCTTCCAGCGTTCGGTAAGGCGCTGGCGTGGGTCGGATGTGTTTCCTTCCAGCGGTTTCGAAAAGTGATCGGGCGCCGGCCGCGTTAGTCGGCGGCCGCAACATCCTGAAAAAAATCGGTAGTCATCCAGCCTGAATCCCATTAGCTTGGACGTTTGTCACGAGTCTGAGTCGAGGTGTGCGATGGAGCTTCAAACATGGCTGGCGTTTTTTGCCGCGTGTTGGGTGATCAGCCTTTCTCCGGGCGCCGGCGCGATTGCGTCGATGTCCAGCGGTCTGCAATACGGTTTCTGGCGCGGTTACTGGAACGCCCTGGGCCTGCAACTGGGCCTGGCCCTGCAGATCGCCATCGTCGGCGCCGGTGTCGGCGCGATCCTCACCGCTTCGGCCACTGCGTTCCATGCGATCAAATGGTTCGGTGTCGCCTACCTGGTATATCTGGCGATCAGACAGTGGCGTGCACTGCCCATGGACATGAGCGATGACGCGGCGGTGCGCCCGATCGGCCGGCCGATGGCGCTGGTGTTCCGTGGCTTTCTGGTGAACATCAGCAACCCCAAGGCGCTGGTGTTCATGCTGGCGGTGCTGCCGCAGTTCATCAATCCTCACGCGCCGCTGCTGATCCAGTACGTGGTGATCGGCGTGACCATGATCTGCGTCGACCTGATCGTCATGGCCGGCTACACCGGGCTGGCGTCGAAGGTACTGCGCCTGTTGCGCACACCGACCCAGCAGAAACGCATGAACCGCACGTTTGCCGGGCTGTTCATCGGTGCGGCGGCGTTCATGGCGACGTTGCGCAAAGCCGCCGCGTAAAGCGGGCAGGCATAAAAAAGGCGACCTTTTCAGGTCGCCTTTTTCGTTTCCGGCTGCCGGTCAGCGCAGAATTACTGGCGCCGTATCACGCGGCAGATTATTGCGCTGCTGCGGTTCCCGCGGTTGCTCGTAGCCACCACCGCCGAGCTGCTGGCTCAGCTGTCCGGCCACGTCTTCACCCAGCGCCTTCGAGACCTCGCGCACCACCCGTGGGCGGTTGAGCGAGATCTTGATGTCGCGGTGGTTCACCAGTTTGGTGTCCTGCGCTTCGCCCATCGCCGTGAAGGCCGAGGTGATTTCGTAGGTTTTGGTGTTGATCAGGCTGAAGTCCGCCACCAGTGTCAGGCCCAGTACGGCTGAATAGCTGTCGGTATTGGCCAGCTCGTTCATGTCCTGGGTGAAGTCGATGTCGGACACCGTGCCGAACAGCACGTAGTCGGCACCCTTGAAGTTGCCGGCCTTGATCCGCTTGATCACGTCGTAGACGTCGCCCTTGGACGATGCCGTGTACGGCGTGCCCTGCACCAGCTGGAACATCCCGGTGCGCAGGATTTCACCCTTGATGTCGCCGGTGAATTTGCGCAGCTCGCCTTGTTCGATGTAGCTGGTGGACGCTTCGAGCTCGTTGTAGCTCGAAGAGCCGCTGGCGCTGTAGTAACCCTCGCGGTAGTTGTTCTGCGCCGAAACGATGTGGATGTATTGCTCCACGCGTTCCTGATACGCCAGGTCCGTCACCGCGACTTTCGGGGCCGCTTGCGCGCTGAACGCGCAAGCCAGGGCCATCATGCCAATCCATGTGCGCATCGATTAACGCTCCGTGGTCTTGCGGATCTCTTTCTCGTCCATCCACTCGGCCAGACCGCTTTCAACGTCGATGAGTTGCAGGCTGAATTTGTAGAAGACGTCCTTGTAATCGCTGCTGCGCTTGACGATCGAGCTGATCGAACCTTCAAGGCGGTATTTGGCGGCGATCATGTTGCCGGTCTTGGCCACGGTGCTCTTCTTGTACAGACCGCTCTGGTTTTGCAGCTTGAGCTGGTCGACCTGGCTCTGCATCGCGGTGTTGTCGCTGGCGAAGCGGGCGGTGCCGGACTTCATCAGCTGGGTCTTGATGGTGGTGGTGATCTCGCGGGTGTCGATGTATTCGCTGGTCTTGTTCTTCACGTCATAGACCTGCACCACCGGGCGGCCCTGCAGAACGCCGGACTGGGCCAGGGAGCGGGTCATCGATTCGGCAATCATCTGCAGGTCGGTGGAACCGAATTCGTTGGTCACGGTTTCAACGGCCTTGGTATCGCCGTAGCTGATGTTCTTGCTGCCCAGGGTCGGCGAAGTGTTGGCGCAGCCGGAGGCCAGCAGGGCGAGGACGGCGATGAAGGAAAAGCGTGCAAACATGGGAGTGCTCTCTGAATCGGGAATAGGGAGTCGGGCTTAAGGCGTCTTGAGTTCCAGACGGAAGTCCACGGCTTTCGGCGTCGGGGCAATGCCCTGAATGAAGCTGGTCTGGGCGCCGTACATCATCTGGCTCTTCCAGACTTCTTCTTCGGCAATCGGGAAACCTTCCGGGCCCAGCCAGGCGAAGCGGTAATAGAACGTCTTGTTGCTGTTGAGGGTGTTGGTCAACTGCACATTGACGGTCATGAAGCCGTTCTCGCGGGCAACGCGCATGGCGCCGACCGCGATGTGTTTTTGCGGGCCCATGGCCACGACCTTGCTCGCGGCGCTGCCCGGCTCCGGGGGCGGCGGGGTGGCGCAGCCGCTGGCCAGGACGGCGAGGGCGGCGACGGCGAAGAGTTTGAAGCGCATGCAAAGACTCCGTTCTTAAGGTTGTTTGAGGCTGGCCACGGCGGTGCCGGCGGTGCTTGGGGTCACGTGAGCGGCGAGGCCGGCGGCGAATACCTGATTGCCGACGGCGCGCAGGGTGACGACCTGATAACGCTGATCGACGTTGACCTTGACCACCGAACCGCCCACGGCGCTCGGCAGGGTGACCTGGTGTTCACCCTTTTTCAGGCGCAGGCGCACCACCTGGGTGGTGTCCGGCAAGGTGCGCCACGTACGGGTATCGGCACCTTCGAGCACCGCTGAAGAGATACCCACGGCCAGACCCGCCAGCGGATTGGTTTCGTTGATTTTCTTCTGTGCCACGCCTTTGGTGATCGCGCGCACGGTGGTGCGCAGGATGATCCCCGGCATGTCATCGCGCAGGGCGCGGCGCGACATGGCAGTGGTGCTGTTGAGCGCGGTCAGGTCCAGTTGCTGGCCGTCGACACCGATCTGCGCGAACGTGGCGGTGGAGGTGTCGGGCTTGATGATCGGGAACGACAGCGGAGTAATGACCACGTTGTCGGAAATCGGCAGCGGCAGCGGCACCCGGATCGAATCGCGGGCCGGCGCCAGACCGCTCTGCACCACGATCAGGACGTCGCTGTCATCGCTCTTGGCCGGCTTGTCGAGATTGACCAGCGCCTGCTCCAGCAGCGGCGTTTTCGGACGCAGTTCGGCGGCCTTGCGATAGCCCGGTGCAGCGAGGTCCTTCTCGCCCAGGGCTTCGTAGACGAAACCGGCCAGGTAATGGCTGAACGCGCTCTGATAGCTGTTTTTCAGGCCGATCACTTCCGGGGCGTCGAGGCTGGCGACCGGGTAGCCTTGCAGGTCCTTGTACTCGGTCTTGATGCCTTGCTTCTCGGCTTCCTCTTCGCTCTTGAGGTATTCCTTGTCACGCAGATCGGCGATCACCGCTTCGCGTTCGTGAGTCTTCTTGATCGCGGTGCGGGCGCCGTCGAAGTCGTTGACCGCCAGCAGGTTCAGGGCCATCTGCGTGGTCAGCATGACTTTTTCGTAGTCATAGCCTTCGTAGCGACGGACTTTGTCATTGACCAGGAAACTGCCGAACTGGGCCAGGTACTTGTCGGTGTCGAGCTTGACCGAGTCTTCCCATTTGCCCACCACCTGGTCGGCGCTGGTCCAGGCGTTCTGGCTGCCGGACAGATCGCCCTTGGCGCGCAGCAGTTCACCTTTCTCGAAGTAATAAAGCAGGTCCTTGTCCGGGCCGGTGTTGTTCTTTTCCAGCAGGGTCAGGGCGGCGTCGACGTTGCCGGTGGCCAGTTGCTGGTTGGTCTGGGCCAGTTCGGAATCGTAATTGCGAAACGCCGAACAGCCGGACAGCAGAGTGACGGCGCCAAGCGCGATCAGAGTGGGAGCGCGAAATGCCATGGGGTACTTCTTCCATGAGTAGCGACAGCCTCGGGTGCGGGTCGGGCTGCTGGGACCGATCGACAGTGGCGTTGGCCTCCTGCCAATTCCTCATAAACAGAGGAGCTTTAATGCCGCATCGCGATAACGAGGGCGCGGCATTATAGGCGGGCGGTGCTGGCTATGTAATAGCTTTTTAATCGCACTGGTTAGTCGAGTGCCATCACTTACTTCATGCTGGATACCGTTCGCGTGCCGCCTGTGATGATGTCCCGGAAGGCACTTCCGTTGGCGTAGATCCGATCGCCAAGTGCACGCAAGCCGATGACCTGGCGATCCTGATCAATGCGGATTTTCAGAGGTGCAGCACTGGGCGCCGTAGGCAGGCTGATCGAGTGCTCGCCTTTCTTCAGACGCAGGCGCAGTACCTGGGTGAGGTTGGGCAGGGTGCGCCAGGTGCGGGTATCGGCGTGCTCGAAACCGTCATGCTGGGTCACGTAAGAAGCCTTGGCGGGATTGCGGCGGTTATCGGTGCCTTGAACGTCCGCCGCCAGGAATGCTCGATAAGTGGTGCGCTGAATGATCCCGGGCATGTCGTCACGCAGGGTGCGCAGGGACATGTCGGTGATGTTGTTGACGGTGATCAGCTTCCTTTGACGACCGTCGAGCGTTATCTGGTTGAAAGATTGAGTGGAGGTATCCGGCACCATCACCGGAAACGAGATATTGGCGACGATCACCTGTCCGTCGTCGAGCTTCACCGGGTAAGGCACGCGCACCGAGCTGCGGGCAGGGGCCAGTCCGCTTTGCACAATGATCAGCACATCGCTTTCGCCCGCCTTGAGCCCGGGACTGTCGAGGTCGCGCAGCGCCTGTTGGAAGAATGGTATGTCAGGACGCAGTTCGATCGCCTGGCGATAACCCGGTGCAGCCAGGTCTTTTTCACCCAGCGCTTCATACGTGAAGCCGGCCAGATAGTGGCTGAACGCACTTTGATAGCCGTTTTTCAGGGCAATGACCGCTGGCGACTCGAGCATGATCACCGGATAACCCTGCAGGTCCTTGTAATGCACACGGGCGCCCTGGTCCTTGGCGGCGTTTTCGACACGCTCGTATTCGAGCTCTCGTTGCCGGGCGATCAGTGTTTCGCGCTCGTGGGTCTTCTTGATGTCCGCACGGGCGCCATCGAAGTCATTCACGGCCAGCTGGTTCAGGGCCATTTGCGTAGTCAGCATGACCTTTTCATAGTCATAGCCATCGTAACGACGAAGCTTGTCGTTGATGATGCTGCCCCATTCATTGCCCAGGGCGGACAGCAGCTTGTCGCCAGTGGTTTCAATGGTGTCCTGGCGCTGGATCACCCTCTGTTCGGCACTGCGCCAGGCCACCTGGCTTTGTGAGAACTCGCCGGCGGCGCTGAGCACCGCACCTTTCTCGAAGTAATACAGCAGGTCTTTTTCTTCATCCGGGTTATGCGCCTCGATCATGGCCAGCGCACCGTCGGTGTTGCCTGCTTTCAATTGATCGGTGGTTTGTTGCAGTTCCAGATCGTAATTGCGGTAGGCCCCGCAACCGCTCAGTTGCAGGAGCGCACTCAACAGCAAGGGAAACAGCAGGCAATGGCGCATGACCACGAGATTTTCCTTAATCGAGAGAAGCGGGAGGCGACGCAGTATAGGGGCGAGTGATGGCTATGTGCTGCATGACAATGCACGTTATCCGTCCCGGTTGCCGAGAAAGCTTGAGTCAGGCCTGCTTGACGTGAACAATGTGTTACTTCGCATTTCCAATTGAGATCCTTTCATGACTGCCTCGTCCCGATTCCTGGCCTGGCTGGTGTTCCCGCTGTTTGCCCTGAGCAGTTTCAATCTGTTGGCCGATACCGTGGAAGGCGCGCCCCGGGCGCTGCACCTGCTCGATTACATCAGCGCCGACTACCCGCCAACGGTAGAGGCAGGCAAGGTTGTCGACGATGCCGAATACCGCGAGCAACTGGAATTCACCCGGGCGCTGCAAGGGTTGATTGCCGGGATGCCGGCCAAACCGGAGAAGGCCGGCCTGGAGCAGGGCGTCGACGCTCTGCTCGCCGCCATCACCGCGAAGCAGGACGGCGCGGACGTCGCCCGTCAGGCCCGGCAACTGGGGGCAAAACTGGCGGTGGCCTATGAAGTCAGCCAGGCGCCGATCATCACCCCGGACCCGGCCCGTGGTGCGCCGCTCTACGCCCAGCACTGTTCGGTGTGTCATGGCGCCAACGGGGCCGGCGATGGCCCTGCGAGTGTCGGCATGGAGCCCGCGCCGGCCAACCTGCGTGATGCCACGCGTCTGGATCATCTGAGTCTCTACGCAATCTTCAACACCCTCGGCCAAGGCGTCGAAGGCACCGACATGCCGGCCTTCGCCGATCAACTGGACGACCGTCAGCGCTGGGATCTGGCGACCTACATCGCACAGTTCAGTGCCGACCCGGCCACGACCAAGTCCGACAAGACCTACAACATCGCCGACCTCGCCCGTCAGACACCGGCCGAAGTGCAGGCTGCCGAAGGCGCCGAAGCCGCCGCGACCTTCCGCGCGCAACGGGCGCAGCCGCCGCAGGTCAAGCGCGGCCCGGCGCAGTTGCTCGACTACACCGCCGCGACCCTGGACAAGAGCCTGGCCGCGTACCGTGCCGGCGATCGTGATCAGGCGTATGACTTGTCCGTTGCTGCCTATCTGGAAGGCTTCGAGCTGGTTGAAAGCTCGCTGGACAACGTCGACGCCAACGTGCGCAAGGACACTGAAAAATCCTTGATGGCCTACCGACAATCGCTGCAGGACGGCTTGCCGGTGGAGCAGGCCGAGCAGCGCCTTGACGCGGCCAAGGGCAAACTCAAGGTGTCTGCCGATTTGCTGGGCAGCGACGGTCTGAGCTGGTCGCTGAGCTACATTTCCGGGCTGCTGATTCTGCTGCGCGAAGGCCTGGAGGCGATTCTGGTGCTGGCGGCGATTCTCGCGTTCCTGCGCAATACCGGCCAGCAATCGGCGGTGCGCAGCGTCAACGTCGGGTGGGGCCTGGCGTTGCTGGCCGGTCTCGGTACCTGGGCGCTGGCGGCGTATGTGATCGATGTCAGCGGCTCCCAGCGGGAACTGCTGGAAGGCGCCACGGCGTTGTTCGCCAGTGTCATGGTGCTGTGGCTCGGGGTGTGGATGCACGACCGTCGGCATGCGGCGGCCTGGCAGGATTACATCAAACAGAGCCTGGTCGGTGGCGGTGGGCGGTTCGGTTTTGCGGTGCTGGCGTTCTTCTCGGTGTATCGCGAGTTGTTCGAAGTGATTCTGTTCTACGAAACCCTGTGGCTGCAGGCCGGTCCTGCCGGGCACAACGCGGTATTGGCGGGCGGCGCTACGGCGCTGGTGCTGTTGTTCGGTCTGGCCTGGATCATTCTGCGCGGCTCGGCAAAGTTGCCGCTGGCGCTGTTTTTCAGCATCAACGCGGCGCTGCTGTGCGCACTGTCGGTGGTGTTCGCCGGCCACGGCGTGAAAGCGTTGCAGGAAGCCGGGATCTTCGGCACCCGGCCGGTGGCTTTCTTCGATTTCGAATGGCTGGGGATTCACGCCGATGCCTACTCGCTGACCGCGCAGGTCGTGGCGATTGCGGCGATCATAGTGCTCTACGGTCGCAGCCGGGTGGCGGAAAAGCGCCGGGTGGCGGCCTGAGATGATGCGCGTATGGATCGATGCCGACGCCTGCCCGAAGATGGCTAAAGAGCTGGTGGTGAAGTTCGCCCTCAAGCGCCGCTTCGAGGTGGTGCTGGTGGCGGGGCAGCCGCAGAGCAAACCGGCGCTGGCGATCGTCAAGCTGATCGTGGTGCCGAGCGGCCCCGATGCGGCGGATGATTATCTGGTGGAACACGCGGTGCCGGGCGAACTGGTGATCTGCAGCGACATCCCGCTGGCCGACCGGCTGGTGAAGAAGGGCGTTGCAGCGCTGGATCCGCGAGGCAAGGAGTTCGACGCGCAGAACATGGGTGAACGGCTGGCGACGCGCAACCTGTTCACCGATCTGCGCGAGCAGGGCCAGGTCAGCGGTGGCCCGGCGCCGTTCGGCGACCGGGAGAAGCAGGCGTTCGCCAATGCCCTGGACCGGATCCTTACCAGGCTCACCCGCAAACCCTGAACATTACACAAACCCCTTGTGGGAGCGAGCTTGCTCGCGAAGGCGGTGTGTCATTCAACGAATAGTTGTCTGACCTGACGTCTTCGCGGGCAAGCCCGCTCCCACATTGGTTTTGTGTTCGACCAAGAGATCAGGCGTCGTTCTCGTGGGTCAGCTCCAGGACGCGATCCACCAGCTTGTTGATTCCCGAAGCCGCCTCGCTGATCGACTGCGCCAGCATGTAGGCCGGGGTGGTCACCAGTTTGCGCGCCTTGTCTTCGATGATGTCGGTCACGGCGCAGTCTTCGTGGGTGGCGCCCATCTTGCCGATGGCCGTGGCGGTGTCGGCATCGTTGCCGATGGTGCAGGTCACGCCCGGGCCGTAGATCTTGGCGGCCAGTGCCGGCGAAATGCACATCAGGCCCACCGGTTTGCCCGCTTCGGCAAACGCCTCGGCCAGCGCCAGTACGTCCGGCTGAACGCAGCAGCCGGCGCCGTCGGCGGCGAAGTTCGACAGGTTCTTCGCCGCGCCGAAACCGCCGGGCACGATCAGCGCATCGAAATCATCGACATCGGCTTCACGGACATCCTTGACATTGCCCCGGGCGATGCGCGCCGACTCCACCAGCACGTTGCGCGACTCGGGCATCTCTTTGCCGGTGAGGTGGTTGATCACATGCAATTGCGCGATGTCCGGGGCGAAGCACTGCACCTGGGCGCCACGTTGATCCAGGCGCAGCAGGGTGATGACGCTCTCGTGGATCTCGGCGCCGTCGTACACGCCGCAACCGGACAGGATCACTGCAACTTTTTTGCTCATGGGGTTCTCTCCAGATTCATGGCGCTAAATGTCCACTAATTTGTCGCTCGTTGCCATAGGGGCAGGCTGTCGCTACACCTAGGATCTGTGCACACGGATCTCGTCAGGGCACGTCATGAACTTCATTCTGTATGCGGTGCCGTTTTTCTCTGTATTGATCGCGGTCGAGCTGATCGCCGACCGTTGGCGAGGGGTGAGCAACTATCGCCTGGCCGATGCGGTGAGCAGCATCAGCACCGGGGTGTTGTCGACCACCACCGGCCTGCTGACCAAGGGCGTGGGGCTGGTGACTTACGGGTTTGCCCTGGAGCATCTGGCGCTGTTCAGATTGCCGGCGGACAGTGTCGGGGTGTGGGTCTTCGCCTTTGTCCTCTACGATTTCTGTTACTACTGGCTGCACCGTATGGGCCATGAGCGGAACATCCTCTGGGCCGCTCATTCGGTGCATCACCAGAGCGAGGACTACAACCTTTCCACCGCCCTGCGCCAGACCAGCACCGGGTTTGTGCTGGGCTGGATCTTTTACCTGCCGATGGCGGTGCTTGGCGTGCCGTTGTCGGTGTTCGTCAGTGTCGCCGCGTTGAATCTGCTGTATCAGTTCTGGGTGCACACAAAGCACATTCCTAAACTTGGCTGGTTCGAAGGGTGCTTCGTCACGCCGTCCAATCATCGGGCCCACCATGCACAGAACGCTCTCTACATGGATCGCAACTACGGCGGGGTGTTCATTATTTGGGACCGTCTGTTCGGCTCGTTCCAGGAAGAGGACGACAATGAACCGGTGATTTTTGGCGTGACCACGCCGCTGGCGAGCTGGAATCCGTTGTGGGCCAACCTGCAGTTTTACGTACAGCTCTGGAATGATGCGCGGCGCGCCGGGAGCAAATGGGACAAGCTGCGAATCTGGTTCATGCGCACCGGATGGCGTCCGGCGGACGTGGCGGCGAAGTACCCGATGTACAAGCCGGACCTGAGCCGATTCCGCAAATTCGAGGTGTCGCTGGGCGCCCGACAGCAGTGGTACGTGCTGCTGCAATTGGGCGTGTATGTGGCGCTGGGCAGTTATCTGATGAGTCTGGAGCGCAGTCTGCCGACCGGCGCCCTGGTGCTGGGCTGGGGCGCGATGGCGTCGGGTCTGTTTGTGCTGGGCGTGGCCCTGGAGAATCGCCCGTGGGCGCTGAAGCTGGAGCTGTTGCGGCTGGCGGCGAACCTGCCGCTGGTGTGGCTGGCACCGCAGGTCGGGCTGTGGCCGGCCAGTCCCGAAATCTGGGCCGGCCTGCTCGGTTACAGCCTGCTCAGCGGCATCGGGCTGTATTGCTGTCGCCAGCGGGTTACTCGGTGGGTGTCTTAGGCTCGGCCGCCTTGGCCTGTTCGGCTTTGTGCCGTTCGGCCTTGGCCAGTTGCTCGGCCTGTTCTTCTTCGTAGACCTTTTTCGCCAACCGGGCATTCTTGAACCGGCGGCGCAACCAGAGGCCGACCCCCAGCACCAGCAGCGCACCGAGTACCCACAGTTCATATTTCTTGATGCTGCCCAGCATGCCTTCGAGCACCGCGCCGAAGTGGTACGCCGCTGCGGCCAGGGCCGCGGCCCAGATCGCCGCACCGATGCCGTTCAGCAGCAGATAGCGTCCGGGCGGATAGCCCGACAGGCCGATGGCCACCGGCATCACCGTGCGCAGGCCGTAAACGAAGCGGAAGCTCAGGACCCAGATGTCCGGGTGCTTGCGAATGTGCTCCAGTGCGCGGTCACCCAACATTTGCCAGCGCGGTTTGCGCGCCAGCAACTTGCGCCCGTGCTTGCGGCCCAGGAAGTACCACAGCTGATCGCCGGCATAGCTGCCGAAGAACGCCACGACCACCACCAGGTTGATGTCCATGTAACCACGGAACGCGAGGAAGCCCGCGAGCACCAGGATGGTTTCGCCTTCGAAGAACGTGCCGAGAAACAAGGCAAAGTAGCCGAAGTCATGCAGAAATTGTTGGAGCATTGTCTGGGTGCTGGCGAAATGAACGCGCAGCCTAACCCTTCGGACACATTCAGGAAAGTGTCGAAATGTGTCTCGACGTTAACATTTCCTACAACGACAATGGATTGCGGCTACGTGTCACAGGGGTGCACATAACTGTAATACGACCGTCATAATGGCCGCTTATAACTGTCACGCTCGCCCGTCTGCGCGGGCTCAGGAGTCTGCCGTGAGCTTTACCCCAGCCAACCGTCTGTTCCCTGCCACCCGCCTGCGTCGCAATCGTCGTGATGATTTTTCCCGGCGTCTGGTGCGTGAGAACGTGTTGACGGTCGATGACCTGATCCTGCCGGTGTTCGTGCTCGACGGTGAAAACCGCCGCGAAGCCGTGGCTTCGATGCCCGGTGTCGAGCGTCTGACCATCGACCTGCTGCTGGAAGAAGCGGCGAAATGGGTCGAGCTGGGGATCCCGGCACTGGCGCTGTTCCCGGTCACGCCATCCGAACTCAAGTCCCTCGATGCCGCCGAAGCGTGGAATCCCGAAGGTATCGCCCAGCGCGCCACTCGCGCCCTGCGTGATCGCTTCCCGGAGCTCGGCGTGATCACCGACGTCGCTCTCGACCCGTTCACCACCCACGGTCAGGACGGCATCCTCGACGAAGACGGCTACGTGCAGAACGACATCACCGTCGATGCATTGGTCAAACAGGCGTTGTCCCACGCCGCTGCAGGTGCCCAGGTGGTGGCTCCGTCGGACATGATGGACGGTCGCATCCAGGCGATCCGTGAGGCGCTGGAGCTGGCCGGTCACGTCAACGTGCGGATCATGGCCTACTCGGCCAAGTACGCCAGCGCCTATTACGGGCCGTTCCGCGATGCCGTGGGATCGGCCGCGAATCTGGGCAAGGCGAACAAGGCTTCCTATCAGATGGATCCGGCCAACAGCGACGAAGCGTTGCACGAAGTGGGCGCGGACTTGTCTGAAGGCGCGGACATGGTCATGGTCAAACCCGGCATGCCTTACCTGGACATTTTGTTCCGGGTAAAAGATGCCTTCAAAGTGCCGACCTTCGTCTATCAGGTCAGCGGCGAATACGCCATGCACATGGCGGCGATCCAGAATGGCTGGTTGAGCGAAGGCGTGATCCTCGAATCCCTGACCGCCTTTAAACGTGCCGGCGCTGATGGCATCCTGACTTACTTTGCTGTCCGTGCCGCTCAATTGTTACGAGAGCAGAAATAGCCCTCCCAGGAACATTCGATGAATACCGAAGGACTCACTGAAGTTGCCGTAAAAGAAGCTCAACCCGTGGTCGAGCAGATTACCGAGACCCCGCCGGAACTCGAACCTGCGCCGCCCGCGCCGGCCACCGAGTCCGCCGCAGCGGCACCGGTGATCGCGATCCCCGGCCTGGATGACAGCAGCCTGTATATCCACCGGGAATTGTCGCAACTGCAGTTCAACATCCGCGTGCTGGAGCAGGCGCTGGACGAGTCCTACCCGTTGCTGGAGCGGCTGAAGTTCCTGCTGATCTTCTCCAGCAACCTCGACGAATTCTTCGAAATCCGCGTCGCCGGCCTCAAGAAACAGATCACTTTCGCCCGGGAACAGGCTGGCGCCGACGGCCTGCAGCCCCATCAGGCCCTGGCCCGCATCAGCGAGCTGGTGCACGGTCATGTAGACCGCCAGTACGCGATCCTCAACGACATCCTGCTGCCGGAGCTGGAAAAGCATCAGGTGCGTTTCATCCGTCGCCGCTACTGGACCACCAAGCTCAAGACCTGGGTCCGTCGCTACTTCCGCGACGAGATCGCGCCGATCATCACTCCGATCGGCCTCGACCCGACACACCCGTTTCCGTTGCTGGTGAACAAGAGCCTGAACTTCATCGTCGAGCTCGAAGGCATCGACGCCTTCGGTCGCGATTCCGGTCTGGCGATCATCCCGGCGCCGCGCCTGCTGCCACGGATCATCAAGGTGCCTGAAGAAGTCGGCGGCCCTGGCGACAACTATGTGTTCCTGTCGTCGATGATCCATGCTCACGCCGATGACCTGTTCCAGGGCATGAAGGTAAAGGGCTGCTACCAGTTCCGCCTGACCCGGAACGCCGACCTGGCGCTCGACTCCGAAGACGTCGAAGACCTGGCCCGTGCCCTGCGTGGGGAGTTGTTCTCCCGTCGTTACGGTGACGCCGTGCGTCTGGAAGTCGCCGACACTTGCCCGAAACACCTGTCGGACTACCTCCTCAAGCAGTTCAGCCTGAGCGAGACCGAGCTGTATCAGGTCAACGGCCCGGTCAACCTGACCCGTCTGTTCAGCATCACCGGTCTGGACAGCCATCCGGAGCTGCAATACACGCCGTTCACGCCGCAGATTCCGAAGCTGCTGCAGAACAGCGAGAACATTTTCAGCGTCGTCAGCAAGCAGGACATCCTGCTGCTGCACCCGTTCGAGTCGTTCACCCCGGTGGTCGACCTGCTGCGTCAGGCCGCGAAAGACCCGCATGTTCTGGCTGTGCGCCAGACGCTGTACCGCTCCGGCGCCAACTCGGAAATCGTCGATGCGTTGGTGGATGCCGCGCGTAACGGCAAGGAAGTGACGGCGGTCATCGAGCTGCGGGCGCGCTTCGACGAAGAGTCCAACCTGCAACTGGCCAGCCGTCTGCAGGCGGCCGGTGCGGTGGTGATCTACGGCGTGGTCGGCTTCAAGACCCACGCCAAGATGATGCTGATCCTGCGTCGCGAGGCTGGCGAGATCGTGCGTTACGCGCACCTCGGCACGGGTAACTACCACGCCGGCAACGCCCGTCTGTATACCGACTACAGCCTGCTGACCTCCGACGACGCCTTGTGCGAAGACGTCGGCAAACTGTTCAGCCAGTTGATCGGCATGGGCAAGACGCTGCGCATGAAGAAGCTGCTGCATGCGCCGTTCACCCTGAAGAAGGGCATGCTCGACATGATCGCCCGCGAAACGCAATTCGCCCTCGACGGCAAGCCGGCGCACATCATCGCCAAGTTCAACTCGCTGACCGATCCGAAGATCATCCGCGCGCTGTACAAGGCCAGCCAGTCCGGCGTGCGCATCGACCTGGTGGTGCGCGGCATGTGCTGCCTGCGTCCGGGCATCGCCGGGGTTTCGCACAACATTCACGTGCGCTCAATCATCGGCCGTTTCCTTGAGCACACCCGGGTGTTCTACTTCCTCAACGGTGGCGAGGAGCAGATGTTCCTCTCCAGTGCCGACTGGATGGAGCGCAACCTCGACAAGCGCGTCGAGACCTGCTTCCCGGTGGAAGGCAAGAAGCTGCTGACCCGGGTCAAGAAAGAGCTGGAGCTGTACCTGACCGACAACACCCACAGCTGGAGCCTGCAATCGGACGGCCGCTACATCCGCAACACGCCGACCGGCAACCAGAACCCGCGCAGTGCGCAGGCGACGTTGCTGGAGCGATTGGGCAGCCCGATTCTGCCGGTGAGCAGCTAAGAGCTTAAAAGCGCCCTCACCCTAACCCTCCCGAAACGTCGGACCGCCCGGAGGGAGAGGGGACTGACCG
>NZ_LRUN01000130.1 GCF_001679645.1 Pseudomonas bananamidigenes | reverse complement strand
TCGACCTGGCTCATACCCACACCTTTGTTATTGATGACTGCTGTGGGATTAAGCCTAGTGGCTGCTTGCAGTCACGCAAATCGGGGCGCAGGAGAGAATCGCCTCAGCCGGATGGAAGGCCGGGGGTAGGGATTGCCCTACAAGGATGGCGCTAATAGATAGAGCAGTTGCGAGTGTTGAGCTGCAAGCCGCAAGAACAAGCAAAAGCGCCTGTCGCTTATGGATATGCCCAATATCGCAGGTTCGATGAAGAAACCTGTGGGAGCGAGCTTGTGTTCCATTGCGTACTTCACCAGTTCGGCGAGTGAGGTGATGTTGAGTTTCTGCATCAGCCGCGCCTTGTGCGTGCTGATGGTCTTGCTGCTCAGGGCGAGTTGCTGGGCGATGTCGTTGACGTTGGCGCCCTGGGCCAGGCGTTCGAATACCGAGAACTCGCGCTCCGACAACAACGAATGCAGCGGTCGCGTATCGGTCAGGCCGACTTCGAAGACCATGCGGTCGGCCAGATCCGGGTCGATATAGCGCCCGCCTGACGCCACCTTGCGGATTGCTGTCAGCAGCAATGCCGGATCGCTGTCCTTGGTCGCGTACCCGGCGGCACCGACCTTCAGGGCCCGGG
>NZ_LRUN01000013.1 GCF_001679645.1 Pseudomonas bananamidigenes | reverse complement strand
GGCATTGGTGATGGTGGCCTGCACGGTGCCGGCGTCCTTGTAGACGTCATCGGCTGGCGCGGGAACGGTTACGGTGCCCGTGGTTTTGCCGGCCTCGATGGTAATTACGGCGCCGTTGCTCAAGGTCACGCTCACCGGAGTGCCCGCAGCGTTGGTCAGTGTGGCGGTGTAGGTGATCTGGCCACCCTCGGCCACGGTGCCGGTCGCACTGAGCGACAGGTTGGTGGTGTCGACGGTGTCGGTGACGGTAGTGCTGACCGGCGTCTTGTCCGCTACAAGGTTCTCGTAGTTGCCGCCGCTGACGTCGGTAATCGCGTTGGTCAGCGGTGCATGGCCGTTCAGCGCATCGTTCGGTGCAGTGGTGGTCACGGTGCCGGTGGTCTTGCCGACTTCGATGGTGATTTGCTGACCGTTGGACAGGGTCACGGTCACTGGCGAGCCAGTCACTGGCGCGCCCACGGTCGCGGTGTAAGTAACGGTGCCACCTTCGGCCGCAGTTTCGGAAGCAGTGAGCTTCACGGTCGTCGTGTCTATGGTGTCGGTGACTTCCGTTACGGCTGGAACGGTGCTTGGCACCAGGTTCTCGAAGTTGCCACCGGTTGCATCCTTGATGGTGACTTCGACTTTGCCGGCGTCTTTGTACACGTCATCGGCCGGAGCCGGAACGGTTACGGTGCCGGTGGTTTTACCCGCTTCGATGGTGATGACGGCGCCGTTGCTCAACGTCACGGTCAGCGGCGTGCCGGCCGGATTGGTCAGGGTCGCGGTGTAGACGATCGAACCACCTTCGGCCACGGTGCCGGTCGCAGTCAGCGACAGGCTGGTGGTGTCTATGGTGTCGGTGACGGTGGTCGAAACCGGAGTCTTGTCGGCGACCAGATTCTCGTAATTACCGCCGCTCACACCGGTGATCGCGTTGGTCAGCGGTGCATGGCCGTTCAGCACATCATTCGGCGCGGTGGTGGTCACGGTGCCGGTGGTCTTGCCGACTTCGATGGTGATCTGCTGACCGTTGGACAAGGTCACGGTCACCGGCGATCCGGTCACTGGCGCACCAACGGTAGCGGTGTAGGTGACGGTGCCGCCTTCAGCCGCCGACTCGGTCGCGGTGAGTTTCACCGTGGTGGTGTCGATGGTGTCGGTGACCTGAGTCACGGCCGGAACGGTGCTTGGCACCAGGTTCTCGAAGTTGCCGCCGGTGGCCGTCGAAATGGTGGCTTCGACTTTGCCCGCATCCTTGTAGACGTCATCGGCCGGAGCCGGAACGGTCACGGTGCCGGTGGTTTTACCTGCTTCGATGGTGATTACGGCACCGTTGCTCAACGTCACGGTCACCGGCGTGCCGGCCGGGTTGGTCAGGGTCGCGGTGTAAACAATCGAACCGCCTTCGGCCACGGAGCCGGTAGCGCTCAGGGTCAGGTTGGTGGTGTCGACGGTGTCGGTCACGGTGGTGCTGACCGGAGTTTTGTCTGCAACCAGATTCTCGTAGTTGCCACCGGTCACGCCGGTGATCGAGTTGGTCAGCGGCTCGTGACCGTTCAGCGCGTCATTTGGCGCGGTGGTGGTCACGCTGCCGGTGGTTTTGCCGACCTCGATGGTGATTTGCTGACCATTGGCCAAGGTCACGGTAACCGGAGAACCCGTCACCGGAGCACCAACAGTCGCGGTGTAGGTGACGGTGCCACCTTCAGCCGCCGACTCGGTCGCGGTCAGTTTGACTGTGGTGGTGTCGATGGTGTCGGTGACATTGGTCACGGCCGGAACAGTGCTCGGCACCAGGTTCTCGAAACCGCCGCCGGTGACAGTCGAAATAGTTGCTTCGACCTTGCCGGCATCCTTGTAAACGTCATCGGCTGGCGCCGGGACCGTCACGGTGCCCGTAGTCTTGCCGGCTTCGATGGTGATCACGGCGCCGTTCGACAGGGTCACGGTCACCGGGGTGCCGGCCGGGTTGGTCAGCGTCGCGGTGTAAACGATCGAACCACCCTCGGCCACCGAATCAGTGGCGGTCAGGTTCAGGTTGGTCGTGTCGACTGTGTCCGACACCGAGGTGTTCGCCGGTGTGCTGTCGACCGCCAGTTTTTCGTAGTTGCCACCGGTGGCCTTGTCGATGGTCACGCTCAGGGAACTGCCGCCTGCCAGCGGGCTGTTCGGCGCGACGAAGTTCACGGTGCCGGTAGTCTCGCCTACGGCGATGGTGATGGTCTGGCCGTTGGACAGGGTCACCACGACCGGCGAACCGGTCACTGGCGCGGTCACGGTCGCGGTGTAGACCACGGTTTCGCCTTCGGCGACGTTGGCGGTGGCGGTCAGCGACACGGTGGAGGTGTCGATGGTGTCGTGGACGGTGGTGACCGCCGGGGCAGTACTGGTGACCAGATTTTCAAAGTTGCCGCCGGTGGCGCCCTTGATGGTCGTTTCAACGGTACCGGCGTCCTTGTAGACGTCGTCCTTCGGCGCATCGACGGTCACGGTACCGGTGGTCTTGCCGGCCTCGATGGTGATCACGGCGCCGTTGCTCAGGGTCACGGTCACCGGAGTGCCGGCGGCGTTGGTCAGGGTCGCGGTGTAGGTGATCTGGCCACCTTCGTTGACTTCCGGCGTCGCGCTCAGGGTCAGGTTGGTGGTGTCGACAGTGTCGGTGACAGTAGTCGAAACCGGAGTCTTGTCGGCCACCAGATTTTCGTAGTTGCCGCCGCTAACGCCAGTGATCGAGTTGGTCAGCGATGCATGGCCGTTGAGTGCGTCGTTCGGTGCGGTGGTGGTCACGGTGCCGGTGGTCTTGCCGACTTCGATGGTGATCGACTGACCGTTGGCCAGGGTCACGGTCACCGGCGAACCGGTTACTGGTGCGCCGACGGTGGCGGTGTAGGTGACGGTGCCGCCTTCCGCCGCCGACTCGGTCGCGGTCAGTTTGACCGTGGTGGTGTCGATGGTGTCGGTGACTTCGGTGACGGCCGGAACGGTGCTCGGCACCAGGTTCTCGAAGTTGCCGCCGGACGCGTCCTTGATGGTCACTTCGACTTTGCCGGCGTCCTTGTAGACGTCATCGGCAGGCGCCGGGACAGTCACGGTGCCGGTGGTTTTACCGGCGTCGATGGTGATGACGGCGCCGTTGCTCAAGGTCACGGTCAGCGGGGTGCCGGCCGGGTTGGTCAGCGTGGCGGTGTAAACGATCGAGCCACCTTCGGCCACGGTGCCGGTCGCAGTCAGCGACAGGTTGGTGGTGTCGACGGTATCGGTCACGGTGGTGCTGACCGGGGTCTTGTCGGCGACCAGGTTCTCGAAGTTGCCGCCGCTGACGTCGGTAATCGAGTTGGTCAGCGGTGCATGGCCGTTCAACGCATCGTTCGGCGCGGTAGTGGTCACGGTGCCGGTGGTTTTACCCACTTCGATGGTGATGGTCTGGCCGTTGGACAGGGTCACGGTCACAGGTGAACCGGTCACCGGTGCGCCAACCGTCGCGGTGTAAGTAACGGTGCCGCCCTCAGCCGCCGACTCGGTCGCAGTCAGTTTGACCGTGGTGGTGTCGATGGTGTCGGTGACTTCAGTAACAGCCGGCACCGTGCTAGGCACCAGGTTTTCGAAGTTGCCGCCGGACGCATCCTTGATGGTCACTTCGACCTTGCCGGCGTCCTTGTAGACGTCATCGGCAGGCGCAGGAACAGTCACGGTGCCGGTGGTCTTGCCGGCCTCGATGGTGATCACGGCGCCGTTCGACAAGGTCACGGTCACCGGAGTACCCGCAGCGTTGGTCAGTGTGGCGGTGTAGGTGATCTGGCCACCCTCGGCCACGGTGCCGGTCGCACTGAGCGACAGGTTGGTGGTGTCGACGGTGTCGGTGACGGTAGTGCTGACCGGCGTCTTGTCCGCTACAAGGTTCTCGTAGTTGCCGCCGCTGACGTCGGTAATCGCGTTGGTCAGCGGTGCATGGCCGTTCAGCGCATCGTTAGGTGCGGTGGTAGTCACGGTGCCGGTGGTTTTACCCACTTCGATGGTGATGGTCTGGCCGTTGGACAGGGTCACGGTCACAGGTGAACCGGTCACCGGTGCGCCAACCGTTGCGGTGTAAGTAACGGTGCCGCCTTCCGCCGCCGACTCGGTCGCGGTCAGTTTGACCGTAGTGGTGTCGATGGTGTCGGTGACTTCGGTCACCGCTGGAACAGTGCTCGGAACAAGGTTCTCGAAGTTGCCGCCGGACGCGTCCTTGATGGTCACTTCGACCTTGCCGGCGTCTTTGTAGACGTCATCGGCTGGCGCCGGAACGGTCACGGTGCCGGTGGTTTTCCCGGCCTCGATGGTGATCACGGCGCCGTTGCTCAAGGTCACGGTCACCGGAGTGCCCGCAGCGTTGGTGAGGGTCGCGGTGTAGATGATCGAACCGCCCTCTGCCACAGAGCCGGTAGCGCTCAGCGTCAGGTTGGTCGTGTCGACGGTGTCGGTGACCGTAGTCGAAACCGGGGTCTTGTCGGCCACGAGGTTTTCGTAGTTGCCGCCGCTCACGTCAGTGATCGAGTTGCTCAACGGTTCATGACCGTTCAACGCATCGTTCGGTGCGGTGGTGGTCACGGTACCGGTGGTCTTGCCCACTTCGATGGTGATGGTCTGGCCGTTGGCCAAAGTGACAGTCACTGGCGAACCGGTCACAGGCGCACTGACCGTAGCGGTGTAGGTGACAGTGCCACCTTCAGCCACCGATGTATCGGCGCTCAGCTTCACAGTCGACGTATCGATGGTGTCGGTGACTTCAGTAACCGCTGGAACAGTGCTCGGAACAAGGTTCTCGAAGTTACCGCCCGACGCGTCCTTGATGGTCACTTCGACTTTGCCGGCATCCTTGTAGACGTCATCGGCTGGTGCTGGAACGGTCACGGTGCCGGTGGTCTTGCCGGCCTCGATGGTGATCACCGCGCCGTTGGACAGGGTCACGGTCACCGGAGTACCGGCTGGATTGGTCAGCGTGGCGGTGTAAACGATTGACCCACCTTCGGCCACTGTGCCGGTTGCGGTCAACGACAGATTGGTGGTGTCGACGGTATCGGTCACGGTGGTGCTGACCGGCGTTTTATCGGCAACCAGATTTTCGTAGTTGCCACCGGAAACATCAGTGATCGTGTTAGTCAGCGGTGCATGACCATTCAATGCATCGTTCGGCGCGGTAGTGGTCACGGTGCCGGTGGTCTTGCCAACTTCGATGGTGATTTGCTGACCGTTGGCCAGGGTCACGGTCACCGGCGAGCCGGTTACTGGTGCGCCGACGGTGGCGGTGTAGGTGACGGTGCCGCCTTCAGCTGCCGATTCGGTCGCGGTGAGCTTCACCGTGGTGGTATCGATGGTGTCAGTCACTTCGGTGACCGCCGGAACCGTGCTTGGCACCAGGTTCTCGAAGTTGCCGCCGGACGCGTCCTTGATGGTCACTTCGACCTTGCCGGCATCCTTGTAGACGTCATCGGCTGGCGCCGGGACAGTCACGGTGCCGGTGGTTTTGCCGGCGTCGATGGTAATGACAGCACCGTTTGACAAGGTCACGGTGACTGGCGAGCCGGCAGCGTTGGTCAGGGTCGCGGTGTAGACGATTGAACCACCTTCGGCCACGGAGCCGGTCGCAGTCAGCGACAGGTTGGTGGTGTCGATGGTGTCGGTGACTTCGGTAACCGCTGGAACGGTGCTTGGCACGAGGTTTTCGAAGTTGCCGCCAGAGGCGTCCTTGATGGTGACTTCGACTTTGCCCGCGTCCTTGTAAACGTCATCGGCAGGCGCCGGAACGGTCACGGTGCCGGTGGTTTTACCGGCCTCGATGGTGATGACCGAGCCATTGCTCAAGGTCACGGTCACCGGCGTGCCGGCCGGGTTGGTCAGGGTGGCGGTGTAAACGATCGAACCGCCTTCAGCCACGGAGCCCGTCGCGGTCAGCGTCAGGTTGGTCGTGTCGACGGTATCGGTAACCGTAGTCGAAACCGGGGTCTTGTCGGCCACGAGGTTTTCGTAGTTGCCGCCGCTCACGCCGGTGATCGAATTGGTCAGCGGCGCGTGGCCGTTGAGTACATCGTTCGGCGCGGTGGTGGTCACGCTGCCGGTGGTCTTGCCGACTTCGATGGTGATCTGCTGACCATTGGCCAGGGTAACGGTGACTGGTGAGCCGGTCACTGGGGCGCCAACAGTGGCGGTGTAAGTGACGGTGCCGCCTTCAGCGACCGAAGTGTCAGCGGTCAGTTTCACGGTCGAAGTGTCGATGGTGTCGGTCACTTCGGTTACTGCCGGAGCAGTGCTTGGCACCAGATTCTCGAAGTTGCCGCCGGACGCGTCCTTGATGGTCACTTCGACTTTGCCGGCGTCTTTGTAGACGTCATCGGCCGGGGCCGGAACGGTCACGGTGCCGGTGGTCTTGCCGGCCTCGATGGTGATCACCGCGCCGTTGGAAAGGGTCACGGTGACTGGCGAGCCGGCGGCATTGGTCAGGGTCGCGGTGTAAACGATCGAGCCGCCCTCGGCCACGGTACCAGTGGCGCTCAGGGTCAGGTTGGTGGTGTCGACGGTGTCGGTGATCGTGGTCGAAACCGGGGTTTTGTCGGCCACGAGGTTTTCGTAGTTGCCGCCCGTCACGCCAGTGATCGAGTTGGTCAGCGGCGGATTGCCGGTCAGCGCGTCATTCGGCGCGGTGGTGGTCACGGTGCCAGTGGTCTTGCCGACTTCGATGGTGATTTGCTGACCATTGGCCAGGGTCACAGTGACCGGTGATCCGGTCACAGGTGCGCCGACGGTAGCGGTGTAGGTGACGGTGCCGCCTTCTGCTGCGGATTCGGTCGCGGTCAGTTTGACGGTGGTGGTGTCGATGGTGTCGGTGACTTCGGTCACGGCCGGAACGGTGCTCGGCACCAGGTTCTCGAAGTTGCCACCCGTGGTGCCGATAATGCTGACTTCGACTTTGCCCGCGTCCTTGTAAACGTCATCGGCAGGCGCCGGAACGGTCACGGTGCCGGTGGTCTTGCCCGCTTCAATGGTGATGACGGAGCCGTTGCTCAACGTCACGGTCACCGGGGTGCCCGCCGGGTTGGTCAGCGTTGCGGTGTAAACAATCGAACCGCCCTCGGCCACGGAACCGGTCGCGGACAGCGACAGATTGGTGGTGTCGATGGAATCGGTGACGGTGGTGGTCGCCGGCGTGGTATTCGGCACCAGATTCTCGAAGTTGCCGCCGGTAGCGCCGGTAATGGTGGTGCTGACGGTGCCGCCATTGTTGTAGACATCATTCGGCGCGGTCGGGACGTTGACGCTGCCGCTGGTCTTGCCGGCTTCGATGGTGATGGTCGAGCCGTTGGACAGGGTAACGGTGACCGGCGTCTGCGCCGGATTGGTCAACGTCGCGGTGTAGGTAATCTGGCCGCCCTCGACCACGGTGCCGGTTGAGGTCAGGGTCAGGTTGGTAGTGTCGACCGAATCGACGATGTTGGTGACGGCTGGCGTCGGGTTCGCCACCAGATTTTCGAAATTGCCGCCCGTGGCACCGGTGATCGTGGTGGTGACGGTGCTGCCATTGTTGTACACGTCATTCGGCGCAGTCGGCACGTTGACGGTGCCGGTGGTCTGGCCGGCTTCGATGGTGATGGTCGAGCCGTTGGACAGAGTGACGGTGACTGGCGTCTGCGCCGGGTTGGTCAGGGTCGCGGTGTAAGTGATCTGGCCACCTTCGGTGACGCTGCTGCCCGCCGTCAGCGTGACGGTGGTGGTGTCGATGGTATCGGTGACCTGGGTCACGGCCGGTGTGGTCGGCACGGTGACGGTAATGCCGTTGCCGCCGGTGGTGCCGGTGACGGTCACGTTGATCTGGCTGGCGTCGTTGTAAACCGTGTCATTCGGTGCCAGCGGCACGTTGACCGTGCCGGTGGTGGAGCCGGCCGGAATCACGATCACCGCGCCATTGGACAGGGTGACGGTCAGGTCGGTCAGCGGTGCCTGGGTCAGGGTCGCGGTGTACACCAGCACGCCGCCGGCTTCGGTGATGGTCGGTGTGGCGCTGAGGCTCAGGGTCGAGTCGCGCAAGGCGTTGGTGGTGGTGTCGGTGGTCTGGCCGCCGGTGATGTTCTGGGCGGCCTGGCCGGCGGAATTGATGCCTGCGGTCGGGAAGCCGATGGTCGGGTCGACACGGCCAGCGGTGGCGTCGAGCATCACGAAGCTGTGGCCACCACCGGCGGCACCGCCGCTGCCCGCAGCGGTCGGGCCGGCAGCGGTGGCTTCAAGCGCGGTGGTCGGGTCGGCGCCGGCGGCAATGGCTTGCTGCAGTTCTTCAACGGACGGTGCGGCCTGCGCAGTGGCTTCGGCCAAGTCAGTGCTGGAGTCCGGAGTATCGGCGCTCCATTGAGTATCACGACCCAGATCGAGGGTGCGGCCATCTGCCAGTTCCAGGGACACCGCGCCAGCGACGCCGGTATCGACCTGATCGCCTGCGAACAAGCGGTCGCCTTCAACGAGTACGCGACGGACGCCCTCCGGGGACACCACGAAAACCTGACCGACAATGCTTTTGACGATGGCAACAACACTGCTCATTGAAGACTCTCCGGGTGTCACGTTCAGTTGACTTCCATAGACCTGATGGCTTTTCTGCGCCGATTCAGTCTGGACGTACTTTTAAAAAAATGTGAATCAAGTTTGACGCTGATCTGTGTCAATATTTTGACTAGAATCTTTCGCTATTAACTTTATGCCAAACTATTGACCTTCTGGATGCCATCCTAAACAATCGTCCCACTAATGTCACATTGATATTTACCGGCGACTTGCCCTTGAGCATGTGATCCAGTTCCGGTTTTAAAATTTCCGACATACGGTCATACCGGTTGCCATCATCCGACGCAGCACCCTTGTTTGCTGTGATTCACGACAAGAAGTTCTGGGAAAATCCTCACCATGCGTTCGCCCCTGTTCAAGGCACTGCCTTTCGCTCTCGCCGCGTCTTTCGCACAAGCACAAACCCTGCCCGAAGCCATGCAACAGGCGCTGGATGTCCATCCGGAAATACAGGCAGGGGTCAACAGTCGTTTGGCTGCGGATTATCAGTTAAAGGCTGCCAAAGGTGGATACCTGCCCAAGGTCGATCTGCTCGGTGGTTATGGCCGTGAAGGTACCGACAGCGTCACCACCCGTGCCAACGGCGGCGGCAATCACTGGGAAACCCTGAACCGTGGCGAGTCAAGTTTACGTCTGTCGCAAATGGTTTTTGACGGTTTTGCGACGTCCAGCGAAGTCGGGCGTCAACAAGCCACCGTCAACTCCCGCGCCTACGCTTTGCTTGGCACCTCCGAGCGCACGGCGCTGACGGTCGCCCAGGTTTATCTGGATGTGCTGACCCGTCGTGAGTTCGTGCGCCTGGCCGAGGAAAACCTCAAGAGCCACCAGCGCATCTACGACCAGATCCAGTTGCGTACCCAGCGCGGTGTCGGCAGCGGTGCCGACCTCGACCAGGCCGAAGCGCGGATGGCCCAGGCCCGCAACAACCTGATCACCGAACAGACCAACCTCGCCGACTCGGAAACCAACTTCCTCAGCGCCGTCGGCCAGATGCCCGATCAACTGGAGCGTCCGGCGCCGTTCATGGCGATGATGCCGGCCAATCTCAACGAAGCTCGCGCGCAGATGCTGGAAAACAGCCCGATCCTGCGTTCGGCCGAGTCCGACATCGCCGCTGCCGAGAAGCAGTACGAAACTGCCAAGTCGACATTCTATCCGCGTTTCGATGCCGAACTGGGCCGCACCGCCGACAACGACCTGGACGGCCAGAACGGTCACAACAATGAATGGCAGGCGATGCTGCGCATGCGTTTCAACCTCTATTCGGGCGGAAGCAACAAGGCTGACCTGGAATCCAAGGCCTACCTGTCGAACCAGGCGCTGGACATCCGCAACAACGCCCTGCGTCAGTTGAACGAAGAGCTGGGCCTGGCCTGGAACGCCCTGAACAACGCCAACGCCCAGGTGCCGATCGCTCAGCAGTACGTCGATCACAGCACCTCGGTGCGCACCGCGTACCAGCGTCAGTTCAGTCTGGGCGAACGAACCCTGCTGGATTTGCTCGACAGTGAAAACGAACTGTTCACCGCTTCGCGCCGTCTGGCCGAGATCAAGAACATTCAGTTATTTACTCAATACCGAATCAAGGCGACCATGGGCGAGTTGCTCAAGAGCCAGGGAGTGGTCGCGCCGATGGCATCCGTTGTGCAGAACGACGTGAAGCCCAAGGTTCAACTGCCCGGGATGAATTGAGTTGTCCCTTTTCAACTGTTAAAGAGTGTCGAGCGTGGAATCAGAAGTCAGTCGAGTTCATCTCAGTCATGATCCACGCGCGATGCACGACGATCCGTTGCTGGATGGTCTGCTCGCTCTTTGCATGCTGCACCAGAAGCCTGCCAGTGCGGCGATGCTGACCACCGGCCTGCCGCTCCCCAAACAGCGCCTGAGCGTCGAGCTGCTGCCCCGTGCAGCCGCGCGCGCCGGCCTGCAGGGGCGGGTGCTGCAACGCAAGCTGGAAGAGATTCCGGCCATCGCCATGCCGGCGCTGTTGCTCCTCAAGGATGGCCGCAGTGCCGTCCTGCTCGGTTGGCAGGGTGAGAACGAAGCGCGGGTGCTGCTCAGCGAAACCGATGGCGGTGAGTCCCTCGTCAGCCGCGAACTGCTGGCCGACGATTACCTTGGCAAAGTGTTCTTTGCCCAGCCCCAGCACAAATTCGACGTCAACCACGGCACGCTGATTCCCCGTGCGCGTTCGTGGTTCCGCGACACACTCAAGCGTTCACGCTGGCTGTACGCCGACGCCATCGCTGCGAGTTTCCTGATCAACATCATCGCCATGGCCGCGCCGCTGTTCGTGATGAACGTTTACGACCGCGTGGTGCCGAACCAGGCCGAAGCGACCCTGTGGGTGCTCGCACTGGGCATCACCGGTGCCTATCTGTTCGACCTGATCCTCAAGAGCCTGCGCAGTCTGTGTCTGGATCTGGCCGGCAAGAAAACCGACCTGATCATCTCCGCCACGCTGTTCGAACGCATCGTCGGCATGGCCATGAAGTACCGCCCGGCACGGGTCGGCAGCTTTGCCCAGAACATCCACGAGTTCCAGAGCCTGCGCGATTTCCTCGCCTCGCTGACCCTGACCAGCCTGATCGATCTGCCGTTCACCATTCTGATCTTCATTGTCATCGCCATTCTCGGCGGGCATCTGGTGTGGATTCCCGTGCTGGCCTTCCCGATTGCGCTGCTGATCGGTTATGCGTTGCAGAAGCCGCTGGTGGCCACCATGGAGCGCACCATGGCGCTGGGTGCCGAGCGTCAGTCGAGCCTGATCGAGACCCTCGCTGGCCTCGACGCGGTGAAGGTCAATAACGCCGAAAGTGAACGTCAGTACCAATGGGAGCAGACCATCGGCACCCTCAGCCGTCTCGAATTGCGGGTGAAGATGCTTTCCGGTCTGGCGATGAACATCACCCTGCTGATCCAGCAACTGGCCGGGGTGATCATGATTGTCTTCGGCGTGTACCAGATCATCGCCGGCAACCTGAGCATGGGCGGCCTGATCGCCTGCTACATGCTCAGTGGCCGGGCACTGAGCCCGCTGGCGTCGCTGTCCGGTCTGCTGACCCGTTACCAGCAGGCGCGAGTGACCATGACCTCGGTCGACCAGATGATGGAGCTGCCGCAGGAGCGCAATTTCGAAGAGCGCCCGCTGAGCCGCAAGGTCCTGCAAGGCGCCATCGAATGCCGCCAACTCAGTTTTACCTATCCGGAGCAACAGAACCCGGCGTTGAAAAACATCAACCTGGTGATCCGTCCCGGCGAGAAGATCGGCATCATCGGCCGCAGCGGCTCGGGCAAGAGTTCGCTGGCCAAACTGCTGGTGGGCCTGTATCAGCCGGACGACGGCGCGTTGCTGGTGGACGGTGTCGACATCCGCCAGATCGATGTCAGCGAGCTGCGCTACAACATCGGTTACGTGCCGCAGGACATCCAGCTGCTGGCCGGCACTCTGCGTGACAACCTGATTTCCGGCGCCCGTTACGTCGAAGACGAGCTTGTCCTGCAAGCCGCCGAACTGGCCGGCGTCCATGAATTCGCCCGTCTGCACCCACAAGGCTATGAACTGCAAGTCGGCGAGCGCGGGCAGAACCTGTCCGGCGGCCAGCGGCAGAACGTCGCCCTGGCCCGGGCGCTGCTGCTCAATCCGCCGATCCTGCTGCTCGACGAACCGACCAGCGCCATGGACAACACCGGCGAAGAACGCCTCAAGCAACGCCTGGCCGCCGTCGTTGAAAACAAGACCGTGGTGCTGGTGACGCACCGGGCATCGCTGCTGTCGCTGGTGGACCGCCTGCTGGTGGTGGACCGGGGACAGATTCTCGCCGATGGCCCGAAAGCCGCCGTGATGGAAGCGTTGAAGAAGGGGCAGATCAGTGTTGCTTAAGTCGGGTTTCAAGGATTCGATCCGTCGCTACTTCAAGGGCTCTGCTTCGCTGCAGGGCCAGCCGTTGCCGGAAGTCAACAAGGCCTTGATCGAGGACGCTCCGCGTGTGGTGCGGCTGACGATCTGGGCGATCATCGGCTTCTTCGTGTTCATGATGCTGTGGGCCAACTTCGCCGTGATCGACGAAGTGACCAAGGGCGACGGCAAGGCGATTCCGTCGTCGAAGATCCAGAAAATCCAGAACCTCGAGGGCGGGATCGTCTCCGAGCTGTTCGTCAAGGAAGGCCAGATCGTCGAGGCCGGCGCGCCGCTGATTCGACTGGACGACACGCGGTTTGCCTCCAACGTCGGCGAAACCGAAGCCGATCGCCTGTCGATGCTGCTGCGGGTCGAGCGTCTGAGCGCCGAGGTCGATGACCGTCCGCTGAATTTCCCCGAGGATGTGCTCAAGGCCGTGCCGGGTCAGGCCAAGAGTGAAGAATCCCTGTACATCAGTCGTCGCCAGCAACTGCACGACGAGGTCGGCGGCTTGCAGGAGCAGTTGATCCAGCGTCAGCAGGAGTTGCGAGAGTTCACCTCGAAGCAGGCGCAGTACCGCCAGCAACTCGGCCTGCAACGCCAGGAAATCAACATGTCCGAGCCGCTGGTGGCCCAGGGCGCGGTTTCACCGGTGGAAGTGTTGCGGCTCAAACGCGCCGAAGTGGAAACCCGGGGACAACTCGACGCCACCACCCTGGCGATTCCACGTGCCGAGTCGGCAATCAAGGAAGTGCAACGCAAGATCGACGAGACTCGCGGCAAGTTCCGCAGCGAAGCCCTGACCCAGCTCAACGAGGCCCGCACCGACCTGAACAAGGCCCAGGCCACCGGCAAGGCGTTGGAAGACCGCGTCAGCCGCACGCTCGTCACTTCGCCGGTGCGGGGCATCGTCAACAAGATGCTGGTCAACACCATCGGCGGGGTGATCCAGCCGGGTAGCGATCTGGTGGAAATCGTGCCGCTGGACGACACCCTGCTGGTCGAGGCAAAGATTCGCCCGCAGGACATCGCGTTCCTGCACCCGGGGCAGGAGGCCACGGTGAAATTCACCGCCTATGACTACACCATCTACGGTGGTCTGAAGGCCAAGCTGGAACAGATCGGCGCGGACACCATCACCGACGAAGACAAGAAAACCACTTACTACGTCATCAAGCTGCGCACCGAGCGCAGCCATCTCGGGACTGACGAGAAGCCGTTGCTGATCATCCCGGGGATGGTGGCGTCGGTGGACATCATCACCGGGAAGAAGACCGTGCTGAGCTACCTGCTCAAGCCGATCATCCGGGCGCGGGCCGAGGCGTTGCACGAACGCTAAGTCTTGGCGTTGCTGACGGCCTCTTCGCGAGCAGGCTCGCTCCCACTTGGATTTTTGTTAAGCGCACATTTTTGTGTTCGCCGGTGATCCCTGTGGGAGCGAGCCTGCTCCGGGCGGCGAGCCGACGAAGGCATCCGCAACCTCACCACATCTCCGTCAGTAAGTGACACAAATGGTCACTCACCATCCAGTTCATTCTGAAGCAATCGCCATATCGTTATGCGTTAACGGTATTTAAATTAATTTTCTTATATCTATACAGTCAACTTCCTGCGTACCTGCCGACCAATCGGCGCGCCGCACGACACGAACCCACACGCAATCCAGCGTGAGTTTCTGATCGACGCGCGTGCCCCTGAGCGTGCCGTGCGTGGGAGATTGATGATGTCTGCAGCTACTGCTACCCCAAGCGCCGCGACTGTCGCGCCGCAAGTCTTCGAGATTCGCCCGTTCAACGGTGCCGTCGGCGCCGAAATCATTGGCCTGGACCTGAGCCGCCCGGTTAACGATGAGGATTTCGCCCGTATTCACCGCGCGCACCTCGATCACCACGTCGTGGTCTTTCGCGACCAGCGCATCACCCCGCAACAGCAGATCGACTTCAGCCGTCGTTTCGGCGTGTTGCAGATCCACGTACTCAAGCAGTTCCTGCTGGCCAATCACCCGGAAATCCTCATCGTTTCCAACATCGTCGAGAACGGCCAGAACATCGGCCTCGGTGATGCCGGCAAGTTCTGGCACTCGGATCTGTCCTACAAAGAACTGCCGAGCCTCGGCTCGATGCTGCACGCCCAGGAGCTGCCGTCCGAAGGCGGCGACACCCTGTTTGCCGACATGCACAAAGCCTGGGACAGCCTGCCCGAGGCGCTGCGCAAAGCCGTCGAAGGCCGCTCGGCTGCGCATTCCTACACCGCGCGTTACAGCGAAACAAAATTCGAAGGCAACTGGCGCCCGACCCTGACCCCGGAGCAATTGGCTCAGGTCGCCGAGGTCGTGCATCCGGTGGTCCGCACCCACCCGGAAAATGGCCGCAAGGCGTTGTTCGTCAGTGAAGGTTTCACCACCCGTATCGTCGGCCTGCCGGAAGACGAGAGCAAACAACTGCTCGACGAGCTCTACGCCAACAGCGTGCTGCCGCAGAACATCTACCGCCATCAATGGCAGCCCCACGACCTGGTGTTCTGGGACAACCGTTCGCTGATCCACCTGGCTGCCGGTTGCCCTGCGCACCTGCGCCGCAAGCTGTATCGCACCACCATCCAGGGCGACGCGCCTTTCTGATTTGCCGGAGATCCGATCATGTCCAGACGTCTTCCATTTGCTCCGCTGGCGGCGGCCATCGGCCTCGGTTTCAGCCTGATCGCCGGCAGCCTGGTGGCGCCGGCCGCGGCCCACGCTGAAGGTGAAATCCGCATCGCCGAACAGTTCGGCATTGTTTATCTATTGCTCAATGTGGTGCGCGATCAGGGACTGATCGAGAAGTACGGCAAACAGGAAGGGCTCGACATCAAGGTCGACTGGACCCAGTTGTCCGGCGGCGCGGCGGTCAACGATGCGTTGCTGTCCGGCTCCATCGACATTGCCGGAGCCGGCGTCGGGCCGTTGCTGACGATCTGGGATCGCACCCACGGCAAGCAGAACGTCAAGGCCGTGGCTTCGCTCGGCAACTTTCCGTACTACCTCGTCAGCAACAATCCCAAGGTCAAAACCATTGCTGACTTCACCGACAAGGACCGCATCGCGGTGCCGGCGGTTGGCGTTTCCGTGCAGTCGCGCTTCCTGCAATACGCAGCGGCCAGACAGTGGGGCGACAAGGAATTCAATCGCCTCGACAAATACACCATCGCCGTTCCGCACCCGGACGCCACCGCTGCGTTGATTGCCGGCGGCACCGAACTGACCGGGCATTTCTCCAACCCGCCGTTCCAGGATCAGGCGCTGCAAAATCCGAACGTGCATGTCGTCCTCAACTCCTATGATGTGCTCGGGCCGAACTCGCCAACCGTACTGTTCGCCACCGAGAAATTCCGCAACGAGAACCCCAAGACCTACAAGGCGTTCGTCGAAGCCCTGACCGAAGCCGCGCAGTTTGCGCAGAACGATAAAGGCGCGGCGGCAGACACCTACCTGCGCGTGACCAAAGCCAAAATCGACCGCGCCGAGCTGCTGAAAATCATCGATAACCCGCAGTTCGAATTCAGCGTCACGCCGAAAAACACCTACCCCCTCGCCGAGTTCCTCTACCGCGTCGGCGCGATCAAGAACAAGCCCGAGTCGTGGAAGGACTACTTCTTCCAGGACGCCAGACCGCTGCAGGGGAGCTGATCGACATGAACGCCCCTTTGCAAGGCCACGCGGCCAGCAACCCGATCGCCACGGCGCAGACGCTGCTGGCGGTCGACCAGGTCAGCCTCGAATACCGCACGCCGCAACGCGTCGTGCGTGCCACCCACCAGGTCAGTTTCGAGGTTGATCAGGAGGATCGCTTCGTACTGCTCGGCCCGTCCGGATGCGGCAAGTCCACCTTGCTCAAGGCCGTCGCCGGGTTCATTGCGCCGTGCGAGGGTGAGATCCGCCTGCAAGGCCAGCGCGTCGACGCGCCGGGGCCGGACCGGATCGTGGTGTTTCAGGAGTTCGATCAACTGCCGCCGTGGAAAACCGTCAAGCAGAATGTGATGTTTCCGCTGTTGGCTTCGCGCACATTGAAGAAAAAGGATGCCGAAGAGCGTGCGCTGCATTACCTGGAAAAGGTCGGTCTGGCGGCATTCGCCGATGCCTATCCGCACACCTTGTCCGGCGGCATGAAGGCGCGGGTGGCGATTGCCCGGGCGCTGGCGATGCAGCCGAAAATCCTGCTGATGGACGAGCCGTTCGCCGCGCTGGACGCCCTGACCCGGCGCAAGATGCAGGAAGAATTGCTGCTGCTCTGGGAGGAGGTGCGTTTCACCTTGTTGTTCGTCACCCACTCGATTGAAGAAGCGCTGGTGGTGGGCAATCGCATCCTGTTGCTGTCGCCGCACCCGGGTCGGGTGAGGGCGGAAGTGCACAGTCATCAATACGATCTGCACAGCCTCGGCGGCGTGGCGTTTCAGGAGTCGGCGCGACGCATTCACCGTTTGCTGTTCGATGAAGGGCAGTCGCCGGAAACCGAGCGCGAGCACGATTTCAACGACATTCGCATCGCTTATTGAGCCACCCGGAGGATCGCCCGATGAGCCATTCATCGTCTGTACGCCAGGAATTCGAAAACCATCTGCAACCGTTGACCAGCGTGCCGGTGGAGCGCCAGTTGCCACTGGGCCAGCGCCTGTGGCAGCAAGGCTGGCTGCGCAAAAGCGTGATTCTGATTCTGCTCGCGGTGCTCTGGGAAATAGTGGCCCGGGTGCAGAACAACGACCTGCTGCTGCCGAGCTTTTTACAGACCGGTCACGCGCTGTACGACGGCCTGCTCAGCGGTGAACTGCCGGGCAAGGTGTGGATCTCGCTACTGGTGCTGCTCAAGGGTTACTTGATCGGCATCGTGTTGGCTTTTGCTCTGACCACGCTGGCCGTTTCGACTCAGTCTGGCCGGGATCTATTGAGTACGCTGACCTCGATGTTCAACCCGCTGCCGGCGATTGCCCTGTTGCCGCTGGCGTTGCTGTGGTTCGGCCTGGGGCAGAACAGCCTGATTTTCGTGCTGGTGCATTCGGTACTCTGGGCGCTGGCGCTGAACACTTACGCCGGGTTTCTCGGCGTTTCGGAAACCCTGCGCATGGCCGGGCGCAATTACGGTTTGAAGGGCATGCGCTTCGTACTGTTCATCCTGATCCCGGCGGCGCTGCCGTCGATCCTCGCCGGGCTGAAGATCGGCTGGGCCTTCGCCTGGCGCACCCTGATCGCCGCCGAACTGGTGTTCGGTGCCACCAGCGGCAAGGGTGGCCTGGGCTGGTACATCTTCCAGAACCGCAACGAGCTGTACACCGACAAAGTGTTCGCCGGGCTGGCGGTGGTGATTCTCATCGGTCTGCTGGTGGAAAACCTGGTGTTCGACACCCTGGAACGAGTGACGGTGAAGCGCTGGGGCATGCAGCGCTGATTTTTTGATCTGCTAGCATTGCGTGCGGATCAATCCTGATCGGTTACGAGTGCTCAGTATGCAACTTCCGGACATGAACCTGTTGGTCGCCCTCGACGCTTTGCTCGACGAGGGCAGCGTGGTCGGCGCCGCGCGGCGGATGAATCTCAGCCCGGCGGCCATGAGCCGCACGCTGACGCGGATCCGCGAAGCCATCGGCGATCCGATTCTGGTACGTGCCGGTCGGGGGCTGGTGCCGACGCCCAAGGCACTGGAGCTGCGTCAGCAGGTGCGTGATGTGGTCGAGCAGGCAGCGCTGCTGTTCCGCTCGGCAGATGCCGTGGAGCTGGGCACGTTGCGCCGACGCTTCAGTATTCGCGCCAACGATTTTTTCGTCGGCGTGTACGGCGGCAAACTGTTCGATACGTTGGATAAACTGGCGCCGCACTGCGAGTTGCGCTTCGTTCCCGAGGGGGACGGTGACGATGAAGCGCTGCGAGAAGGGCGGATCGATCTGAGCGTCAGTAACACGCGCCCGGTGACCCCGGAAGTCAAAGTGCAGAACCTGTTTTCCACCCACTTCGTCGGTCTGGTGCGTGAAGATCATCCGTTGCTGGACGGCGAGATCACCGCCGAGCGTTATGCCGGGTTTTCCCATATCAGCATGTCCCGTCGCGGCATTGCCCGTGGCCCCATCGACACGGCGCTGAATGCCTTGGGTCTGGAGCGGCGGGTGGCGGTGATTGCGCCGAGTTTCCACGCGGCAATGTTCGCCCTGCCGGACTCCGATCTGATTCTGCCGGTGCCCAAGGAAGCGCTGCTCAGTGTGCGGCGGCTGGGTTTGAAACTGCGCTCGTTCAATCTGCCGATCCCGCTGCCGACGCTGATGCTGACCCAGGCCTGGCACCCGCGTTTCGACAAGGATCCGGCCCACCGCTGGCTGCGGGAAACGCTCAAGACCTGCTGCGACGAAACCTGGCTGGCGGCGCAACCCTGACGATTGCGTCTGACGCACTTATAAGCTGCCGATAAGTCAATTTTCGTCAGCACCAAGCCTTACTAAGATGCTCCGGTATTTTTCCCTCCGGAGTTTGCCTGCATGACATCCCTGACGGTTACGGCGCCAATGGCCGCTGCCGCTCCGATGGCCGCCGCGCCACCGGTGTTCGGGGCGCGGATCATCATCGGCCTGGTCGGCGTGGTGCTGGCGGTGCTGGTGTCGGGTCTCAACGAGATGGTGACCAAGGTCGCCCTGGCCGACATTCGCGGCGCCCTGAGCATCGGTTACGACGAAGGCACTTGGCTGGTCGCGAGTTACACCGCGACCTCGGTGGCCGCCATGGCGTTTGCACCGTGGTGCTCGGTGACGTTCTCCCTGCGCCGTTTCACCCTGTGCGCCATCGGCCTGTTCACCTTGCTCGGGGTGCTCTGCCCGTTCGCCCCGAACTACGAAAGCCTGCTGCTGATGCGCATCCTGCAGGGCCTGGCCGGCGGCGCATTGCCGCCGATGCTGATGACCGTAGCCCTGAGGTTTCTACCGCCGAACTTCAAGCTTTACGGCCTCGCCGGTTACGCCCTGACTGCCACGTTCGGCCCCGGTCTCGGTACGCCGCTGGCCGGGTTGTGGACCGAATTTGTCGGCTGGCAGTGGACCTTTTGGCAAATCATCGTGCCGTGCCTGATCGCCATGGCGATGGTGGCGTACGGCATCCCTCAGGACCCGTTGCGCCTGGAGCGCCTCAAGACCTTCAACTGGAAAGGCCTGTTGCTGGGGTTTCCGGCGATCTGCATGCTGGTGATCGGCCTGTTGCAGGGCAATCGTCTGGACTGGTTCGAGTCGAACCTGATTTGCGCGCTGCTGGGTGCCGGCTCGCTGTTGCTGGTGGCGTTCATGATTCATGAATGGTCACAGCCGATTCCGTTTTTCAAGTTGCAGATGCTCGGCATTCGCAACCTGTCGTTCGCCCTGATGACCCTGGCCGGGGTGTTGGTGGTGCTGTTGGCGGTGGTGCTGATTCCTTCGAGCTATCTGGCTCAGGTGCAGGGTTATCGGCCGGTGCAGACCGCGCCGATCATGCTGCTGGCGGCGTTGCCGCAATTGATCGCACTGCCGTTGGTGGCGGCGCTGTGCAATCTGCGTTGGGTCGACTGCCGCTGGGTGCTCGGGATCGGGTTGAGCATGTTGGTGCTTTCTTGTCTGGGCGGATCGCAGCTGACTTCAGTGTGGATTCGCGACAATTTCTACGTCCTGCAATGGCTGCAGATTTTCGGCCAGCCGATGGCGGTGCTGCCGTTGCTGATGCTCTCCACCGGCAGCATCCAGCCCCAGGACGGGCCGTTCGCTTCGGCCTGGTTCAACACCGTGAAAGGCTTGGCAGCGGTGGTCGCCACCGGGGTGATCGAGGCGTTGACCACGGCGCGCCTGCATTTTCACTCGACCATGCTGGTTGATCGCCTCGGCAATTCGCCGCTGGCCGCAAGCAACGACCCGGCACTCGCTCATCGCCTGCACGAACAGGCGGTGGTGCTGACTTCTTCGGATCTTTATCTGTGCATGGCTGGCGTCGCGGCGGCGCTGATCCTGCTGATTTTCTGGCTGCCGACGCGGATCTATCCGCCTCGCGCGCCGACCTGACTGGAACAGAAGGTTTTTTATGACGACTCAAGCAAAGCAAAAACTCGCGGTGGCCGTGGCGACCGCGCTGGCGGTCGGCGTGCTGGTGTATCTGGCGATGCCCGGCCTGTTCGGCAAGCGCACTCAGCAGAGCACCAACGATGCCTTCGTTTCTGCCGATTTCACATTGGTGGTGCCGCGTGTGGCGGGGTTCATCAAGGAAGTGCTGGTGGAAGACAACCAACAGGTCAAGGCCGGGCAGTTGCTGGCGCTGATCGATGATCGCGACTTGCGCGCCGCCGCCGAAGCCGCCGATGCGCACACCGTGGTTGCCCGTGCGCAATTGCAGAACGCCAGAGCCACTTTGGAGCGGCAGGCCTCGGTGATAGCTCAGGCGCAGGCATCGGTGGTTTCGGCCAAGGCTGAAATGGCTTTCGCCCAGCAGGAGTTGAACCGCTATGACCACCTGGCAGGCGTCGGTGCAGGCACCGTGCAAAACGCCCAGCAGGCACGCACTCGCATTGATCAGGCGACTGCGCGACTGGACACCGCCACGGCAAAACTGGCGGCGGAACGCAAACAGATCGAAATCCTCACGGCGCAGCGCGATGCCGCCGAAGGCAGCTTGAAGCAAGCTCAGGCGGCGCTGGAAATCGCCAGTTTCGAGCTGTCCTACACGCGCATCACTGCGCCCCAGGACGGCATGATCGGCGAGCGTGCCGTGCGGGTCGGTGCTTATGTGACGCCGGGTAGCAAATTGCTGGCGGTAGTGCCGTTGAAACAGGCTTATGTGGTGGCCAACTTCCAGGAAACCCAGCTCACCGACGTGCAGCCGGGGCAGGATGTTGTCGTGCGGGTCGACAGCCTTGGTGGTGAAGCCCTCAGCGGTCGCGTCGAAAGCATTGCCCCGGCCACCGGCGTGACCTTCGCCGCGGTGAAACCGGACAACGCCACCGGCAACTTCACCAAAGTCGTGCAGCGGATTCCGGTGAAGATCCTGCTGGAGCCGGGCCAGCCGCTGGCCGAGCGCCTGCGGGTGGGCATGTCGGTGGAGGCGAGCATCGATACCAAAAGCTCGGTGCGCGAGGTGACGCAGCGATGAAACGCATTCAGTCCATCACGATGGTGCTGAGTCTTTCGGCGTTGGCGGCGTGCACCGTCGGCCCGGACTTTCAGAAGCCCGAAGCCAGCCGAATCGCCGAATGGGCAAAGCCGTCAAAACCCGCCCCGAGTCAGGCGGTCAGCGAACCCTTGAACGAACGCTGGTGGGACGTCTTCCATGATGCGCAACTCTCAGCCCTGACCCAGCGTGCCGTGAGCAGCAACCTCGATCTGCAACTGGCCAGCAGCCGCCTGCAACAAAGCCGCGCCGCCCGCCAGGTGATCACCGCCGACCGCTATCCGACCACTGCCGCAACCGGCAGCTACGCACGCAAACGCAACAGCGGTGAAGGTTTGAACGATCCGTCCGGACACAACGGGAATTCTGCTTTCAACCTGTGGGACGCCGGTTTCTCCGCCTCCTGGGAGCTGGATTTCTGGGGCCGTGTGCGTCGGGAAACCGAAGCCGCCGACGCCAACCTCGAAGTCGCGGAAAACGACCGGCGCGGCGTTCTGTTGGCGGTACTCGCCGACACTGCGCAGAACTACATCCAGCTGCGCGGCGTGCAAAACACCCGCGCGGTCACCGAGCAGAACCTCGATGTGGCGCGACACAGCCTGAAACTCTCGCAACTGCGCCTCAATGACGGTGTAGCCACCGATCTCGACGTCGCCGAAGCCGCGGCGCAAGTGGCGGCCATCGAATCGCGGTTGCCGGCGCTGGAGCAGCGTCAGGCACAACTGATCAACGCCATCAGCCTGTTGATGGGCGAACCGCCACAAGCGCTGGCCAAAGAGTTATCCACAGACGCGCCGGTGCCGCAGTCGCCGCCGGAAGTCGCCATCGGCCTGCCGTCGCAACTGGCCGAGCGCCGACCGGATATCCGCCGGGCAGAAGCCCGGTTGCACGCCGCCACTGCCAACATCGGTGTGGCCAAGGGCGATTTCTATCCGCGCATCACCTTGTCCGGCAACCTCGGCTCGCAAGCCATGCAACTCAGTGATTTCGGCTCCTGGGGCTCACGGGCCTTCGGCATCGGCCCGCAATTCAGCCTGCCGCTGTTCGACGGTGGCCGCTTGCGCGGCGTGCTGCAACTGCGCGAAGCCCAGCAACAGGAGGCTGCCATCGGTTATCAACAGACCGTACTGCGCGCCTGGCATGAAATCGACGACCAGTTGACCGCCTACAACGCCAGCCAGCGCCGCCGCGACAGCCTTGCCGAAGCCGTGCGCCAGAACCGGATCGCCCTGCGCACCGCACAACAGCAATACGTCGAAGGCGTGGCCGACTTCGTCAATGTCCTGACCGTGCAAAGCGCACTGCTCGCCACCCAGGAACAATGGGTGGAAAGCTCCACCGGCGTTTCGCTGGCGATGGTCGGGTTGTACCGGGCGTTGGGCGGGGGATGGGAGTCGGTGTATCCGGTGGGGGAGATGGCGCAGCGTTGAGTGCATAAGCGCAAAAAATAAAAAAACCGGCCGAGGCCGGTTTCTTTACCCCAACTGCCAGCGAACTGAATCGCTACGTACGGGGTTGAGTGCGGTGAGAGTAAGCAACGAACGATAAATCGGCAATAACGGCCCTTTGGAAAGATGCGTAGGAAACTTCCCTAAAATTTGTAAGCGACGAAAGCGCCCGACTCGAGACGAATGATGGCCTTTCGCTTGACGCTAAACCCCGCTGTCGTAGACTCCGCTCATCCGTCAGGGAGTAGCGGTCATGCAGCGTTTTCGTGGTTGGGTTATCGGATTGGCCTTTGTAACGTGTGCAGTCCAGGCGCAAACGCCTGTGCCAGACGATCCGCTGCAGGATAACGTCGGCGCTGCCAATGCCTCGGCCGGCAGCGAGGCGCGGGGCGTATTGCGGGCGCGGGACCAGGCGACGCTCGCCAGCGAGCTGTCCGGGCGGATCGTCGAGTTGCCGTTCAGCGAGGGCGAGGCGTTCAAGAAGGGCGATACCCTGGCGAGGTTCGACTGTTCGGCCTATCAGGCCCAGTTGAATGCCGCGCAGGCCGCCAGCCGTGGCGCCGGCGAAGAGTTGGCGCACAACCGGCAACTGGCGGCGCTCAATTCGGTGGGGCGTTTCGAAGTGGCGCGGGCCGAGGCCAAGGTCAGCGAAACCCAGGCGCAATCTCAGGTTTATCAAGTTCAGGTCAAGCGCTGCAGCGTGGTCGCGCCGTTCGACGGACAAGTGGTCGAGCGCAAGGTGCAGCGCTACGAAAGCGTGGCCGCCGGTGCGCCGCTGCTCGATGTGGTCGACAACCGTACCCTGGAAATTCACTTGCTGGTGCCTTCGCGCTGGATGGCGAAACTCAAGCCCGGCCAGACGTTCAGTTTTGTTCCCGATGAAACCGGGCAGCCGATCGACGCCACGGTCAAGCGCCTCGGCGCGCGGATCGATGAGGGCAGTCAGACGCTGTTGCTGGTAGCAACACTGCCCGAAGCCAAAGGCTTGCTCGCCGGCATGAGCGGCACGGCGCGTTTCCCGGAGCTCAAGTGAACGCCCCGGTGAGCGGCGGCGCCGAGCAGGTGTTCGCGCGGTTTCTCGATCTCGAACGGCAGACCCGCGCCGCCCGCGAGGCTTCGCAGTTGGCCTACAGCCTGGTCAATGACGGGCAGTCGCTGTTCGGTTATCGCCATGCGGCCCTGTTGATCGCCGGCAAGGTGCAGGCGGTGACCGGCGTCAGTGCCGTTGAGCCGAATGCGCCGTTCGTGGCCTTCGTCGAGCAGGCGGTGGCGCAGTTGTTCAAGCAGGATGTGTTGAGGGTGGCCCGTGTCATTTCGCCGGAAATGGTCAGCGAGTCGATCCAGAGCGACTGGCGCAGTCTGTCGGCGTTGCAGGTCTTCTGGCTGCCGCTGATCGACCGCGAGGGCCAGATGTTCGGCGGATTGTGGCTGGCCCGCGACGTGCCGTGGAATCCTTCCGAACAAGTGCTGCTGTCGCAACTGGGTGACACCTACAGCCACGCCTGGCTGGCCTTGCAACCGCGCAAGCCGTGGCGCCTGCGTTGGACCCGCAAACGCCAGGTGGCGCTGGTCGCTGTGCTGTTGCTCGGTTTGTTGATTCCGGTGCGCCAGTCGGTGCTGGCCCCGGCCGAAGTGGTGCCGCTGGGCGGGCGCGTGGTGGCGGCGCCGCTGGACGGGGTGATCGCCGAGTTTCTGGTCAAACCCAATCAGAGCGTGAAAACCGGTGATCTGTTGCTGCGCTTTGAAAGCACCACGCTCAAGGCCCAGGCCGATGTCGCCGAGCGTGCGCTCGGCGTCGCCGAAGCCGAACTCAAAGCCAATTCCCAACGTGCATTCGCCGACGCCGAATCCAGTTCACGGGTGGATCTGCTGGCCGCCCGGGTCGAGCAGAAACGCGCCGAACGGGATTACGCCCGGGAACTGCTCAACCGCAGCGAAGTGCGTGCCGAGCGCGACGGCATTGCGGTGTTCGCCGACGCCGAGCGCTGGACCGGCAAACCGGTACAGACCGGCGAGCGACTGATGGAAATTGCCGACCCGAACCAGGCCGAACTGCGTATCGAGCTGGCGGTGGGTGATGCGATTTCATTGGAACCGGGTGCCGATATTGCGCTGTTCCTCGACAGCGATCCGCTGCAACGCCACGTCGCCAGACTTGAACGCTCCGCCTACGAGGCGCAACCCACCGCTGGCGGCCAACTGGCCTATCGGCTGGATGCGAACTTTACCGATGCACCGCCGCGCATCGGTCTGCGTGGCACGGCGAAGATCTTCGGTGACCGCGCACCGCTGGCGCTGTACCTGCTGCGCAGGCCATTGGCCGGTTTGCGTCAGAGTGTGGGCCTGTAAATGAACCTGCCGAGCCTGCGTGCCGACCTGCAGCTGTCGCCCGCGGCGCCGGCACTGGACGGTTCGCCGCGCTGGACCCTGGCCGATCCGGTGCGCGGCCGCTATTTCAAACTGGGTGCGGCGGCGATGCGCCTGTTGCGCCACTGGTCCCTGGGCGATCCCGAGCAAGTGCTGCGCGCTGCCAATCGCGAACCGGGCCTGCCGCTGGATGGCGTCGAACTGGAGCAACTGCTGACGTTTCTGCGCGGGCATGACCTGATCAGCGCCCTCGACGATCAGCAACGCGCCAGCTATCCGCTCAAGGCCCTCGCACAACGCCAGAGCCTGTGGAAAATCCTGCTGCATCAATACCTGTTTTTCCGGATTCCGCTGTGGCGGCCGGACGCGTTTCTCAATCGGGCGTGGCCGTGGCTACAGCGCTTTGGCCCCAATATCCTGCGCTACGGTTTTCCGGCGACCCTGGGGCTCGGGGTGTTTCTGGTGTCGCGGGACTGGCAGCGCTTCGTCGGCACTTTTCCCCACCTGTTCAGCCTTGGCGGGGCGATTTCGTTCGGTGTGGCGCTGTTCTTCGCCAAGCTCTGCCACGAATTCGGCCATGCCTTCATGGCCAAGCGCGCAGGGTGTCGGGTGCAGAGCATGGGCGTGGCGTTCATGGTCTTGCTGCCGATGTTCTACACCGACGTCAGCGATGCCTGGCGGGTCAACGACCGGCGTGCGCGGCTGCTGATCGGCGCCGGCGGGGTGCTGGCGGAATTGCTGCTGGCCTGCATCGCCTTGCTGGTCTGGTCATTGCTGCCGGACGGTCCGGCGCGCACGGCGGCGTTCATGCTCGCCAGTGCGACCTGGATCACCACGCTGGTGGTCAACCTCAACCCGTTCATGCGTTTCGATGGTTACTTTCTGCTCAGCGATCTGTGGGAAGTCGACAACCTTCAGGGCCGAGCATTTGCCTACTGTCGCTGGCGCCTGCGTGAGTTTTTGTTCGGCTATGGCGCACCGGCGCCGGAGCCTTGGTCGCCGGCGATGCAGCGGCGTTTGCTGATCTGGGGGTATGGCTCGTGGTTATGGCGTGCGGCGTTGTTTTTCGGGATCGCGCTGGCGGTCTATCACCTGTTCTTCAAGGTGTTGGGGATCTTCCTGATGCTGGTGGAACTGGTGTGGTTCATCTTTCTGCCGATCATGAGTGAGTGGCGCCAATGGTGGAGCCGCCGCGAACAGGCTCACGGCCCGCGCGTGCTGCTCAGCAGCCTGGCGGTGCTTGGCCTGCTGCTGGTGCTGATCGTGCCGTGGCGCAGCGCCGTCGAATTGCCGACGATGCTCGAGGGCGGTCGGGCCAGTGCGTTGCATGCACCGATGGCGGCACGGATCAAAACCGTGAGGGTTGTCGACGGCCAGACTGTCGCTCAGGGTGATGTGCTGATCGAGCTGGAGTCGCCGGATCTCGACTCGCGGCAGGCCATCGTCCGTCGTGAAATCCGGATTCAACAGTTGCTGATGCGCCGTCAGGCCGGCCGCAGCGAAACGGCCGCCGACGCCGGCATCGTCGAACAGCGACTGGCCGAAGCCGTGGCGGAATACCGTGGCCTGAGTGCCCGCCGTGAACGCCTGCTGCTGCGGGCACCCCACGCCGGCACGTTGCGCGACTTGTTGCCGAACCTGACGCCGGGGCGCTGGCTGTCGAGCAAGGATGCGCTGGCCCGGGTGGTCGAGGACGGCTCGCGCCTGCGCGGCTATGTGGCCGAAGCTGAATTGTGGCGGGTCAGACCGGGCGCCACCGGGCGGTTTATCGCCGATGACCCGATGCACCCGGCGATCACCGTGAAACTCGATGAAATCGATACCAATGGCGTGGCCTATGTCGATCAGGAAGCCTTGACCTCCGACCATCACGGGCCGATTGCCGTGCGCCGTGATCAACAGCAACGGGCGGAGCCGGTGCAGGCGCAATACGGTGCGCGATTGACTACGCTGGATCAGCCATCGACACCGGCGCAGCCATTGCGCGGCGTGGTGGTGTTGCAGGGCAGCGGTGAATCGGTGCTCGGCGTGGCCTGGCGTCGGCTGGCGGCGCTGGGCGTCAGGGAAAGCGGTTTCTAGGGAGCATGGAGATGACGGAAAACCTGGCAGCAGACGGATTGGTGGTGCGGCCTTCGCGGGCGACCGACGGCCCCTTTCTGCAAAGCCTGTATCAATCGGCGCGGCCGGATCTGCAATGGATCGACGGCGAGCAGGAACAGGTGCAGCAAATCGTTGCCCAGCAGTTTCAGGTGCAGGAGCAGGGCATGGGGGAAAACCACCCCAACGCCATGCACTACGTCGTGGAAAAACTCGGCACGGCCATCGGTGCGCTGAGCACCGACTTCGGACCCAATGAGATCCGTGTGTTGTACATCGCCTTCATCCCCCAGGCGCGGGGCAAGGGCTACGGTCGCGTGGTACTGCATGGCGTGCAAAAGGCCGCGCAACAAGTGCGCTGCCCGGTGGCGACGGTGGTCTGGGCCAATAATCCCCATGCACGTCAGCACTATCTGGCGCTGGGCTTTACCGTGGAAGAGTGCAACCCGGCGGCGGAGCGTCTGGTGTGGTATCCACAGGGCTGAGTCAGATGACCGAGTCGATATCGAAGGTGTGTGGAGCGCCGATCCTGTGGCCATAAAGTGTCGCCATTAACGGGTCATCTTCACTGGCGTCCGGCGCCATGGCCAATTGTTCCGTCACGAGGTTTTCCGGGTGCGCCTGCCAGCGCGGCAGGCTTTCGGCCAGGCGTTCCGGTTGTTCTGCCGGCACGCCATAGACATCCATGGCCGTCATGCGTCGATGCCGCAGCCGGGCCAGTCGTTCGCGGGTGGTTCGAATGAGATCGACCTCTCGATTGAGCGCCTGGAGAATCTTTTCCCGGCTACGGACATAGCTGTCCGGCCGCCCCCGCAGATTGTTGCGCTGGGTGCGCAGCTGATCGGTGATGCGTTGCAGGGCCGATTCGACCAGCGCGAATTCCCGTTCGGTCACCAGCGTTCGGTTTGAGTCCAGTGCTTCCTGCCAGCGTCGCAACACTGCCCAGCAGGCCGGAATGTAAGCGCCCGTCATCGAATGGTGCCCGGCGTCGAAGATCTGCCTGAGCAGGGACGGACGATCCGGCAGACCTCGCTGCTGCCGGATCGCCACGTCGCACGCGGCGTGTTGGCTGATGGTGTCGCATCCCGGTTCCCAGAGGATCGAAGACACCTGCTGACGCCCGAACTCCACCGGCATGGCGTGCCGCAGGCTGCCGTGATGGTCATAGGCTTCGCCAGTCCAGTTGGTGATGCCGGCAACGAACACCGACAAGCCCACCGGCACATTGACGAACGTCAGCGCCGCCCCGGTGCCGTAGATGTCGGCCTTGGTGTTCATCCAGCTGCCGGGCACGCTGGGCACCGGGTCGTTGTGATTGACCATGCGGTGGTGCACGAGATCGGCGGCGCCCTTCACGAAATCCGCATCGCCGGCGCGGGGGGCGCCGTAGGTGTAGAGCTGGATGTTGTAGCCTTCGGGGCGGCGACGGAGCATTTCGGACAGCAGCAACGTGATCGCGCCGCCGAGGCTATGGCCGCAGATCAGGAGGGTTTGGCCGGTGTAGAACTTTTCGAGGTAACTGACGACGAAAGTCGCGGCTTTCCTGGCAGCTTCATAAAAACCCCGATGTACGTGGCCTTTGCCTTCGGCAAATGGCACTTGCAAGGCATCGGCATCACGTAATCCATCGGCGATTATTTCGGCGGTGCCGCGAACGGCGATCAGGATCAGTTCGTCGTTGTGCGTGATGAAGGCTTGGGTGTCGGTAGCCTCATTTCCTTCGCTTCTGTCATCAAGGAAGTGAACCTTGGCCGGATGCTCTTGTGACTCCATCTTCTTCGGGTCATTGACTTCGTAGAGATCCGAGTCGAATGGGACTATCTCCAGGCGTTTGGAATACGGCACGTCTTCGTACAGAGGGTAATAGGCTTTGATTTGATTTGAGTCGACCTTCCATAGTTCGTCGGATTTGGCCAAGGCATCGCCGAACCAATTGCCCACGCTGGGTTGTAAAGGAAAGGTGACCCGATTTTCTTTGATGGGAACGGTTCCCGGTTCTTGGCCGAAGGGGCAGTAACTCAAGGTCGCCATCAATGAAAGCTGGTACAGATTGAGTGCACAGAATTCCGGAGCTGTGGATAACATCGGGCGCAACGCGCGTAACGGGCGCACTTCAAGAACGGTGTGACGTTGTGGCATCAGCGCTACGCCAAGTTTTCCGTGTTCGCGCATGATTGCCGCACAACCCGAGTCGAGAGGGTAATCGCGATAGACCTCGGGAGGCAGGTGCGAGGCATATCTCACCAAATGGCGGACTTCGACTTGAAAATAATCTGAGCCGTCTGCGATCTGGGGTCGATGCCGTGTGCGGGTAGCATTGAGGTTCAGGTAGCGGGTTTTCTCGGCTCTGACCTGAAGTTCAGTAATTTTCAGGGGGTAATGTCGCCTGCCTTGCAAGCTTGAGTAGAGCTTTTCCTTTCCATCGTACGCTTGATCAAACAGCAACGATAAAGGCCCCGCAAAGTGATTATCCACCCTGCCCTTGCCCGCAGTGTCCAGGCTGCCCGTGTATTTATGACCCTCCGAGTCGGTGGCGATATAAGCCAGCCCGGCGTAGGGCTCACCCGAGCAGAACTCGTCGATGAGTTGGAAACTTGTCCATCTGCCGCCTGCAGGACATGTCAGCAGGCGGCTACCCAACGGCGATTGCAGATCCTTTTCAAGTGATGTCATGGTGAAACTCCTTATTCCGTGCAACCTGGATAAATGGTGCAGACTCGGCCATCGGGCATGGTGAAAGTGCTGAAGTCGGTGTAGTTGCCGTAACAGAAGGCGTACTGATCCTCAAAGTTGTCGCCCAAGCATCGTTTCCAGCCGTTTGTAAATTTGACCCACGTGTCGCTGAAGTAAGGTTGTTCTTCCCTTGCTAACTTGATCTTCATCCTCACGGTTTTGCCTGGAAGTTGATCGTGGGTGTATGCCGCAAACGGGCGCCCCGGCTCTGGCGTGCCCAGAGCATCGGTTTCCTTGCAGTCGAGTATTTTTCGCAGGATTCTCGGCTTGCCCGAGGTGCGAAACAGCCACTGGCATTGGCCGTAGAAAATGCTTAGACCTTTATGCTTAAAAGTGCCTTTATATCGATCGTCCAATTCCGACCGTATAACAACAGCAGCGCTATCAGCGCTGATATCGCTCCAGTCCTGCCCGTAGGCGGCTCTGATGTCCAGATCAATTCGACGTATTACCATCGGGCAACCATTGAAGGTCTTTCGGATGACAATTTCGGAAACAGGCTCGTACTTTTCTCGCCAGTTTCTGTTGAATCTGTTGGCTGTTTTACGAAGGTCTATGGCTCTGCAGGTTTCACTACTATTTATCGGTTCATATTCTGCGAGAGCCTCATAGGCGAACCCTGGCGGTAACTCTGCCGTGAACGTGAATATATTTGGCGGTTCGGTTTTGCAGCCGGTCGTGAGGGCAAGACAACAGAGCAAAGTCGCACTGCGCAGCGCGAGTCTGATCATCGGTGAGGTCAGTGTTGGAGATTGCAGATCTTTTCCAAGTGATGTCACGACGAAATCTCCTTATTCCGTGCAACCTGGATAAATGGTGCAGACTCGGCCATCGGGCATGGTGAAAGTGCTGAAGTCGGTGTAGTTGCCGTAACAGAAGGCGTACTGATCCTCGAAGTTGTCGCCCAAGCATCGTTTCCAGCCGTTTGGAAACTTGATCCATGTGTCTCTGAAGTAGGGCTGTTCTTCCCTTGCCAGCTTGATTTTCATCCTCACGGTTTTGCCCGGCAGTTGATCAGGACTGAAAGCCCCGAAGGTCTTGCCATAAGCACGTGCTCCTTGGGCGTCGACTGTTCTGCAATCAAGGATCTTTCTGAGAATTCGCGGTTTTCCCGAGGTGCGAAACCACCACTCACACTGGCCATGGAAGGTGCTTTCACCGGCTTCGTTGAATACACCTTTGAACTGCTCCTCCAGATCATCACGGATGAAAACCATGGCTTCGTCACCACCGAAGTCGCCCCGTGTTTTGCCATAGCTCGAATTGATCTCCAGCTCGATTCGCCTTACGACCAACGGACACCCCTTGACCGTCTTGCGAATCGTGATTTCGGCATCCGGTTTGTAGTCCGTGCGCCACTTGCTGTTGAACACCGGCGCAAGGTTGTCGCGTCTGTCGAGGGTGCAGGTCTGGCCTTTCTCGGGTACGTAGTAAACCGCTGCCACATAGGCAAATCCCGGTGGCAGATCGGCAGTGAATTTGAAGGTATTGGGCAGTTCGCTCCTGCAGCCGCCCAGTGCCGCGAAACAGCCGATCAGACCGAGGCTTTTGAGCTGAATCTTCATCAAGGTGTCTCCCCGTTCCAGCTCTTCGAAAGCTGGTAAACCCGATCAAAGTGTTCCTCTGGCGTTTCCTCCGGGCGGGCTTGCCAATGGGGCGCGAGATTGGGGGTGTGGAGACTCTGGATCAGCAGAAACTCCAGCCGTTCCGGCGCCAGCCAGCCCCAGGCTTGGGCCTGGGTCAGTCGTTCACGGATCCAGATTTGCGGATCCTGTACGCACGCCAGCGCGGAATAAGCCTGTACATGCCCGGCCAGCAGAAAGCGGTGGGCATTGGCCAGACGAATCTCCATGGCTTGCTCGTCAGGCATCGGCAGTTGCAGCCACGGCGGCGTGTCCGGTACGGGGCAGTTGCCCGGCGCGGGGTTGTCGGTGACCTGCCAGTGCGCACCCTGCCAATGGCAAACGCTGATCGCCGGCCCGAGATACGCCGGCAACGCCTCGACCGGCAGATGTTCCAGCGCCCGGCCCAGTACCCGGTTGTCGTGAAAGCGGTACAGCGCCTGATGCGGACGGGCGCCGATGATCAGCCGCTCCTGCCAGTGTCGGACCCACGCCTTCAAATCGCCCTTGCCCAGGCTGGCGAACCACCCCCAGTGACTGTCCGGTCTGTCGAGCAAGGCGTCGAGACGACGATCATCGGGTTGGTCGAAGGTGAAGAGGAACGGGCCGGTGTCTGCCAGTTCGGCGACGGCGGTTTCGCCGTAGACACTGGCGTATTGCTCGTAACGGCAGCTTTTCAGCCAGCGCTGACGCATCTCGCGTTCGTTCTGCGAGTCGAGAACCAGGCACAGGAGGCGGTCGGCACGGTGCTGCTCGAGCAGCCAGCGTCGTACAGGGGCGTCGGTCATGCAGCGGCCTCCGGCACCGTGCACATTCCGGTGCGGCAGGCTTCGCAGATCGGGCAGAAGTCGGCCCCCAGGGTTTTGCTGGCAGCCATCAGTGCCTGTTGCGAAGGCGCGACCAATGGCGGCAGCGGTGCAGGCCCCGGCAGATTTTCAATACCGTCGGGCTGCAGCAGCGGGGCGCGCAGCAAGGGCACGGGGACGCCGCCGATCAGCAGGTCGCTGCTGCCGAAAAGTCCGCTGTGGTCGAGGACAAAATGCTCGCCACCGACTTTCAGACTGATGCTTTTACCAGCCTCCAGCACCAGATGATCGCCGGCGCTGAAACCTGTCTGCCCGGCGGTTTCGACCGTCAGCGACTGCCCCACCCGAGTATGGCTGCTTTGGCTGATGTGCAAATAGTCGCTGGCCTTGAGACGGGTCTTGCGATCACCGGCAGTGATGCGCTGCTCTTCGCCATGCAGTTCGCTGTAACGGGTACCCCGGATGGTCTCCCGGTGCTCGTGGCCGACCTCCACATGGCTGTCGTGCTCGATCCTTTGTCGAAGATCGCGCTGGGCGCGCAGATAGATCTCTTCCTGGCCTGCACGGTCTTCGATCATCAGCTCGTTATAACCCGCGCCGTCCGGCGAGCTGCGGGAGCGAAACACGCTGCGGGTCTTGTGCGCCGGCAACTCGTAAGGCACTGGGTTGGCGCTGTTGGCCAGGCAGCCGCTGATCACCGGATGGTCGGGATCGCCGTGGAGAAAGGTCACCAGCACTTCCATGCCCACACGCGGAACGATCATGCTGCCGTGAGCATTGCCGGCCCAGCCCGAGGCCACGCGCAGCCAGCAACTGCTCTTGTCGTCGTGGCGACCCTCGCGATCCCAGAAGAACTGCACCTTGACCCGGCCATATGCGTCGCAATGAATGTCTTCACCTTCCGGGCCGGTGACCACGGCGGTCTGGATCGAGCCGATGCAGGGCTTTTGATAGCGCATGGGCGGGCGATGAATCGCTTCCCAGGGCGTTGCCTTGAAATGGTTGCGATAGCCCTGGACGAAATCGTCTTCGGCAACTGATGGCGTGTAGCTCGCGGTTTCCTCCAGTACCTGCGGTTGCTTGCCTTCGTGCCGGATTTCGGTCAACAGCCAGAGATCGTTCAATGCCGGATCGGGATGTCCGGCCAAAGACAGAAAGTGGCCCGAAATCAGCGCCGGTTCGTTGCTGTCACCTTCACCCAGGCAGTGATCGGCCCGGTGGCGTTCCAGGGCATTTCTGGCCAGCCGCTTGCCGTGTTCACGATCGAGATAGCGCCCCGGGTATTCATAGGCTTCAAGGACAGGCTGCCGGTGTCCGGCCGATGCCCGGCTGTCCGCCGCCAGCGTGATGCGCGCCTTCTTGAAGTCATGGGCGCGGCTGGCGGTTCGGTCGGGCCGGGTTTCGAGACGGTAGTCGAAACGCTGGATCACCGGCCTGTCGGCGACCATTGCGTTATGCGGTTTGTAGAGCGTCGGACCGGGGAGACGGGGAAACACGGTCTGATCATCGCCGAAGGTCAGCAGGTGCCCGTCACGGCCATGACGGAAGTGGTAATGCAGGCCGTCTTCCTGGCACAGACGCTGGATGAAGTGCAGGTCGGATTCGTTGTACTGCACGCAATACTCACGGTCCGGCAGCGGGTGGCCGATTCGGAACCGATAGCGGTCAGCGTGAATGCCATGTTCTTCGAGGATCTGCGCGATGATGCGTGGGACGCTCAGGTTCTGGAATATCCGTTGATTGATGCGATGACGCAGATTGGCCAGAAGAGGCGCAAGGGTCAGGCGGTATCGCGTCAGCCGTTTGCCGATGTGGCCTCGGGCGATGTGCTGGATCTGTCCATGGATGCCGTGTTCCTGGTCATCGAGGGCAAGAAAGGCCAGCTGATGCAGCAGGCCTGGAAGGTCGGCATCCGGCCTCGGGCTGACCAGTTCGATCCGGAAAGAAAAAGGCGCGTTGATGGCTTCGCTGCCGCTGAAGGACAGCACCTGAAAATCGTGTTTAACGTCGTCGATCGTAAGGCGAAAGCGTGCGTTGGCATCGAACATCCGTTGTTCCTCGTCCAGTGACGGATTCGGAACAACGCTAACAAGGTGATCGGGGAAATGATGTCGGACGTTTCCCAATAAATTGGTTTAAGTCCCCGGACTACAAGGATCCGGTTTTGCTCCTACATCTTTTGCCTACAAGGTTTGGCGCAGATTCTGTCCGGGGGGGTCAGTTGAATGAAATGCAGAAATACCCCAACTGCGAATCCCGCCCCATGGCCGGTACCCGGGACACGAAAATATCCTCCACCCGGCCGAACTCCGGCAGCTCCAGTGCACACAGGCCGTCGACAAATTCCGTCGGCACCAGGCTGTTGAACTCGAGGCAGAAGGGCATGCGTTCGCTGTAGCGCATTTTTGCCGACGGGACCTCTTCGAGGTGGGCGAGGAGAATTGGCAGCGCCGTGCCATCCGGCAGGTGCAGTGTGCGTTGTTGCCCCAGCAATGGCTGGAGGTGTTCGATCTGAACCGATTGCAACATGGTCTGACTCCAGAGAGAAAACGAAACGTCCGGGGGCTCGGGGCCCCCGGACGATCACTCAGTTGCGCGACGGGAAGAGGCCGTTCAGGGCAACGCTGAAGTTGAGCACCAGGAAAGGATTCATGATGCCCAGCGGCTGGCTGCCGCCGGTGGACGAAATGTCACCGGTGACGGTGGTGGTCAGGCCTTTGATCGGCACCGGCGTGGCGCCCTGGGCGTCGGAATAGATGTTCGCCGAGCCAGGGCCGCCGCCGGAGGCGCCGATGTAGGAATTGGTGGCGGTCGGCACGGTCGCCGGATTGCTTGCCGGAACCGCCAGTTGCAGCGCGGTGTTGGCGCTCAGACCGGTCATCGCATGGGTGTGGTTGGGCATGTTGGCAATGGTGGCGGTGACGCTTTCGGTACCGGCCACCTGGCCGATGACGCGCGGCGTCAGGCCCAGACCGTTACCCTGGGCCATTGGCACGCGCCCCTGCAGGTTGGGCAACTGAAAGTTGGTCGTGCCGTTGCCGCCGTAGTAGGTGCCCAGCAATGCGAACAGCGCGTTGTACTGTGCAATGGACAGGGTCTGTCCATTGCACAGGGCCCAGCCGTTGGGAGCGAAGTTGAAGGCGAACGGTTGAATCGTACCCATAAAGACTTCCATGGTTCCTCATCCTTCTGTTATGTGGTTGGCGCGCCGCGCGTTAGCCTGTGTTGTCGGGGCCGGTGAAAGACTCCGATGACACCCGCCGCTTGCGCGGGCAGGTCACGCCAAGCCGTAGCGTAGACCCGGATCGGCGGACTTGCCGGACGTCGTCGCGGTCGCGCGTCGGCTTCGCCGCTGGCCTACAGTGAGCGCAATGATCGAAGCTGTTCTGTACTCGGAAAAATCTAAGGGAAGCTTGATGGAAGTCCGTCGCGAGACTCCGCTGGGGGATACCCAGGATCCGTTTGCCGCACCGAATGCAGGTGTCCGGCGTCTGCTGCGCTGGGTCCGTCGACAGTGGCTGATACCGATTCTGCTGCTGGCGACAGCCGTGCGGTTTTATGACCTGACCGCCGCCGCGATCTGGGGCGACGAAGGCTCCAGCCTGCTGCTGGCGCGCTATACGTTGGGTGGAATCTGGGAGCACGCGGCGTTCGATGTGCATCCGCCGTTGTACTTCATGCTGCTGCATGGCTGGGTCAGTGTGTTCGGCGAAGGGATCCTGTCGATCCGCAGTCTCAGTGCCCTGGCCGGTATTGCCACGGTGGGTGTGGGCATGTGCCTGGTCGATCGTCTGGCGACCCGCCGCGCGGCGATCATCGCCGGGGTGCTGCTGGCGCTGCTGCCGACGGCGGTGCGCTACAGCCAGGAAGTGCGCATGTACTCGCTGCTCGGCCTGCTGCTGGTCGGCACCACTCTGGCACTGATCTGCTGGGTCAGACGCCCGCAGCGCCGACGGTATCTGGTGATCTATGCGTTGCTGATGAGCGCCGCGTTGTACACCCACTACTTTGCGGTGCTGGCGGCACTGAGTCATTGGCTGTACCTGGGGCTGATTCGCCTGTTGCCGGGCTATCGCCTGCGGCATATCCAGCGCAAGGACTGGTGGCTGGCCAATCTGGCGATTGTCGCGCTCTACCTGCCGTGGCTGCCGAACCTGCTCGATCTGACCCGGCACATGGAAGAGCTCAAGGTCGGGGGCGATGTGGGCTGGGAAGATCCGGTGACCCTGTCGTCGCTGCCGTCGATGATCTGGCTGTGGCTGACCCAGAACGATGGCGATCATCTTCCGCTGCTGCTGTTCTGCGGCATGCCGCTGGCCATGCTGGCGCTGGCGGGCGTGGCCGTCGCCCGTGACCGCAGCGTGAACCATGGCAGCGTGTTGTTGGCGCTGTATACCGGTGTGCCGCTGTTTCTGGTGTTCGCCGTGTCGTTCATCAGCCCGGTGTTCATCGAGCGCTATCTGACGGCCTATGCGTTGGGCCTGCCGATGCTGGCAGCGCTGGCCATCGACCGCTTGTACAGCCGCGTTCGCGTATGGGCGCTGGCGTTGCTGGTGGCGTTTGTCGGCATCGAAATGGTCGGTGTGAACACCAATGCCACGGTCGATCCGAATGATCAGTTCAATGTCATGGTCGAGCACATCAACCACCACTTCGTCAGCGGCGACCGGATCGTCACCAGCGACATGCTCTGGTACTTGAGTTACGTCTATTACAACCGCACCGATGCTCAAGTGCGGCTGTTTACACCACCGACTGCCGAGGGGCGTTCGACCCGTCCGAACCATTACGGATTTGGCACGCTGGTGTCCGACGAGGTGTATCTGGATCGTCTTGCGGACCTGCCGCAGGGCAGTTCCCGGGTCTGGCTGATCGGCGATCTGGACCCGGAAGTCCCGGACCCGTTCCTGCCGCTGCCCAAGACCTGGCAGTTGCGTGAACAGTCCAATGCTGGCGGGGCGAAAGCGCGACTTTTCGTTCTGGAAAAGGACAATCGTACCAACGGGGAATGACTTAAACGCTTCACCTTACGACTGGCAATAAGAAAGGGTCTGACAAGTCCGTTTTGCTCTATGTTGATGTCAAAACACTACTAGTCGAAAGGGCTTTGTTGGACTACGCTCGTCGGACAAAAGGACTTACAAAGTAAGGTGAAGGGATTGCAGCAGTTCCACTTTATCTCCGGCTTGCCGCGCTCAGGCTCGACCCTCCTTTCTGCGATCCTTTTGCAGAACCCGCGCTTTCATGCAGGCATGACCAGCCCGGTCGGCGCACTGTTTTCCGGTGTCCTTGAACAATGCAGCGCCGGCAGCGAATTCGGCGCGGTGATCGACACCGACTTGCGCCGTCGTCTGTTGCGTGGCCTGTTCGACTCCTACTACGCCGACAAGGCCGACAAACCGGTGGTGTTCGACACCAACCGTCAGTGGAGCGCGCGCCTGCCGGCGATCAACGATCTGTTCCCCAAAGCCAGGGTCATTGCCTGCGTGCGCAACGTCGCCTGGGTGATGGACAGCCTGGAGCGGCTGTACCGCGCCAACCCCTACGAAAACACCAAGCTGTTCGGCGATGCCGTCGAGCGCAACACCGTCTACAGCCGCTGCGAAACCCTGGCCCAGCGCAACCGCCTGGTGGGTTTTGCCTGGGCGGCGCTCAAGGAAGCCTATTACGGCGAGCATGCCGACTCGCTGCTGATTGTCGATTACGACTTGTTGACCCAGGCCCCGGAGCGGGTGCTGCGGCTGGTTTACGACTTCATCGGCGAGCCCTGGTTCGAGCACGATTTCGAACACCTGGCCTATGACGCGCCGGAGTTCGATCAGGCCCTCGGTGTGGCCGGTCTGCACAAGGTCAAACCCAGGGTCGCCCTGGAGTCCCGGCGCACGATCCTGCCGCCGGATCTGTTCAAGCAATACGCCGATCTGTCCTTTTGGCTCGATGGCTCGGCCAGCGCTGCCAATGTGATTCGTATGAAGTCCGACGCCGCGATCAGTTGATCGCGGCGTTTTTCATTGATGCGTTTACAACTGTTCGAGTCCGGGTGAGCAACATGTGGTGGAGCAAGCAAAAGTCGCGGGTAACCGAGGGCCAACGGACGCTGGCTGCGCCGCTGATCATGTCGCTGGAGCCGCGCATGCTGTTCGACGGCGCGGTTGCGGCCACCGTGGCCGATACTGCCGCAGCCCAGCCCGACAGCCATCCCGCCGCCGACGCAGCCAAGGCGCCGACCGCCGATCATCCGGTGGCCAGCAAGGACACCCACGGCCAGGCGGACGCCACACCCGCCGCCAGCCCGGTTGCCGTGCCGGGCCAGACCGTGGTGTTCGTCGATGCCCGGGTCAAGGACGCCGACGGCCTGCTCAAGGGTGTTGCTCCCGGCACGCAGGTGGTCAAGCTCGACGCGAGCAAGGACGGCTTGCAGCAGATCGCCGATTATCTCGACCAGCATTCGGGTGTCAGCTCGGTGCAGATCATCGCCCACGGCAATGCCGGTGACCTGTGGCTCGGCAACAGCTATCTGTCGGCGGACAACGTCGCGCAGCGCAGCGCCGTGCTGGCGGAAATCGGCAAGGACATGAACGTCGGCGGCGACATCCTGATCTATGGCTGTTACACCGCCGAGGGTGACCGTGGACTGAGCTTCGTCGATTCCCTGGCGCAAATGACCGGTCGCGACGTCGCGGCATCGAACAACCGCACCGGGGTGGGCGGCGACTGGGACCTGGAGATCGCCACCGGCAAGATCGAAAGTGCCAACGTACTTTCGGCCCGGGCGATGAGCGAATATCAGTGGGGCCTGGCCACCTGGACCGCGACCAACAACCTGAACACCGGCGTCGGCTCGCTGCGGGCAGCGCTGGCTTCGGCGCAGAACGGCGACATCGTGACCTTCAGCAGCGGCATGACGGTGCAGCTCACCTCGGAATTGCTGATCAACAAGAACATCACGGTCGACGGCGACCTGAACAACGACGGTGTCGCGGACGTGACCCTCGACGGCCAGTACAGGACCCGTGTGGTGGAAATCACCTCCGGCAGCACGGTGACGCTGGACGGGCTGGTCATCACTCGCGGCCTCGTTTCCGGCAACGGCGGCAATGGCGGCTATAGCGCCACCGGCGCCATGGGCGGCGGGATTTTCAACGCCGGCATTCTCACGCTGAACAATGTTTCGGTCACCGGCAACGCGGCGGCGGGCGGTGGCGGCGGCGGTGGTGTCACGAGCCCCAACTACGGCGGCGGTGGTGGCGGTGGCGGTGGCCTCGGCGGCCAGGGCGGCGGCCATGGCGGTACCGCCGGGCCGGGCACCGGTACGCTGGGCGGCCAGGCCGGCAGCGGTGGCGTCGGTGGCTACGGCGGCGGCTATGACGCAACGCACATGGGCGGGCGCGGCGGTTCCACCACCGGTGGTGCGGGCGGTGTCGGCGTGTCGTATTACAGCAACGGCGGCAACGGCGGCACGGCCAACAACGGCACGATTTCCATCGGTGGCGGCGGTGGCGGCTCCGGCTGGGACAAGGTCGGCGGCGCGGGCGGTAACGCCGCCGGCGGCATTTACAACGCTTCTACCGGGACCCTGAAAATCGTCGGCACGTCGGTCATCAGCAATAACATCGGTGCGGGCGGCGGTGGCGGCGGCGGCAGCGGTCAGGGGAGCAACAACCAGAATGGCGGCGACGGCGGACGCGGGGTCGGTGCGATCTGGAACCAGGGCGGCACGGTACTGATTACCGCCTCCAACTTCAGTGCCATCAGTGGCAACGCGGCGGGCAGCGGCTCCGGAGGCCTGGAGCTGGGGGGCGGCGTCACGGGCTCCGTGCCGTTGGCTTTTGCAGCGATCTACAACAACGGTGGCACCCTGAACACCGCCTATGTGGAACCGCCGACCGCCACGATCGTGATGTCGGACACGGCGCTGAAAATCGGCGAAACCTCGCTGGTGACCATTACCTTCAGCCGCGCGGTGACCGGTTTCACCAACGCCGACCTGACCATCGCCAACGGCACGCTGAGCGCAGTGAGCAGCAGCGACGGCGGCATCACCTGGACGGCGACCTTCACCCCGACCAACAACATCACCGACGCCACCAACCTGATCACCCTGGACAACACCGGCGTGACCGCGATCAGCGACGGCGTGGCGGGCGTCGGCACTACCAGTTCCGCCAATTACACCATCGATACCGCGCGGCCGACCGTCAGCATCGTGATGTCGGATACCGCGCTGAAGATTGGCGATACCTCGCTGGTGACCTTCACGTTCAGCGAAGCGGTGACCGGTTTCACCAACGCCGACCTGACCATCGCCAACGGTACGCTGAGCGCCGTGAGCAGTAGCGACGGCGGCATTACCTGGACCGCGACGTTCACCCCGACCGCCAGCATCGCCGACACCACCAACATCATCACTCTGGACAACACCGGTATTGCCGACCTGGCCGGCAACGCCGGCAGCGGCACCACCGACTCGGCCAACTACGTGATCGATACGGCGCGCCCGACCGCAACCATTGTCGTCGCTGACAGTAGTCTGACGGCGGGCGAAACCTCGCTGGTGACCATCACCTTCAGTGAAGCGGTCAGCGGTTTCACCACCGCCGACCTGACGGTGGCCAACGGCACCCTGACCGGCCTGAGCAGCAGTGACGGTGGCATCACCTGGACCGCCACGCTCACGCCGACCGCCAACATCACCGACACCACCAACCTGGTGACTCTGGACAACACCGGGGTCAGTGACCTGGCCGGCAACGCCGGCAGCGGCACCACCAACTCCAACAACTACGCCATCGACACCGCACGGCCAACCGCGACCATCGTGGTGGCGGACAACAACCTGAAAATCGGTGAAACCTCGCTGGTGACCATCACCTTCAGCGAGGCGGTGACCGGCCTCACCAACGCCGACCTGACCGTTGCCAACGGCACATTGAGCGCGGTCAGCAGCAGCGACGGTGGCATCACCTGGACGGCGACGTTCACACCGACCGCCAACATCACCGACGGGACCAACCTGATTACCCTGGACAACACCGGCATCGCTGACCTGAACGGCAACGCCGGCAGCGGTACCACCAATTCGAACAATTACGCCATCGACACCCAGCGTCCGACCGCGACCATCGTGATGTCCGATACCGCGTTGAAGATTGGCGAAACCTCCCAGGTGACCATCACCTTCAGCGAAGTGGTGACCGGTTTCACCAACGCCGACCTGACCGTCGCCAATGGCACGCTGAGCGCCGTGAGCAGCGGTGACGGCGGCATTACCTGGACGGCGACTTTCACACCGACCAGCAACATCACCGATGCCACCAACGTCATTACCCTGGACCAAACCGGCGTCACCGATCTGGCCGGCAATGCCGGCAGCGGTACCGTCGATTCCGGCAACTACACCATCGACACTCAACGCCCGACGGCAACCATTGTGGTGGCCGACAGTAACCTCACCGCTGGTGAAACCTCATTGGTGACCATCACGTTCAGCGAAGCGGTCAGCGGGTTCACCAATGCCGACCTGACGATTGCCAACGGCACGCTGACGGCGGTCAGCAGCAGCGACGGCGGCATCACCTGGACCGCGACCTTCACGCCGAACCTGGGCGTCAACGACGCGACCAACGTGATCACGCTGGCCAATACCGGCATCGCCGATCTGGCCGGCAATACCGGCAGCGGCACGACCAGCTCCAACAACTACACCATCGATACAATGGTGCCGACGGCGACCATCATCGTGTCCGACCCCAGTCTGAAGATCGGTGAAACGTCGCTGGTGACCATCACCTTC
>NZ_LRUN01000129.1 GCF_001679645.1 Pseudomonas bananamidigenes | reverse complement strand
CAGCTGGAAACCGGCATCGCCCAGGCGCTGCATCATCTGCGTCTGGCAATCGGCGTCGACCGGCGTCACGGACGGACGGCGGATCAGGTCGATGGCCAGTTGGAGGGTCGGCGAGAGGTCGGCGTGGGCCGTCATGGAAAACTCCGGATGCTGTAAATGTGGGAGCGAGCTTGCTCGCGATGACGATGTCCTGTTCAACATAAGTGTTGAATGTGACGGACTCATCGCGAGCAAGCTCGCTCCACAGGTCTAGTGGCAGGCCATCGGGGCCTTGGCCCCGCAAAATGGCGGTTATCTTAAAGCAAAACGGCGACCATTGGCCGCCGTTTTAGTGCTTCGTCGAGGAATTAGACGACAGGTGCCGGTTCAGGCGCTGCCGCCGGTTTCGGCAGCGACGACAGGAACGCCATGATCAGCGCCGCCACGTATGGCAGCGACTGCACCAGCAGCATTGCCACCCAGAAACGCATGTCGTTGCTCGGAATGCCCTGCACCAGGAA
>NZ_LRUN01000128.1 GCF_001679645.1 Pseudomonas bananamidigenes | reverse complement strand
TCGACCTGGCTCATACCCACACCTTTGTTATTGATGACTGCTGTGGGATTAAGCCTAGTGGCTGCTTGCAGTCACGCAAATCGGGGCGCAGGAGAGAATCGCCTCAGCCGGATGGAAGGCCGGGGGTAGGGATTGCCCTACAAGGATGGCGCTAATAGATAGAGCAGTTGCGAGTGTTGAGCTGCAAGCCGCAAGAACAAGCAAAAGCGCCTGTCGCTTATGGATATGCCCAATATCGCAGGTTCGATGAAGAAACCTGTGGTTCAGAGGAGCTTGTGTTCCATTGCGTACTTCACCAGTTCGGCGAGTGAGGTGATGTTGAGTTTCTGCATCAGCCGCGCCTTGTGCGTGCTGATGGTCTTGCTGCTCAGGGCGAGTTGCTGGGCGATGTCGTTGACGTTGGCGCCCTGGGCCAGGCGTTCGAATACCGAGAACTCGCGCTCCGACAACAACGAATGCAGCGGTCGCGTATCGGTCAGGCCGACTTCGAAGACCATGCGGTCGGCCAGATCCGGGTCGATATAGCGCCCGCCTGACGCCACCTTGCGGATTGCTGTCAGCAGCAATGCCGGATCGCTGTCCTTGGTCGCGTACCCGGCGGCACCGACCTTCAGGGCCCGGG
>NZ_LRUN01000127.1 GCF_001679645.1 Pseudomonas bananamidigenes | reverse complement strand
CCGGGTGTCGATGCTCGATGCCAACGACCAGCTGACTTCGCCCAAGGACTACGCCAACCTGATCCTGGCCTACAAGAACGGCGCGCCGCTGCGACTCAAGGATGTCGCGCAGATCGTCGATGGCGCCGAAAACGAGCGTCTGGCGGCGTGGGCCAACCAGAATCAGGCAGTGTTGCTGAACATTCAGCGTCAACCGGGCGCCAACGTGATCGAGGTGGTCGACCGGATCAAGGCGCTGCTGCCGAGCATCACCGACAACCTGCCGGCCGGCCTCGACGTGACCGTGCTGACCGACCGCACCCAGACCATCCCGCGCCTCGGTCACCGACGTGCAGCACGAACTGCTGATCGCCATCGCGCTGGTGGTGATGGTGACGTTCCTGTTCCTGCGTCGGGCCAGCGCCACGATCATTCCGTCAGTGGCCGTGCCGCTGTCGCTGATCGGTACGTTCGGCGTGATGTACCTGGCCGGGTTCTCGGTCAACAACCTGACGCTGATGGCGCTGACCATCGCCACCGGCTTCGTGG
>NZ_LRUN01000126.1 GCF_001679645.1 Pseudomonas bananamidigenes | reverse complement strand
ATATTGAAGACATACGCCGACCTGAACTAACTGCGTTGAATCCATAATCAACACAGTCTTTCAGGTCGATGTAGAGCGCAAGACAACTCGGTCAGTCCCCTCTCCCTCTGGGAGAGGGTTAGGGTGAGGGGAAACAGGTGACTCGGTATCAACTGATCGGCGCAAACCCCTCAATCTCATCGGGCCAAACCGTCAACACCTCAAACCCGTCCTCCGTCACCGCCACCATGTGTTCCCACTGCGCCCGACAGCGAGCCGTCCTTGGTCAGCACGGTCCAGCCATCCGGCATGTTCTTCACATGGCGCTTGCCAGCGTTGAGCATCGGCTCAATGGTGAAGATCATCCCTGCCTTCAGTTTCAGGCCCTGATTCGGGTAACCGTAATGCAGCACCTGCGGCTCATCGTGATAGACCTTGCCGATCCCGTGTCCGCAGTACTCGCGCACCACACTGAAACCTTCACGTTCCGCCAGGCTCTGGATCGCATGACCGATGTCACCCAGGGTGGCGCCCGGACGTACGACGCGAATGCCGGCGCACATGGCCTCGTAGGTGGTCTTGATCA
>NZ_LRUN01000125.1 GCF_001679645.1 Pseudomonas bananamidigenes | reverse complement strand
GGGCGTCTGACGGCGATCAGCGATGCCTACGGCAATCGTCTGACGGTGCATCGGGATCTTTCCGACCGGATTCAGCGACTGGATAACGGGGCCGGACGTTCGCTGCTGTTGCGCTACGAGCGGGCGCACCTGGTCGCGGTCGATTATCAGGTTTTCCGTGAAGCCGCCTGGCGCACCGAGCAGACGCTGGTCAGCTACCGCTTCGATGCCCGCCACCGGCTGATCGAGTCGAGCAACGCCGTCGACGAGAGCGAGCGTTACGACTACGACGACCGGCACGTCATCCTGCAACGACAGTTAACGGGCGGCGCGAGTTTTTTCTGGGCGTGGGAGCGCGAGGGCAAGTCGGCGCGCTGCGTGCGGCACTGGGCGTCGTTTTCGCAGATGGACACGCGTTACGTCTGGGACGACGCCGGCAGCGTGCGGGTGCAGTACGTCGACGGCCGCGAAGAGGTTTACGTCCACGACGACACGGCGCGGCTGGTGCGACAGGTCGCCGCCGACGGCGGTGAGCAGCTCAAGGCCTACGATGCGCAGGGCCGGTTGGTCGCCGAGCAGGATGCGCTGGGGGCGGTCACCGAGTACCGCTACGACGACGCCGGACGGCTGATCGCGCTGATTCCGCCGGACGACGCGCCGACGTCCTACGAGTACCGCAACGGTTTCCTGCACCGCCGCAGCCGGGG
>NZ_LRUN01000124.1 GCF_001679645.1 Pseudomonas bananamidigenes | reverse complement strand
CCCGGGCCCTGAAGGTCGGTGCCGCCGGGTACGCGACCAAGGACAGCGATCCGGCATTGCTGCTGACAGCAATCCGCAAGGTGGCGTCAGGCGGGCGCTATATCGACCCGGATCTGGCCGACCGCATGGTCTTCGAAGTCGGCCTGACCGATACGCGACCGCTGCATTCGTTGTTGTCGGAGCGCGAGTTCTCGGTATTCGAACGCCTGGCCCAGGGCGCCAACGTCAACGACATCGCCCAGCAACTCGCCCTGAGCAGCAAGACCATCAGCACGCACAAGGCGCGGCTGATGCAGAAACTCAACATCACCTCACTCGCCGAACTGGTGAAGTACGCAATGGAACACAAGCTACTCCCACAGGTTTCTTCATCGAACCTGCGATATTGGGCATATCCATAAGCGACAGGCGCTTTTGCTTGTTCTTGCGGCTTGCAGCTCAACACTCGCAACTGCTCTATCTATTAGCGCCATCCTTGTAGGGCAATCCCTACCCCCGGCCTTCCATCCGGCTGAGGCGATTCTCTCCTGCGCCCCGATTTGCGTGACTGCAAGCAGCCACTAGGCTTAATCCCACAGCAGTCATCAATAACAAAGGTGTGGGTATGAGCCAGGTCGA
>NZ_LRUN01000123.1 GCF_001679645.1 Pseudomonas bananamidigenes | reverse complement strand
GTGTTGGTTTGATCATGGTGTATCTCCTGAAAAGTTATCTAGGAGCCATCACCCTTCGCTACCAAACGTAGGGTGGCGGCCATACACAGGTTGGTAGACCGGTCCAGGAACCCGGCGCCTCCGAAGAAGCCCTGCGCACGGCCACCATAAAAATGCAGAGACGAGAACGATCCCTGCAAAGAGGTGGCGCTATGCGCCTGGAAATTCCGGGCTACCAAACCCGATCATGTTTTTCAGTGACCCCGAAACGATAAAACCCGCATGCCAGACGCACAAGCCGGCGGATTCTGGCGCAGTCGTAGGCAATGACGCAAGGCGTTGTAGCCTTGGGGAAGTTACGAGTGGTGACTTTAAACGTGGCCGTGTAAATCGCTGATTATTGATCGGAGGGCCGTGAGTCAGCCCTCGATAAGGTGGGGTTCAAGACCAAGTTGGGCATTGCGAACGTCCGCTATCGGCCAGAAGCGGACGCTCACACACTCCGCTCACGTCCCAATGTCAATGTACTGGATCACCTGATCGTGCTCGACGTTAGA
>NZ_LRUN01000122.1 GCF_001679645.1 Pseudomonas bananamidigenes | reverse complement strand
AAAAAAAAGGTTCTTCACGGAATCTCGGGAAACACAGAAACAAGAACGCCGATTTGATTGATGATGTTCGTGCGAGCAAACACATCTAACAAACCGGCGTTCTTATGCGCGATATTAATACTTTCCTTCCGTTTTGGGAGGGTTTTTCTGTCGTCGCCATCAAGCCTGATGGCGACATGCTGCAGATCGATCTCATCCCACAGGCCACCCGATTTCCTACTTGCAGTGGCTGCAACCAACCCAGCACAACCACCCATGAATACTGCCAGCGGCTCATCCGAGACCTGCCCATCCTTGGGCGGCCGGTACGGCTAAACGTAGAACTCAGACGAGTTGGATGTGGCGCTTGCGGCAAACGAATGGAGGCTGTCAGTTGGCTTGATCGCTACTCCCGAATGACACGTCGATTGGCTGAAACCATCATCCAGACCTGCCGACGGCTGCCTACTTTGCATGTGGCTCAGCTATTCGGATTGCACTGGGATAGCGTGCGATTACTGGAGCGACGAGCTCTACAGACGGAACTGGAAAAGCTGCCCGTAGCCCGTCCCAGGCGATTGGTCATGGACGAGTTTGCCCTGTTCAAAGGGCATCGATATGCCAGCGTCGTACTGGACGCCGATACCCGCCGGGTGTTGTGGATAGGCGAAGGACGTAGTCGGGCCGCTATCAGGCCGTTCTTCGAAGAGCAGGGGTCTGAGGGCTGCGCGCGGATTGAGGCGGTAGCGATGGACATGAACACCGCGTTTGACCTGGAAGTGCGCCAGCATTGCCCCCAGGCACGGGTGGTCTACGACCTGTTTCACGTGGTGGCCAAATATGGCCGAGAAGTGATTGATCGAGTAAGGGTCGATGAAGCCAACCGTCTGCGTCATGACAAACCTGCACGCAGGGTCATCAAACAAGCGCGGTGGCTGCTGTTGCGCAACCCGGAGAATCTCAAGAGCGCAGATCAACAGGTGCACTTGATGGATCTGCTGGCGGCCAACCAGTCATTGATGACGGTTTATCTGATGAAGGCAGAGCTCAAA
>NZ_LRUN01000121.1 GCF_001679645.1 Pseudomonas bananamidigenes | reverse complement strand
CTGCTCGCGATCGCGGTCTGGCATTCAATACTTCGGTGCCTGTCAGATCCAATCGCGAGCAGGCTCGCTCCCACAGTTTTTTGAGCGTTCGGAAAAATTATTTCTTCGCGACGATTACGGCCCGCATCGGCGCCGGCAGTCCTTCGATGGTCTTGCTGTGATCTTCCGGATCGAGAAAGTCACTCAGCGACTGATACTTCATCCACTCGGTGCTGCGCTGTTCCTCGACCGTGGTGAAACTCACATCCACGCAACGCACATCGCTGAATCCGGCGCGTCGCAGCCACAGTTCCAGCGCTGGCACCGACGGCAGGAACCATACGTTGCGCATCTGTGCGTAACGATCTTCCGGCACCAGCACCTGATGCTTGTCGCCTTCGACCACCAGCGTCTCCAGCACCAGTTCGCCACCCTTCACCAGGCAATCCTTCAGCGCCAGCAAATGCTCGATCGGCGAGCGGCGGTGATAGAACACACCCATGGAAAACACCGTGTCGAAGCCTTCCAGATTCGGCGGCAAGTCTTCGAACGGGAACGGCAAATGCCAGGCATTCGGCTCCGACAGGTAGCGCTGCACCGCCTGGAACTGGCAGAAGAACAGCCAGTTCGGATCGACGCCGATCACACTGTCGGCACCGGCGCCGAGCATGCGCCACATGTAGTAGCCATTGCCGCAGCCGACATCGAGGATGCGCTTGCCTTTCAGATCCAGATGCGGAGAAACCCGCGACCATTTCCAGTCCGAGCGCCACTCGGTATCGACGTGCACGCCGAACAGATCGAACGGCCCCTTGCGCCACGGCGACAGGCCCATCAGCGCGGTGCGCATCTGTGCGCGGGTTTCGTCGTCGCAATCGGTGTCCAGTTTCAGGCCATCGAGCAGGTCGACTTCGCTCGGCCGGATTTTCGGCAGGGCGTCCAGCGCACTTTGCCAGCGCTCCAAATCGCCGTGGCCTTTCTCCATTTTCCGGTCGAGCTGCACTTGCAGGGTGTTGGCCCATTCGGCCAGCGGTGTGCCGGCCAGACGGCGGGCGAGGGGAGACAGATCAATCATGGCAAGGCAATCAACGAGGCAAAGTTAAGGCACTGGAACCACGGCACGACTTTCGAGAACCCGGCGGCCAGCAGGCGCTCGCGGTGTTCTTCGAGGCTGTCGGGCTTCATGACGTTTTCGATGGCGCTGCGCTTCTGGGCGATTTCCAGTTCGCTGTAGCCGTTGGCGCGTTTGAACGCGACGTGCAGGTCGGTCAGCAGTGCGTGTTCATCGGTATCGTTGAAGCGCAGCTTCTCCGACAGGATCAGCGCGCCGCCCGGCAGCAACGACTGGCGAATGCGCGACAGCAACGCCGTGCGCTGCTCCGGGGCGATAAATTGCAGGGTGAAGTTCATCGCCACCACCGAGGCCGGTTTGAAATCGAGGGCGAGGATGTCACCTTCGATCACCTCGACCGGCAACAACTCCTGGAACATCGAGTCCTGACCATTGAGGTATTCGCGGCAGCGCTCGACCATCGCTGCGGAGTTATCCACCGCGATCACCCGGCAACCGTCAGTGCGCACGTGACGCCGCAGGGCCTGAGTCACGGCACCCAACGAGGCGCCGAGGTCATAGAGCACGCTGTCGGGCTGTGCGAACTGCGCCGCGAGCACGCCTACGTTCTCGACGATGGTCGGGTAACCTGGCACCGAGCGCTTGATCATGTCCGGGAATACCCGCACCACGTCCTCGTTGAAGGCGAAGTCAGGCACCTGGGCCATCGGCTGGGCGAAAATGCGATCGGGTTCTTTGCTCACGGCGGTTCCGGCGGTGTCGATGAAAAGGCCGGCATTTTAGCCAAACTGGCGCGGGGATGCGCGGGTTGTCTGATAAACCGCCGGAGTGTTGCCGGACCTGCTTTGACAGAAACATGGCCTTCGCGAGCAGGTTCGCTCCCACAGGGGATCGCGGTCTACCTGTGGGAGCGAGCCTGCTCGCGAATAAGTCAGCGCGGTTTCTGAGAGAACGCCGAAGCGGCAATACCCCACTGCCCGAGCCAGTAACTGAGGATGATGACGTACGGCGCGGCGTGGAACGGTGAGACAAACCGGTCGATGCCGATCACGCTGTCAGAGAACACGAACGCCACCGCACCGCCGGCCGCGAGCAACGCCGATCGTTGCGGTACGCCGCTGCCGAGGCGAGCCAGGGCGCGCCAGAGCATGGCGCTGATGGCTGTGCCGTAGACGATCACCGGTACGGTCAACGGTCCGAGTCCGCTGCTGATCAATATGCCCAACAGCACGGCGCCAAGGCCAACGGCCAGCACCAGCGGCAACACGGCCGGACGCCGGCAATCGCTGAGATAGGCCTTGAGGTACGCCAGATGCGCGACCAGAAACGCACCCAGGCCAAACACGAACAGATCCCCCGGCCACGCCAGCAGCACATCGCCAAGCAAAGAGAAAATCAGGCCCAGACTGATCCAGCGGCGATAGTCACTCGGCGGCGCATCATGCAGCCAGCCCAGCAGTGCCAGCACCGGCAACGGTTTGACCAGCAGACAAAGCAGCGCCGCATGAGTGCTGACGCCATAGAGAAAAGTCGCTGCGCCCATCAGCGCGAGGATCAGCCAGCCCACGATCAGTTCACCGAGATCGCGCAGTCGAAGGTTTCCACCGGCTCGACTTCAGGCTCCCAGGGTTGCTGCGATGTCAGGCGCAGGCGCCCCGTGCCGGTGGCAAAGGCCTGGAAGCGCCACGTAGAGAAACCGCCTGAGCCGACCATGCCGGAGTCTTTCGGACTGCTGTAAACCTCGGGGCTCAGTGCACGCAGTACGCCGCCGGCCGAGTCTTGAATGGCCCAGCGGTAGCCGGTGGTGGGGTTGCTTGGGAGCATGACGGTGAGGTTCTGGCCGTTGGTCAGCCGCACCGGGCATTCGCTCTGTTTTTCCACGGTCACGTTGGTGTTCGGTTGCGTGGCGCAGGCGGCCAGCAGGGCGAGGGACAGGGGGACAAACAGGCGAGTGGGGGACATGGATTCAGTGGCTCCGGCGTTGGCGACGAACGGCGAGCATAACTGAAGATGAGACAAAGTGTGACAGCCGGGGAGGCGTCGTTTGTGACGACGCCTTCGCGAGCAGGCTCGCTCCCACAATGGTCCGTGACGAACACATACCTTGTGCTGCTCGCCAAAAAAA
>NZ_LRUN01000120.1 GCF_001679645.1 Pseudomonas bananamidigenes | reverse complement strand
GTCGGTGATGGTGTAGGTGAAAGTTTCAGTCCCGTTGCCACCGCCGTGCAGGTTTTTGAAGTCCGCATCGTTGGTGTTGAGGGTGTAGGTGTAGGAACCGTCAGCATTCAGCACCAGCGTGCCGTAAGTCCCGGTGAACGTACCGGCGACCACCGGGCCGCTGTTGGGGCCGACAGGAATACGGTCGGCGCCCTGCACGTCATTGGTCAGGACGTTGCCGGTCAGCGTCAGGTTGGTTTCCGAGGCGGTTCCGGCATTGGTGTCGTTTACGGCTTTTGGCAGGTCATCGACGATATTCACATCGAGGCTGGCATTGGCCGTGGTGCCGTTGTCATCCACCACGGTAACGGCGAACTGTTCGCTCAGGGTGTTCGCGCCGTTGGCAGTTGGATGCGCATCGTTGTGGTCGAGGGTGTAGCTGTAGCTGACGACGCCGGTCGTGGCGTTGAAGCCGGTGATGGTCAGCGTGCTGCCCAGCGGCGTAGTAACCGATTGAGGGAATCCGGCGGCCACGCCATTGGTCACGACGGCGATGCCACCCACGGTTAACGTGGTCACACCGTCCAGCGCGGTGATGGTGAAGGTGCCGCTTTGGGTCAGCGCGGTGGCATCCGGCGCACTGCCGGTGCTGAGGTTTTTCTCGTAGACGGTGAGTTCACCGCCGTTCACATCCAGGCCGCTGATGATCACCGGATCGTCGTTGTTGTGGATCTGCAGCACGAGGTTCGCGGTGCTGGTGTCGCCGTCCGAGTCGGTGATGGTGTAGGTGAAAGTTTCGGTGCCGTTTCCGCCGCCGTGCAGGTTTTTGAAATCGGCGTCATTCGGATTGACGGTGTAGGTGTAAGAGCCATCGGCATTCAGCACCAGGGTGCCGTAAGTTCCAGTGAAGGTTCCGGCGGTGACGGGCCCCGTCGCTACACGGTCAGCACCTTGCACGTCGTTGGTCAGGACATTGCCGGTCAGCGTCAGGTTGGTTTCCGATGCGGTTCCGGCATTGGTGTCGTTTACGGCTTTTGGCAGGTCGTCGACGATATTCACATCGAGGCTGGCATTGGCCGTGGTGCCGTTGTCATCCACCACGGTGACCGCGAACTGTTCGCTCAGGGTGTTCGCACCGTTGGCGGTTGGGTGCGCGTCGTTGTGATCGAGGGTGTAGCTGTAGCTGACGACGCCAGTGGCAGCGTTGAACCCGGTAATGGTCAGTGTGCTGCCCAGCGGAGTCGTGATCGATTGCGGAAAGCCTGCGGCCACACCGTTGGTCACGACGGCGATACCCCCCACGGTCAGTGTGGTGACGCCGTCCAGCGCGGTGATGGTGAAGGTGCCGCTTTGAGTCAGCGCGGTGGCATCC
>NZ_LRUN01000012.1 GCF_001679645.1 Pseudomonas bananamidigenes | reverse complement strand
GTGCCGGTCGCGGTCAGCGACAGGTTGGTGGTGTCGATGGTGTCGGTGACAGTGGTCGAAACCGGGGTCTTGTCGGCGACCAGATTCTCGTAGTTGCCGCCGCTTACACCGGTGATTGCGTTAGTCAGTGGCGCATGACCATTCAACACGTCGTTCGGCGCGGTGGTGGTGACGGTGCCGGTGGTCTTGCCGACTTCGATGGTGATCTGCTGACCATTGGCCAGGGTCACGGTCACTGGCGAGCCGGTGACAGGTGCCCCCACGGTGGCGGTGTAGGTGACGGTGCCACCCTCGGCCGCTGTTGCGGTCGCGGTCAGTTTGACCGTGGTGGTGTCGATGGTGTCGGTGACGTTGGTCACCGCTGGTGTGGTGCTGGTCACCAGGTTTTCGAAGTTGCCACCGGTGGCGGATTTGATCGTGGCCTGTACGGTGCCGGCGTCTTTATAGACGTCATCAGCTGGAGCCGGAACAGTGACGGTGCCAGAGGTTTTGCCAGCGTCGATGGTGATCACTGCGCCGTTCGACAGGGTCACGGTCACTGGCGAGCCAGCGGCGTTGGTCAGCGTCGCGGTGTAGGTGATCTGGCCACCCTCAGCCACGGTGCCGGTCGCGGTCAGCGACAGGTTGGTGGTGTCGATGGTATCGGTCACCGTGGTGCTGACCGGGGTTTTGTCAGCGACCAGATTTTCGTAGTTGCCACCGCTCACGTTGGTGATCGCGTTGGTCAACGGTGCATGGCCGTTCAGAACATCATTCGGCGCGGTGGTGGTCACGGTGCCGGTGGTTTTACCCACTTCAATGGTGATTTGCTGACCATTGGACAGGGTCACGACAACCGGAGAACCGGTTACAGGCGCACCCACGGTCGCGGTGTATGTAACGGTACCACCTTCAGCTGCCGACTCGGTCGCGGTCAGCTTCACCGTGGTGGTGTCGATGGTGTCGGTAACCTGGGTCACCGCAGGAACCGTGCTGGTCACCAGATTTTCGAAGTTGCCACCAGTGGCGGACTTGATCGTCGCTTCCACGGTGCCGGCGTCCTTGTAGACGTCATCGGCCGGTGCCGGAACCGTCACGGTGCCCGTAGTTTTACCGGCCTCGATGGTGATCACGGCGCCGTTGCTCAAGGTCACGGTCACCGGGGTGCCCGCCGCGTTGGTCAGTGTGGCGGTGTAGATGATCGAACCGCCCTCGGCGACCGAGTTGGTGGCGCTGAGGGTCAGGTTGGTGGTGTCGACGGTGTCGGTGACCGTGGTCGAAACCGGAGTCTTGTCGGCAACGAGGTTCTCGTAATTACCGCCGATTACGCCGGTGATCGCATTGGTCAGCGGCGCGTGGCCGGTCAACGCATCGTTCGGCGCAGTGGTGGTCACGGTGCCGGTGGTCTTGCCGACTTCGATGGTGATCTGCTGACCGTTGGACAGGGTCACGGTAACCGGAGAACCCGTCACCGGTGCGCCAACAGTCGCGGTGTAGGTGACGGTGCCGCCTTCAGCCGCCGACTCGGTCGCGGTGAGTTTCACCGTGGTGGTGTCGATGGTGTCGGTGACGTTGGTCACCGCTGGCGTGTTGCTGGTCACCAGGTTTTCGAAGTTGCCACCGGTGGCATTGGTGATGGTGGCCTG
>NZ_LRUN01000119.1 GCF_001679645.1 Pseudomonas bananamidigenes | reverse complement strand
GCATCCGGCGCACTGCCGGTGCTGAGGTTTTTCTCGTAGACGGTGAGTTCGCCGCCGTTCACATCCAGGCCGCTGATGATCACCGGATCGTCGTTGTTGTGGATCTGCAAGACGAGGTTCGCGGTGCTGGTGTCGCCGTCCGAGTCGGTGATGGTGTAGGTGAAGGTCTCGGTGCCGTTTCCGCCACCGTGCAGGTTTTTGAAGTCCGCATCGTTGGTGTTCAGCGTGTAGGTGTAAGTCCCGTTAGCGTTGAGCACCAGGGTGCCGTAGGTACCGGTGAACGTACCCGCCGTGACCGGGCCGGTTGGAACGCGGTCAGCGCCTTGCACGTCGTTGGTCAGCACATTACCGGTCAGGGTCAGGTTGGTTTCCGAGGCGGTGCCGGCGTTGGTGTCGTTTACGGCTTTCGGCAGGTCGTCGACGATATTCACGTCCAGCGATGCATTGGCGGTTGTGCCGTTGTCATCCACCACGGTGACCGCGAATTGTTCGCTCAACGTATTGGCGCCGTTAGCGGTCGGGTGCGCGTCGTTGTGGTCGAGGGTGTAGCTGTAGCTCACGACGCCGGTCGTGGCGTTGAAGCCGGTGATGGTCAGTGTGCTGCCCAGCGGCGTCGTGATGGATTGAGGGAAGCCTGCGGCCACGCCGTTGGTGACGACGGCAATGCCGCCCACAGTCAGCGTGGTGACGCCGTCCAGCGCGGTGATGGTGAACGTGCCGCTTTGGGTCAGCGCAGTAGCATCCGGTGCACTGCCGGTGCTCAGGTTTTTCTCGTAGACGGTAAGTTCGCCGCCGTTCACATCCAGGCCGTTGATGATCACCGGATCGTCGTTGTTGTGGATCTGCAGCACGAGGTTCGCGGTGCTGGTGTCACCGTCCGAGTCGGTGATGGTGTAGGTGAAAGTTTCAGTCCCGTTGCCACCGCCGTGCAGGTTTTTGAAATCGGCGTCGTTAGGGTTGACGGTGTAGGTGTAAGAGCCATCGGCATTCAGCACCAGGGTGCCGTAAGTCCCGTTGAAGGTTCCGGCGGTGACCGGGCCGGTCGGCACCCGGTCAGCACCTTGCACGTCGTTGGTCAGGACGTTGCCGGTCAGCGTCAGGTTGGTTTCCGAAGCCGTGCCGGCGTTGGTGTCGTTTACGGCTTTTGGCAGGTCGTCGACGATGTTTACATCCAGCGATGCGTTGGCGGTTGTGCCGTTGTCATCCACCACGGTGACCGCGAACTGCTCGCTCAGGGTGTTGGCGCCGTTGGCAGTTGGATGCGCATCGTTGTGGTCGAGGGTGTAGCTGTAGCTGACGACGCCAGTGGCAGCGTTGAACCCGGTAATGGTCAGTGTGCTGCCCAATGGCGTGGTCACCGATTGCGGGAAGCCTGCGGCGACACCGTTGGTGACGACCGCGATCCCGCCCACGGTTAACGTGGTGACGCCGTCCAAAGCAGTGATGGTGAAGGTGCCGCTTTGGGTCAGCGCCGTGGCATCCGGCGCACTGCCG
>NZ_LRUN01000118.1 GCF_001679645.1 Pseudomonas bananamidigenes | reverse complement strand
TCGGTGATGGTGTAGGTGAAGGTTTCGGTGCCGTTGCCGCCGCCGTGCAGGTTTTTGAAGTCCGCATCGTTGGTGTTGAGGGTGTAGGTGTACGTACCGTTGGCGTTAAGCACCAATGTGCCGTAAGTGCCAGTGAACGTACCCGCCGTGACCGGGCCGGTTGGAACCCGGTCAGCGCCTTGCACGTCGTTGGTCAGGACATTGCCGGTCAGCGTCAGGTTGGTTTCCGAGGCGGTTCCGGCATTGCTGTCGTCCACCGCTTTGGGCAGGTCATCAACAATGTTTACGTCCAGCGATGCATTGGCGGTTGTGCCGTTGTCATCCACCACGGTGACCGCGAACTGTTCGCTCAGGGTGTTCGCACCGTTGGCGGTTGGATGCGCATCGTTGTGGTCGAGGGTGTAGCTGTAGCTGACGACGCCGGTCGTAGCGTTGAAGCCGGTGATGGTCAGCGTGCTGCCCAATGGTGTGGTCACCGACTGCGGGAAGCCTGCGGCGACACCGTTGGTGACGACCGCGATGCCACCCACGGTCAGTGTGGTTACGCCGTCCAGAGCAGTGACGGTGAAGGTGCCGCTCTGAGTCAGCGCGGTGGCATCC
>NZ_LRUN01000117.1 GCF_001679645.1 Pseudomonas bananamidigenes | reverse complement strand
TTGAGTCATTCCCACGCAGAGCGTGGGAACGATCGGGACGAGAAGTTTATTTGCCGTTGTTCTCGATATGCCCCAACGGCACCCGCTTCTCTATCGCACTCGACAACACGATCGACGTCTTGCTGAACCCGAATTTCGCCACCCGGTTGATCAGCTCCTCCAGCTCGGTCATCGAGCCTACGGCAGCCTGCATGATCACGCAGGGGTCGCCGGTGACGCGGTGGCATTCGGTCAGTTGCGGGATGCTGATCAGTTCGTCGTACACCTTCGGGTTGCCATGCTGGTTCAGGCGCAGTTCGATGACGCACTGGATCGGCAGGCCGAGTCTGGCCATGTCGACCTTGGCCGAGTAACCGGTGATCACGCCGCCGGCCTCGAGTTTGGCCACGCGTTCGGCGACGGCGGGGGCGGAGAGGTTCACTTTGCGGGCGAGGTCGGCATAGGACGCGCGACCATTTTCGAGCAGGGCGGCGAGCAGCATGCGGTCGTATCTGTCCAAGGTCGGACTCCTGAAAATGCCAGACTTTCGAAATCGCGGTCAGGGCCGTCGATCTCCGTGTTTTCAAAAGTGTACCGGCGCTATAAACAGGTTTTGTAACTTATTTTTAGCGGTTGGCCTTTCTAGAATAACCCATCCCCTGAGTCTGACTTTCGAGCTGCCCATGTCTGCCTTGCGCCGTTTTTCCTTGCCGTTGATTGCTGCGTTCTTTGCGTTGTACGTGATTTGGGGATCGACCTATCTGGTGATCCGCATCGGCGTCGAATACTGGCCGCCCTTCATGCTCGGCGGCGTGCGATTCGTGATCGGCGGCAGCCTGATGTATGCGTTCCTGCGCTGGCGCGGGGTGCCGGCGCCGACCTGGGCGCAATGGAAAGCGGCGGGGATCATCGGGATTCTGCTGCTGAGTTTCGGCAACGGTGCGGTGACGGTGGCCGAACACACGGGCGTGGCATCGGGGGTCGCTGCACTGGCGGTGGCGACGGTGCCGTTGTTCACCTTGCTCTGCGGATATTTCTGGGGAGCACGCAATACCCGTCTGGAATGGGCCGGGGTGGGGATGGGGATACTCGGCATCGCCATGCTCAATATGGGTTCCAACCTGCAATCGAGTCCGCTGGGCGCGGCGTTGCTGATTTTCGCGGCGGCGAGCTGGGCCTTCGGCTCGGTGTGGAGCAAGCACTTGCCGTTGCCCCAGGGCGCAATGGCCAGTGCCGTGGAAATGCTGGTGGGTGGCGTGGTGCTGCTGATCGGCAGCGCAGTCAGCGGCGAGCACCTGGAGGCCATGCCGCCGCTGGAAGGCTGGCTGGCGCTGGCGTACCTGATCTTCTTCGGCTCAATCATCGCCTTCAACGCGTACATGTATCTGTTGAAAAACGTCCGCCCGGCGGCGGCCACCAGTTATGCCTATGTGAACCCTGCGGTGGCGGTGTTGCTGGGGATCGTGTTTGTCGGCGAGACCATCGGGGTCGAAGAGGCGCTGGCAATGCTGGTGATCATTGGCGCAGTGGTGCTGATCGGTCTGCCACAGTGGCGGCGTCCGGCACCGGCAGAGGTCTGCGAGCCCGAAGGCATTGCGACGGAGCAGCGTGCGAATTAGGGTAAACTGCGCGCCATCGCACACTTGCCCTGATTTTTCCTACGGTACTCCCATGACTTTCGCCACCCTTGGCCTGATCGAACCCTTGCTGCGCTCCCTCGAGAAGCTCGGCTACCAGACCCCGACGCCGGTGCAGGCGCAAGCCATTCCGGCGGTGCTGGCCGGTCGTGACCTGATGGCCGCCGCCCAGACCGGGACCGGCAAGACCGCCGGTTTCGCTTTGCCGCTGCTGCAATTGCTGGCGATGGAAGGGCCGAAAGTCGCTGCCAACTCGGTACGCGCGCTGATCCTGGTGCCGACCCGTGAACTGGCCGAACAAGTCCACGAGGCCGTGCGTCAGTACGCCGAAAATCTGCCGCTGCGCACTTACGCGGTGTATGGCGGCGTCAGCATCAACCCGCAGATGATGAAGCTGCGTGGCGGTGTCGACCTGCTGGTCGCGACCCCGGGCCGTCTGCTCGACCTGTTCCGTCAGAACGCGCTGAAGTTCAATCAGCTGCAAACCCTGGTGCTGGACGAAGCCGACCGCATGCTCGATCTGGGTTTCACTGAAGAGCTGGCGAACATTTACCGCGCGCTGCCGAAAAAACGTCAGACGCTGCTGTTCTCCGCGACTTTCTCCGATGACATCCGCCTGCTGGCCGGGCAGATGCTCAACGATCCGCTGAGCATCGAAGTCAGCCCGCGCAACGTGGCCGCCAACACCGTCAAGCAGTGGATCGTCACGGTGGACAAGAAGCGCAAGCCGGAACTGTTCGTGCACCTGATGCGCAAGAACAAGTGGAAGCAGGTGCTGGTGTTCGCCAAGACCCGCAACGGTGTGGACGCGCTGGTGGAAAAACTCCAGGGCCTGGGCGTGAACGCCGATGGCATCCATGGCGATAAACCCCAGGCCACCCGGCAGCGCGCGCTGGACCGTTTCAAGCTGAGCGAAGTGCAGATTCTGGTGGCCACCGACGTGGCGGCCCGTGGACTGGATATCGAAGATCTGCCATTGGTGGTCAACTTCGATCTGCCGATCGTGGCCGAGGATTACATTCACCGTATCGGTCGCACCGGCCGTGCGGGGTCTACCGGTGAGGCGATTTCCCTGGTGTGTGCCGATGAAGTGAATCTGCTGTCGGCCATCGAGATGCTGACCCGTCAGACCCTCAAGCGTCAGAACGAGCCGGACTTCGAGCCTGATCACCGCGTGCCGGAAACCGATGCCAGCGGTCAGGTGATCAAGAAGCCGAAGAAACCGAAAAAGCCGAAAGCGTCCGGTGGCGGTGGCAAACGCAATCTGGGCAAGTGGGTGGACAGCGGGGATAGCCAGGCGCCGGAGCCTTCGATCAAGCCTGTGCGTAAAGTGCCGGCGTTCAATACCGGGCCGCGCAAGCGTAAGCCTTAAAGATCAAAAGCCCCTCACCCTAACCCTC
>NZ_LRUN01000116.1 GCF_001679645.1 Pseudomonas bananamidigenes | reverse complement strand
GACCCGCATCGCCAGCGCCGACCTGGAAAACCTGCAGCGCTCGCTGGTGCTGTCCCACGCCGCCGGCATCGGCGAGCCGATCAGCGATGAGCTGGTGCGCCTGATCATGGTGCTCAAGGTCAACAGCCTGAGCCGTGGTTTCTCCGGCATCCGCCGGGTGGTGATCGACGCGCTGATCGCGCTGATCAACGCCGAGGTTTATCCGCACATTCCGTTGAAAGGTTCGGTCGGTGCATCCGGCGATCTCGCGCCACTGGCGCACATGTCGCTGGTGCTGCTGGGCGAGGGCAAGGCGCGTTACAAGGGCGAATGGATGGAAGCCACTGAAGCGCTGAAAGTGGCCGGTCTGACGCCGCTGACTTTGGCCGCGAAAGAAGGTCTGGCGCTGCTCAACGGCACGCAGGTGTCCACCGCATTCGCCCTGCGCGGTCTGTTCGAAGGTGAAGACCTGTTCGCCGGCGCGCTGGCGGTCGGTGGCCTGAGCGTGGAAGCGGTGCTCGGTTCGCGTTCGCCGTTCGACGCCCGCATCCACGCGGCCCGTGGCCAGAAAGGCCAGATCGACACCGCCGCCGCTTACCGCGATCTGCTCGGCGAGCGCAGCGAAGTCTCCGATTCGCACCAGAACTGCGAAAAGGTGCAGGATCCGTACTCGCTGCGCTGCCAGCCGCAAGTCATGGGCGCGTGCCTGACCCAGTTCCGTCAGGCTGCCGAAGTGCTGGTGATCGAAGCCAACGCCGTCTCCGACAACCCATTGGTGTTCGCCGCCGAAGGCGACGTGATTTCCGGCGGTAACTTCCACGCTGAGCCGGTGGCCATGGCCGCTGACAACATGGCCTTGGCCATCGCCGAAATCGGTTCCCTGAGCGAACGCCGCATCTCGCTGATGATGGACAAGCACATGTCGCAACTGCCGCCGTTCCTGGTGGCCAATGGCGGCGTGAACTCGGGTTTCATGATCGCTCAGGTGACTGCGGCGGCGCTGGCCAG
>NZ_LRUN01000114.1 GCF_001679645.1 Pseudomonas bananamidigenes | reverse complement strand
TTTTTTTGCGTGGTGATTTTGTAGCCATTTGTAGCAACAACTTCATATGCACGCCGTTTAAGGCTAGTCTGCGGACATCTGCTACGCCGCCAACAGCCATTCGAACAAGAGCCGGCCATGACTGATCTGTCCCCGCTTCCGGGTCCTGCAAGCGTTGCCGCCACGGCATTGGACGGGCGTTTTTTTCGCCCGCCGTTGCCTGATGGGCATGTATTGCGACCACGTCTGTGTGAGCGCCTGCAAGCCGGGCTGGGTGGGCGTCTGTTGCTGGTCTGCGCCCCGGCGGGGTTCGGCAAGAGTTCGCTGGCCGTGGAGTTCTGTCAAAGTCTGCCGGGACACTGGCAAAGCCTGTGGCTGGGACTGAGCGCCCGGGACAGCGACCCGGGGCGCTTTCTCGAGCGTCTGCTCGAGGGCCTGCAGGCTTACTTCCCGGGACTCGGCAGCCGCGCGCTCGGCCTGTTGAAAATGCGCCAGCGTCATCAGCCGTTCGCCTTCGAGGAATGGCTCGATGGCCTGCTCGATGAGCTGGCACTGCACCTGCAACCGACCTCGCCGCTGTTATTGGTACTGGACGACTACCACCTTGCCCAAGGGCCGGTACTCGATCGCTGCCTGCAATTTTTCCTCAATCACTTGCCGGATGGTTTGCTGGTCATGGTCACCAGCCGTCAGCGGCCGGACTGGCATCTCGCCCGCCTGCGGTTATCGCGACAGTTGCTGGAACTGCATGAGCAGGATTTGCGCCTGACTCACGACGAAGCCCTGACCCTGCTCGATCGCCACAGCAGCTCGCTACGCGGCGAGGCCCTGGAAAACCTGATCCAACGCAGTGAAGGCTGGGTCGCCGGTTTGCGTTTCTGGCTGCTGGCGGTGGCCGAGGCTGGAAGCGAGGCGGCGTTGCCTCAGGCCTTGAACAGCGGGGAAGGGTTGATCCGCGATTACCTGCTCGAAGAGGTCATCGATTGCCTGCCGACCGAGGTGCAGGCTTTTCTCTACGAAACCGCGCCGCAAGAACGTTTTTGCAGCGAGTTGTGCGACGCGGTGCGCGAAGCCCATGACAGCGCTGAAATCCTGCGCTTCCTGTTGGCGCATCAGGTGTTTCTGGTGCCGCTGGACGAGCATGGGCACTGGTATCGCTATCACCATCTGTTTTCCGATCTGTTGCGCAGTCGGCCAATCGCTCGGGCGGTGGTTCCTGTCGCTACGCTGCACCTGCGCGCCTGCCGCTGGTTCAATGCTCAGGGGTTGCTGGACGAAGCCGTGGAACAGGCCCTGCGCGCAGGGCATCTGGATGTGGCAGCGAATCTGGTGCAGAACCTGTCCGAGGAACAACTGCTGGCCGAGCAGAACGTCGGCATGTTGCTACGCTGGAAAATGGACTTGCCGGATAGCCTGCTGATCAGCACGCCGCGCCTGATCGTGTTGTACAGCTGGGCGCTGGGGCTGGCATGCCAGCTCGATGCGGCCGAGGAGCTTGCCAGTCACCTGAGCCGGTTTCTGCCGGCGCCGTCGGCTACCGCACAGAAATCCATGCTGGCCCAATGGCTGGCGCTCAAAGGCATCATCGCCCGTGGCCGAGGGCATCGCGAACAGACCATCGAATATTGCAGCGAAGCACTGGAGAGCCTGCCGGCCAAGCGTTATGGCCAGCGTCTGATGTGCCTGTCGACCTTGTCCAACCTGGCGATTGCCGATGGTGATCTATGGCGTGCACGAGGCTTGAACCGAGAATCCCTGGAGCTGGCGCAGCGGGTCGGCAATCCGCTGTTCGAGGCACTGGCCCACTACGACCGCGCCCGGGTCTTGCAGGCGCGTGGGGAAGTCGTTCGCGCCCTCGATGAAGTGCATCAGGGCCTGGAGCGTTTGCGCGGATTGTCCGCACAGCGTTTGTACGCCGTGCGTGCGCGACTGACGCTGTATGAGGGTTTTCTGCTGGCCATGCACTTGCAGCCTGATGCGGCGCGTGCGCGATTGCAGGCCGGTCTGAGCGAAGCGCGGGCCTGTCGCGATATCAGCGTGCTGATTGGTCACTGCGTGATTGCCCGTCTGGACGGCAGTGCTGGAGAGTTTGCCAAGGCCTTCGCTGAACTCGCCGAGGCGGAGCGTCTGATGCACATTTGGGACGTGCCACCGATCTACTATCTGGCGATGATTACCCTGGTCAAATGCGAGTTGTGGCTGGCTCAGGGGCGTATTGACCTGGCTGGAGCCTGGCTTGCGCGGCTGGGCCAGACTTACACCGGTGAACGTGCGGCCGCCCCACCGGAGTTTCATCCACAGTTGCCGTTGCATGTCGAACTGCAGCAGGCATTGTTGGACGTCATTCAGGGGCAACCCATGCTCGCTGAAGGCCGATTGAACGCATTGCTGGAGAACGGTCAGCAAACCGGGCGGCAGTTGTTGAGTGTTATGGCGTTGACGCAGAAGGTGGCGTTGCTGCTGGTGGGTAGTCGAGAAGCCGAGGCCCGCAAAGCATTGGCCCAAGCCATCGATGCTGCCAGTGGCGGGGTATTGCAGCCGTTCGATGTGCTGGTCAAGGATCACGCTGACTGGTTGCGAACGCAATTGTCGCTGACCACCGCGAATCCTGTCGGTCAGCAGTTGTTGGAGCACTTTCCGCCTCCAATGTCGCGGATGGCGCAGGACACTTCCCTCACTGAACATTTGAGCAGTCGAGAGCTGGCAGTCTTGCGGCTGATTGCCCAAGGCTGCTCGAATCAGGAAATCAGCGAGCAATTGTTCATCTCGCTGCACACCGTGAAAACTCATGCCAGCCATATCAATAACAAGCTGGGCGTGGAGCGACGGACACAGGCGGTGGCGCGAGCCAAGGAACTTGGGGTCTTGAACTAGACTTCCGGTGTTATCGACGCAAACAGAAACGCCCCGAATCATCGGGGCGTTTCTGTTTGGCTCCCGACCTGTGAAAACAGGTCGGGTGTCGGGTTGTATCAGGCCACCAGATCGTTGGCACTGAAGCTGGTCACACCCACCAGTTGGATTTCGAAGTCCGCACCGGTGTTACCGCTCACGTTGCCTGAGAGCACGTGATCGATGAAGCGCAGTTGGCCCGCGCCAGTGAAGTCGCTCGCACCGATAAAGGTGAAACCGTTAAAACCGGCGGTCAGCAGGTTGGCATCAAACTTGGTCAAGTCGATCTTGTCGCCCTGTGCGCTGTTGAAGTCGGTGATGACGTCGCGCAGGTTGCCCAAGCCACTCTCGTTCCAGTCGTTGAACGTGAACACGTCTGCACCGCTGCCACCGGTCAAGGTGTCAGTGCCCAGACCGCCGATCATGGTGTCGGCGCCAGCCTTGCCGTCGAGGATGTTATTGCCGGCATTGCCGGTCAGTACGTTGTTCAGACCGTTGCCGGTGCCGTTGAGGTTGGCAGTACCAGTGAGCACCAGATTTTCCAGGTTATCGCCCAGGGTCCAGTTCACCGAAGAGCGCACGGTGTCGATTTCGCTGGCCAGGGTGCTGGTTTCAATGATGGTGTCCCCGGCGTTGTCGACGATGTAGGTGTCATTGCCCAGACCGCCGATCATGGTGTCGGCACCGGCCTTGCCATCAAGGATGTTGTTGCCGTCGTTGCCGGTCATGCGGTTGTTCAG
>NZ_LRUN01000113.1 GCF_001679645.1 Pseudomonas bananamidigenes | reverse complement strand
AGGTGTCTGGCGAGGTTCGTCGACCTGTGAAAACGAGTCGATTATGGATTGGTGGAACACTTTCAGGTCGATATAAGGCTGAAGCATCCCCCAATCGGTCCCCTCTCCCTCCGGGAGAGGGTTAGGGTGAGGGGCTCTTGATCTTTAAACCTATTTCCCGGGAGTCAGCGTCAGCCGCGTCTTGCCATATACCCGCTCAAAGTTCTGCGGCTGCATCGGCAAGCCGATGTACTGGCCCTTGAGCCAGGGATCGATCCCGTTGAGGTAGTTCGGACTGGCCGGGTTACCCGATTGCCCCGTACCGTTCTGGCCCGTCAGCGGTTCGCTCTGACTGAAGTCGACGATGAAACGCATCGACGGCGCCCGGGTGGTGTTGAAGTCCTGGCCCCAGGCGAACGCCGCCGTGTTCAGTGTAGTGTGGTCACCACCCGCAGCAATCGGACCGCGAACGGTCTGGCCGTTGGCGTTCTTCCATTCGTAGCGATGCAGTTTGCCCCACTGCCAGGTTTTGTGATCGCCACCCAGTTGACTGTCGCCGGCGCTGATTGCTGCTGCCAGGCTGCGGGCGAGGATCGCCGGTTTGTCTTCTTTCTGCGGCGTGCGGGCGTCGTCCCAGAACGGACTGTCCTCGCGGCCCAGCAAATGATCGGCCTGGGCCGAGTAGGACAGATCGCCATTGGCGATAAACGCTTTCCACGCCGGGCTGTTTTGCGGGCCGAGTTCATCGAGGAAGATCTGCTTCATGCTTTCCTGCAGGAACAGCTCGTAGATCGCCGCATCGGCGGAGGTCGGGCTGAGCTTGCCGTCAAACGCCATCAGGCGGCTGTAGGCCTCGCGGGCCTTGCTGCGGTCGGCTTCCGGCAGGGCGTCGATCGCCTGTTTCAGCGGCTGCGCCATGCCCGGAGCTTCGAACATCTTCTTCAGTTTGGCGGCGAACGTGGTGGTCTGGTCGTACTGCATGGCGATCATGCTGCGGCTGTCCAGTTTGCCGCTGCCGGCCATTTCCGCAAGACGCTCGCCGCGCTCCGGCGCGGCCCAGGAGTTGGACAACTGCATGCCGTAGCCGTGAGGAATGACCCGCTGGTTGGCAGTGCCGAGCCAGCCCTGCGGCGGATCCTGATCGTACGGGTGCAGCATCGGGTCGGCGTAACCGTCCCAGTCGTAGCGACCGTCCCAGCCCGGCGACGGCAGCAGGCCTTCGCCTTCACGGCGGTTCGGGAAACGCCCGGTGACTTGCCAGCCGATGTTGCTGGCGTCGGCAAACACCAGGTTCAGCGCGATGGCGCGGATTTCCCGGCTGGCGTCGGACGCGCGTTCAGCGGTTTGCGCACGGCTCAGATCGAAAAACGCATCGAGGGATTTGTCGTCGGTGAAGCTCGGGGTCTGCAAGGCCAGGCCGAAACCTGCGCCCTGGGCGCCAGCCTGAGCACTGTTGAGCAGCGCGCCATGGCGGGTTTCGTACACCGCTTCGCGAATCGGCCGCTGGCCTTTGACGAAGTAGGTTTCGTTGCGCACGCCCAGCGGTTGCCATTTGCCGTTGACCTCGTAGGTCAGGCTGTTGCCCTGGCGGCGGATTTTTTCCAGGAACAGGTCCTGGTTATCACCGAAGACGCTGGTCGCGCTCCACGCCACTTTGCCGTTGAAACCGCCCAGCACCATCGGCAGACCGGCCACGGTCACGCCGGCGGCCTGGTATTTCGGTGCGTGAATCTGCACGAAACTCCACAGCGAAGGCGCGGCCAGCGGCCCGTGGCTGTCGCTGGCCAGCAGGCTCTTGCCGCTGCGGCTGCGTTGCGGGGCAATCGCCCAGTTGTTCGAAGTACTGGCGCCGAGCAGGTTCATCGCCGCCAGTTGTTCACTGGCGTTGCTCAGTTCGCTCAGGCCCGGAATCTGCCCGTTGAGCTTGATGCCTTGCAGCTTTTCGGCTTCGGCCAGCGGCAGGTTTTCGTCAGGGGCGGACGGGGTCAGCCACGCCAGTTTGTCGGTGGTGACGGTCTGCGCCAGCACCAGCGAAGCGATTTCCTCCGGCAGGTTGGCCGACTGGCTGAAGTTCAGCAGGCAGAAAATCAGCGCCGAGTCTTCCGGTTTCCAGTATTCAGGCTTGTAGCCGCTGGAGGCCAGATCCCCCGGCAACTTGTCGGCGTAGCGGAACAGGTAGGCGTTGACGCCCCGGGCATAGACTTCGAAAAAGCGCTTGAGCCTTGGCGACGAGGCCTTGTACAGCTCGCCGGCGCTTTTTTTCAGGTTGACGGCGCGCATGTAGCGGTCGGCGTCGAGCATCGACGCACCGGACATTTCCGCCAGACGCCCCTGGGCCAGCAGGCGCAGGGTGACCATCTGATTGATGCGGTCGCTGGCGTGCACGTAGCCGAGGGCGAACAACGCGTCGTGGAAGCTGTTGCTTTCAATCAGCGGCATGCCCATGGCATTGCGCCGTACCGAAACGTTCTGCGCCAGGCCCTTGAGTGGCTGTACACCGGAGGTCGGCGGGAGGGTGTCCTGAGCGTTCCAGGTCTGGCAACCGGAGAGGCTCAGGGCACCGGTCACTGCTGCGGCAACGCCGAACCGGGGAAGAAAATGTGAAAGGGCTGGCGAGGCCATGGCAAAGCTCCTGCGGGGGTGTAGAGGCTGGGGGCGCAATAAAGCCGCTACGTTAGTGAGCAGGAGGGGGCCGCGCAAGCGGGGCGAGCGGTTATTTCTTCCCGTTGATCGTTCCCGTGTACGGGAACGATCAGGTCAGGTCACTCAAGCCTTCGGCGGATTGATCTTCTGCACCAACGCGTAGGCTTTCACGGTCGCCGGGCGGTCCTTGATGTGGTTGAACCAGCGCAGCACGTTCGGGAAGTCTTCCAGATTCTGGCTCTGCCACTTGTGGGAGACGATCCAGGGGTAGATCGCCATGTCGGCGATGCTGTATTCGCTGCCGGCGACGAACTCGTTTTTGGCCAGTTGTTTGTCCAGCACACCGTACAGGCGAGCGGTTTCATCGATGTAGCGCTTGATCGCATAGGGAATCTTTTCCGGGGCGAACTGGCTGAAGTGATGATTCTGCCCGGCCATCGGCCCCAGCCCGCCCATCTGCCAGAACAGCCATTGCAGCGCCACCTGGCGGCCACGCAGATCCTTGGGCAGGAACTTCCCGGTCTTCTCGGCGAGGTACAACAGAATCGCCCCGGACTCGAACAGCGACAACGGCTCGCCGCCATCGGCCGGCTCATGATCGACGATGGCCGGGATGCGATTGTTCGGCGCGATCTTCAGGAAGTGCGGCTGGAACTGCTCGCCCTGGCTGATGTTGATCGGGTGCACGTTGTAGCGCAGGCCGGCTCTTCGAGGAACAGGGAAATCTTGTGGCCGTTGGGCGTGGTCCAGTAATACAGGTCGATCATGGAAAGCTCCAAATCAGGAAAGGTACGGACAGCAAACGCCGGCTTCAGGTTGTCCCGTGTGCGTTCGATAGCTTGCTTGGTTACAGGAGGTGATGTTCAAGTACGGGAAATTCAATGACCCCGCGTGAGAAAATCGCCATGGAGCTCAAGGCCAACGCTGCATTGATCATCATCGACCAGCAAAAGGGCATTCTGGAGCCGCGTCTGGGTCGGCGGAATAATCCGTTGGCCGAAGAACGGATCCTCGATTTGCTGAACTTCTGGCGGCGCAGCGGGCGGCCGGTGATCCATGTTCAGCACTTGTCGCGCTCACCGGATTCGGTGTTCTGGCCCGAGCAGTCCGGGGTGGAATTTCAGGAAAGATTCCTGCCGCAGGACGGTGAATGGCTGATCCGGAAACAGGTGCCGGATGCATTTTGTGCGACGGGGCTGGAAGCGAAGCTGCGTGAGGCGGGGATCGGGCAGTTGCTCATCGTCGGTGTGGCGACGAACAATTCCGTGGAGTCCACGGCACGCACGGCGGGCAATCTGGGGTTCGACGCCTGGGTGGCGGAGGATGCGTGCTTTACCTTCGACAAGGCTGATTATTTCGGCACGCTGCGTTCGGCTGAAGAAGTGCATGCCATGTCGCTGGGGAATCTGCACGAGGAGTATGCGACGGTGGTCAGCAGTGCCGAGGTTCTCGGGGGCGTCCGATAGGGATTTGCTGAATGTGCCGCCGCCATCGCTGGCAAGCCAGCTCCCACATTTGACCGAGTTGCTCCTGACGGAACGCGATCCCTGTGGGAGCGAGCTTGCTCGCGATTGGCGGTGTATCAGGCGAAGAAAATATTTACCTGAAACATCAAGCGCCGTGGCACTTCTTGAATTTCTTGCCGTTGCCGCACGGGCAAGGGTCGTTGCGGCCGACGTCCTTCAAGGCGTTGCGCACCGGCTCCTGGTGGGCGTGGCCGCAGTGCGGGCCGTGGACATGGCCATGGTCGTGATCATGGTGGTGATGGTCATGATCGTGGTTGCAGTCAGGGCCATGGACATGAGGTTGCTGGGTCATCGGGGTCACTCCGTAATCAAATCGGCGGGGATTATCACGCCATTGCGCTCCAGGTGCACGTAGTGAGCGATGAATAAACCGGTTTCCATCTCGCCCTGCAGCCGGTAGGGAACCTGCTGGTGCGGATTCTTCAGCATTTTCACCACGTCCTTGACCTTCGGCCACAGGTTGGTGCGGATCGGCACCTTATAGAAAGCACTGCTTTTGGCCCTGACGGTGATCCAGTGTTCATGGTCGCCCTCGGCCAGCAGCATGTCGGCCAGGTGTACGCGGTATTCGAGGCCGCGCACGGTCAGTTCGCTGTCATTGGGATTGTCGATGCGAAAGTGCAGGATGAATTTCTGCTCCAGCAACTTGGCGCGCACCACTTCGACCTTCACCAGGTGCACGGCGGGGTCGAGGGTGTCGTCGGCGAACCAAGAGGCACAGCCGCCGAGCCCCAGGAACAGCAGCAGCGTGAAGGCTTTGAATATGTGCCATTGACCGACCATCGCAGAACTCCCTTTTGCGCCCAGTCTAGTCGCCACTCACCTCACGCGCCGAAATAGCCCGCGCAACATTTCTTGAACTTCTGCCCGCTGGCGCAGGGGCAGGCATCGTTACGACCGAGCTTGAGCTGCACGGTCGGATCGATGAAGTACCAGCGCCCGCCGTTCTGAACGAACGCGGAACGCTCGCGATGGCTGTGCTCGCCCTGGCTGTCATGCCAGCGTGCGGTGAAGGTGACGAAGGCGTGTTCCGGCTGGCCGCCGAAGACTTCCGAACTTTCCACGTCGAGGCCGAGCCAGGTGCTCGATGCACTCCAGTTGCTGATGGACTGGCGATCAAGTCCGGCCTGTTGGGCGGGCAGGGTGGTCGCCACCAGATAATCGATCAGGCCCAGTACATAGGCGCTGTAGCGCGAACGCATCAGGGCTTCGGCGCACGGTGCCGGATGGCCGGCGTGATAATGGCCGCAGCAGGCATCCAGCAGGTTGCCGCTGCCGCAGGGGCAAATGGCTGTACTCATTGCATTACCACCAGTATTTCCCGAAGTTTTCCGGATTGGCCCAGAACCGTGAGTTGAGCCAGTCGGGGACTTGTTTGTAGTCAAGCAGATCATAGGTGAACAGGGTCAGAACCTGTTCGTCCCGGGCGAAGCGTTCGCTGGCCTGGAGGGCGAGCGAATAGAAATCGGTTTCCTGCCAGCCGCTGGCCGGCAGGTCGGCCAGCACGGCGATGCGGCTGGCGTTGAGGTTGCGGATCCCGCCCAGCAGGTTCAGGCCATCGCGCTTGGGCAGATGCTCCAGGCAATCGACCACCAGTGCCAGGTCGAAACGCTGTGCGGCGAGGTCTGCGGGCAAGGCGCCGGGCGCGGCGTGGGCGACGCAGGTATCCGGATGCGCGTCCTTGAAAGCGGCCAGCGCCGGAAATTCGCTGGCGCCGATCAGCAGCAGGCGTGCCGGGGCGTAGCGGTCGAGCAGAGCGGCCAGTGCCTGCTGTGGCGTGCGGGAAGAAATCGCGACGTTCATCGAAGCTCCTCAATCAGATCGCCAAGACTAGCCTGCCCGGGCGTCGAGGCCTAGACCTCTGTTTCGCGGGTTTGCGGCAGCGGCGTCGAAGTCCTGTGAACAGGCTCGCAAACAGCGGTGGCCTATTGCTGGCGGAGATTAAAACTCCGGTCTTTACTCCCTGAATCGGTTACAAGCCGATCCCTCAGGAGAAAACTAGATGAGCATAGTTCGGACAGCACTACCCTTGGTTCTGCTAACCAGTGTGTTGACTGGTTGCGCAGGTTTGCAGAAAACCGACTGGCCGACCTGTGCGGCTGTCGGAGGTGTCGTCGGCGCGGGTCTCGGGGCGACGGAAAGCTCGTCGTGGGCCGGCTATGGCGCGTTGCTGGTCGGTGGTACGGCGGCGGCCTATTGCTGGGTGCACGGCGATGGCGATGAAGACGGCGATGGTGTGCCGGACAGTCGCGACAAGTGCCCGCACACGCCTCGCGGTACCAAGGTCGACGCAGACGGTTGCCCGTTCCCGGCCCCTGCGCCCGTGGTTGAAGAAGCGGTCGTGGTCAAGGAAGAAACCATCGTCATCCGCGATGTGCACTTCCAGTTCGACAAGGCCACGCTGACGCCTTCCGACAAGCAAGTGCTCGACAAGGTCGCCACGCGCCTGAAACAGGAATCGAGCACGGCGCGTCTGACCGTGACCGGCCACACCGACAGCGTCGGCAGCGATGCCTACAACAAGAAACTGTCGGATCGTCGCGCGCATTCGGTGGTGGAATACCTGATCCATGACGGTGTGCCACGTGCGAGCTTCGTTTCGGTGAGCGGTGCCGGTGAAAGCCAGCCAGTGGCGGACAACAAGACCGCCGAAGGCCGCGCATTGAACCGTCGTACCGAAATCAAAATCGAGCGTTGACACCCCTCGCATCCGCGGCTTGTGCAGTCGCGGATGCGGGTCTTTACTCCTGTGTAACCGGTATGGGCCGGTGACACAGGAGCTTTCACAATGAATGGTTTCTCAAGGTCCGTCTTGCCGGTCCTGCTGCTGGGCAGCCTGTTGACCGGTTGCGCAACCCACAGCGATGGCACTGCTCCCCTCAATCAACGTACCTGGCCGATCTGCAGCGTCATTGGCGGACTGGTCGGCGGCGGTCTCGGCGCCATCGAAAACGGCGGCTGGGCCGCGGGCGGTGCAGCACTGGGGATCCTCACCGGCGGGCTGATCTGTTATGCCCAGGATGGCGACGAGGACGGCGATGGCGTGTTCGACCGCCGCGACCGTTGCCCTGATACGCCGCCCAATACGCCGGTCGATCACCGCGGTTGTCCGCTGCCGCAATACCCGGTCACCGAGAAACCCGCCGAACCGGCACCGCAGACCGAAGTCATCACCCTCAACGATGCTGGCAACGTGCTGTTCGACTTTGACAAATCCGACCTCAAGCCTGCGGCGAAAAGTCAGCTGGATGCGCTGATGGACAAACTACGCAATGCCGACGTCGTGAGCATCAAGGTGATCGGTCACACCGACAGCAAGGGCACCGATGCCTACAACCAGGCCCTGTCGGAGCGCCGTGCGAGCAGTGTCGCCGCCTATCTGTTGAGTCAGGGGCTGGCGCCGGAAAAACTCACCAGTGAAGGGCGCGGCGAGCGCGAACCGGTTGCCGACAACGAGACCGAAGAAGGACGGGCGCAAAACCGTCGCGTGGAGTTGCACATCAATCGTTAGGAACAGTCTGTAGTCCGCAGGCTAGAGCTGTCGGTCGACGATCATCGTCGATCCGGCAGCGATCCGACGAGTGCCCGGAACTTTTTTATTTGCCCCTCTGGCTTATCCCGTATGGAAGCCGTTACTGTGCGCCCAAAGAATAATTCGCAACACGGGGGAGCGTATGAAGGTGTTCTGTGGGCTGGGGCGATTGTTGACCCTGGTGTTCTGCTGTGTGGTACTGGCCAATCAACTGGTGCCGTTTGTTCATCCGATGCACCTGCTGGTCAATCTGGCCGGTGTTCTGCTGCTGGCCATTCATCTTCTTGAAGTGCTGCTGTGCAACGCCAGCCTCAAAGGCCGGCCGCACCCATGGCGTGATCGTGGCCGTGTCCTGCTGTTCGGCGTTTTCCACCTGCAAACCATCCCGGCCCCGGCCGCTCCGGAGGCTTCCCATGCGTAAACTCTGCCTGCTCGCTGCATTCATCAGTCCTCTGGCCTGTGCCCAGGTCATGAATGTCGAACCCAATTCCCTGATGCGTCTGCCCAACACCACCAGCACCCTGCAACTGGAAAAACTGGTGGTCGCCGATTACGGCACCTTGCTGGTGCCCTCGAACGTGACCGAGCTGAGCGTCGGCGAACTGCAATTGGGTCGCGAAGCGCGCATCGCCATCGTGCCGGGCGAACAGGCGCTGGATCTGAAAGTGATCCGTGCCGAACTCGCCGAAGGCAGCCGCATCACCGCTCGCGGTGCGCCGGGAACCTATGAAAAAGCGGCCCGTGCCGGACGTAACCTGAATCTGCAGTTCAAGGCGCTGGAGGCTCCACGGCTGATCGTCGATGCCCGTGGCGGTACCGGTGCGCCGGGCTTCGTCGGGCTCGACGGAGCCAACGGTCAGGAACCGGGCTGCACCTGGGGCCAGGCCGGGCATGGTTTCGACGGCAGTGACGGCAGCAACGGCCAGCCCGGTGCGCCGGGTGCACTGGTGCGGCTGGAAGTGCCACGGGAGTTTCCGGCGGAGCTGATCAAGGTCGACGTGGCCGGAGGCGCCGGCGGCGCGGCAGGGCCTGGCGGTAAGGCGGGGGCGGGCGGCAAGTCCAAGGGCTGCCTGGTGTATCGCGCCGATGGCGGCAAGAACGGCAAGCCGGGGGCTGACGGACAGCCAGGGCCGGCCGGGGCGGCGGGTTCGGTTACGGTTCAGCGCCTGTAACCTTTCACCTGATTGCTTCCGTGCCGTTGATCGTTCCCACGCAGAGCGCGGGGAACGATCAATAACCAAGCGGGGACGTCAGCACCCCATCAGAACGACGGCCGCGCCGCTGCAATTGCCACCAGCAACACCCCGACCAACAGATTGAACCCCACCACCTTGCGAATCCGTCCCAGCACCGCTGCACCCGCCGGCCAGTCCTTCGCGTCAACCGCCGTGCGCAGTTCCGGCAGCATCAGTCCCTGAACCCGGATGAACAGGGCCGTCATCACCACGTACAACCCCATCATTACCTGCACGTATTTCGGCGCCGTTTCGAAACCGATGTGCTGCAGATGCAACATGCCCACGCCGGTCACCGGCAGCAGGATCACCGCTCCCCACACCCAGCGGAAAAAACCTTGAAACACTTCCACCCACAGGGTCAGCCGTCCGGGACCCTCCAGCGCCTTCACGGCCGCGGGACGCAGCACCATCCAGGCGAAAAACATGCCGCCGACCCACACCAGGGCGGCGAGGACGTGCAGTGGGTAAACGAGGCTAAAAGGTGTCATTGGGGTACTCCGTTCTGCGCGGGATCGATTCGCGGGGTATGATAGCCCTCCATTCGAACCACTGAAAATTTATCCAGCGTTTTTTGCGCCCGACATTCAATGATCAGCACTGAACTCAAAACCACGATCCAGGGCGCCTACTCGCGTTTTCTGGAGGCCAAGAGCCTCAAGCCGCGTTACGGCCAGCGTCTGATGATCGCTGAAGTCGCCAAGGTCCTCGGGGATATCGACACCGACGACGAGGGCCGGCGCAGCGGCGATCCCGCAATTGTCGCGGTGGAAGCCGGCACCGGTACCGGCAAGACCGTGGCCTACAGCCTGGCCGCCATTCCTACGGCGAAACTGGCCGGCAAGCGCCTGGTGATCGCCACCGCGACCGTCGCCCTGCAGGAGCAGATCGTTCACAAGGACTTGCCCGACCTGATGCGCAACAGCGGGCTGAACTTCAGCTTCGCCCTGGCCAAGGGCCGTGGCCGCTACATGTGCCTCTCCAAACTCGACATGCTGCTGCAGGAAGGCCACGCACAGACCGCCACGGCCCAGTTGTTCGAGGAAGAAGGCTTCAAGATCGAGGTCGACGAGGCCAGCCAGAAGCTGTTCACCAGCATGATCGAAAAGCTCGCCGGCAATAAATGGGACGGTGACCGCGACAGCTGGCCCACTGCGCTGGAAGACGCCGACTGGGCGCGGCTGACCACCGACCACAGTCAGTGCACCAACCGTCATTGCCCGAACTTCGGCCAGTGCGCCTTCTACAAGGCCCGCGAAGGCATGGGCAAGGTCGACGTGATCGTCACCAACCACGACATGGTGCTGGCCGACCTGGCGCTGGGCGGCGGGGCGGTCTTGCCTGACCCGCGCGACACCATTTATGTGTTCGACGAAGGCCACCACCTGCCGGACAAGGCCATCGGTCACTTCGCTCATTACACGCGGCTGCGCTCCACCGCCGACTGGCTGGAAACCACCGCCAAGAACCTCACCAAGCTGCTGGCCCAGCATCCGCTGCCGGGGGATCTCGGCAAGCTGATCGAGCAGGTGCCGGAACTGGCGCGGGAGATCAAGACCCAGCAGCAGTTCATGTTCACCGCCTGCGAGCAGATCGCCGACTTCAAGCCCGGCGAAGACGTCGAGGGTCGCGAACGGCCACGACATCGCTTCGTTGGCGGAGTGATTCCGGAACACCTGCGCGAGTTGGGCATCGAGCTGAAAAAAGGCTATGCCCGTCTCAACGATCTGTTTACCCGTCTGACCGACCTGCTCAAGGAGGGCATGGACGGCGAGGTCAACATCGGCATCGCCAGCAATCAGGCCGAAGAGTGGTATCCGCTGTTCGGCAGTCTGTTGTCCCGTGCCTCCGGCAACTGGGAGCTGTGGACCGCGTTCACCGCCGAAGACCCGGAAGAGAGCCCGCCGATGGCCCGCTGGCTGACACTGGCGGAAAGCGGTTCGCTGTTCGACATCGAGGTCAACGCCAGTCCGATCCTCGCCGCCGAAACCCTGCGCCGCAGTCTGTGGAACGTGGCCTACGGTTGTCTGGTGACCTCGGCGACATTGACCGCGCTCGGCACGTTCGACCGCTTCCGCATGCGTGCCGGCCTGCCGAAAAAAGCCGTCACCGCTGTGGTGCCGAGTCCGTTCCATCACGCCGATGCCGGTGTGTTGCGGGTGCCGGACCTGAAGGCCGATCCACGGGACGTCGCCGCTCACACGGCGGCAATCATTCGCGATCTGCCAGAGCTGGTCGAAGGCTCGCGAGGCAGTCTGGTGCTGTTCTCGTCGCGCAAGCAGATGCAGGACGTGTTCGACGGTCTTGACCGCGACTGGCGCAAGCAAGTGTTCATTCAAGGCAACCTGTCGAAACAGGAAACCCTGAACAAACACAAGGCGCGGGTCGATGGCGGTGATTCCAGCGTACTGTTCGGCCTCGCCAGTTTCGCCGAAGGCGTGGATTTGCCGGGGGCTTACTGCGAGCACGTGGTGATTGCCAAGATTCCGTTTTCGGTGCCGGACGATCCGGTCGAGGCCGCATTGTCGGAATGGATCGAAGCCCGGGGCGGCAATCCGTTCATGGAAATCTCGGTGCCCGATGCCTCGCTGAAGCTGGTTCAGGCCTGCGGTCGTCTGCTGCGTACCGAAGAGGATCGCGGCACCATCACCTTGCTGGACCGGCGACTGGTCACCCAGCGCTACGGCAAGGCGATCCTCAATGCGTTGCCTCCTTTCCGCCGTGAAATATCCTGAGACATCGGTGGGCAGTTTTGCCCGCCGCGTTGTCTATCTCTACGCCATCGCTTTTCCATTGGCCATTGCTGGTCGCTAGGGAGAAATCCGTTCTCATGATTCGTCGTACGTTGCCTGCCTTTTTTGCCCTGGTTTTCGCTGCGCCCTTGCTGGCGGCGCCTGCCGGGCAGCAGACCCTGTTCAATTTTGTTCGCCCCGCCGATGTGGTGAAAGTGGTGACCGAAAACGCCGACCTGCCGCAAGCCAACGCCGAGCAGACCCCCGAGGGCGAAGTGCTGCGCCGGGTGACGTTCAACCCGGTGGCGCGTCCGACCCTGCGCCTGACCCCGCAGACCGGTGCGTGGGACTGGTCGCAGTCCGGCATGATGAGCCTGCGTATCCAGAGCGCGATGAACTGGGCGGTGACCGTTTACGTACAGATCCAGAGCAACGACGGCAAGACCCTGGTCAGCCGTGTCGATCTGCCCGCCGGACCGGCGCAGACCCTGCTCGTACCGTTGACCGCAACCTCGCCACTGAGCCAGGGCATGAAGGCCGGGCCGTTGATGCCGATGACGATCGACGGCCAGCGCATCCTGCTGGCCAGCAGTTCCGGTGAACTGGATCGCAGCCAGGTCGTTTCCGTCAGCCTGTCGATGGACCAGCCGAAAGCCGCGCAAAGCTTGCTGTTGGAGCGCTTTGGCGTGCAGGACGAGGGCGAGGTGATCAAAGCCGCCTACGGCAATCTGGTGGATGCCTACGGTCAGTCGACCCGCGGCAAATGGCCGGAGAAAGTCGCCAATGACGAACAACTGAAATCCGCCGCCGCCAAGGAACAGCAACAGCTGAAAACCTGGCTGGCCGAGCGCGAAAAGTCTTCGCTCGACAAGTTCGGTGGGTTGAACAAGGGGCCGGCGTTCAAGGCCAGCGGCTTTTTCCGCACCGAAAAACTCGACGGTCGCTGGTATCTGGTGACGCCGGAGGGCCATCCGTTCTATTCCCTGGGTGTGAACACGGTCAGTCCCGAGGTCAACCAGACTTATGTGGCCGGTCGCGAATACATGTTCGAAGCCCTGCCAAAAGCCGATGAGCCGCTGGCCGTTCACTTCGGCGAAGGCGACAACCGTGGCGGCAACGGCGTCGATCAGGGCCGTGGCTTTGGCAATGGTCGCTGGTACGACTTCTATGGCGCCAACCTGCAACGCCTTTATGGCGAACCTTGCGCAGCTACGGCGGCGACCGAGAAAGCGCCGGCTACCCCGTGCAAGGCCACCGTCGACGAGCAGCAGTGGACCCGCCATACCCTTGACCGCCTGCAGGCGTGGGGTTTCAACACTGTCGGCAACTGGAGCGCACCGCAACTGGGCGACGCCGAGCGCTTGCCGTACACCTTGCCGCTGTCGATCGTCGGCGATTACGCCAGCATCAGTACCGGCAACGACTGGTGGGGCGGCATGCCTGACCCGTTCGACCCACGCTTCGCCATGGCTACCGAACGTGCGGTAGCGATTGCCGCCCGCGATCACCGTGACGATCCATGGCTGATCGGCTACTTCGCCGACAACGAACTGGCCTGGGCCGGTCCCGGTGACGATCCGAAGTCGCGTTACGCGCTGGCTTACGGCACTTTGAAAATGACCACCGACGTTCCGGCCAAGCGGGCGTTCCTCAAGCAATTGCGCGACAAATACCGCAATCAGGCGGGGCTGTCGAAGGCCTGGGGTATCGATCTGCCGGCGTGGGAGTTGATGGAAGACCCGGGTTTCGAGGCACCGTTGCCGAATCCGGAGCACCCGGAAATCGAGGCTGACTACAAATACTTCCAGAAAGTCTTCGCCGACACTTACTTCAAGACCATTTCCGATTCGCTGAAATGGCATGCGCCGAACCAGTTGCTGCTGGGCGGTCGTTTCGCCATCAGCACGCCGGAAGCCGTGGCCTCGTGCGCGCAATACTGCGACGTGCTGAGCTTCAACATGTACACCCTGAAACCCCAGGATGGCTATGACTTCGCTTCGCTGCGCAACCTCGACAAACCGGTGCTGATTACCGAGTTCAATTTCGGCTCGACCGATCGCGGCCCGTTCTGGGGCGGTGTGACGCCGTTGAGCAAGGAAGAAGACCGTGGCCCGGCGTATGCCAACTTCCTCAAGCAGGCGCTGAGCGAGCCATCGATTGTCGGCGTGCACTGGTTCCAGTATCTCGATCAACCGGTGACCGGGCGTCTGCTCGATGGCGAAAACGGTCACTTCGGTCTGGTGGGCGTGACTGACTTGCCGTATCAGGGTTTCGTCGAAGCTGTGCGCAAGAGCAATCTGGCGACCCTCGATCAACTCGGCAAAGAAGCCGCGAAAGCCGCTGCGGCGGCGGACAAGGCTGATCACCAGACCGAAGGCGGGCGCAAGGGCGAGGCCGGCAAAGGCCCGGGAGCCGGCCATGCGGGTGGGCATTCGGGTAATGGTCACTAAGATTCAGACCGCGTTATCGTTCTTCGCGAGCGGGCTCGCTCCCACATTGGATCTCTGGATCACTGAAGTTCTCGTGGGAGCGAGCCTGCTCGCGAAGGCGCCAGCCGCCTCAGCGAAAATTGTGAAATAACCGCCCGGCCCGCCACTGTTCCCAAATCCCTCAAGGGCTGGAACAATGCGGGCCACTTTGTAGAGCGTTTTCGCGGGGGAGTTGCGGGTGCAGATTCAGGGACATTACGAGCTTCAATTCGAAGCGGTGCGGGAAGCTTTTGCCGCACTGTTCGACGATCCCCAGGAACGCGGCGCCGCGTTGTGCATCCGGGTCGGCGGGGAAACCGTTCTTGACCTCTGGGCAGGCACCGCCGACAAGGACGGCAGCGAAGCCTGGCACAGCGACACCATCGCCAACCTGTTCTCCTGCACCAAGACCTTCACCGCCGTCACCGCGCTGCAACTGGTAGCCGAAGGCAAGTTGCAACTCGATGCGCCGGTCGCCCGCTACTGGCCGGAATTCGCCGCCGCCGGCAAGGAATCCGTGACGTTGCGTCAACTGCTTTGCCATCAGGCCGGCTTGCCGGCCCTGCGCGAGTTGTTGGCCCCTCAGGCCCTGTACGAGTGGCAGACCATGGTCGACGCCCTGGCGGCGGAAGCACCCTGGTGGACGCCGGGCACCGGGCACGGTTATGCCGCGATCACTTACGGCTGGCTGGTCGGCGAGCTGCTGCGACGGGCCGACGGGCGCGGGCCGGGGGAATCGATTGTGGCGCGGGTCGCCAAACCGTTGGGGCTGGATTTTCACGTCGGTCTGGCCGACGAGGAGTTTCACCGCGTCGCGCATATCGCCCGGGGCAAGGGCAATGTCGGTGACGCTGCCGCCCAGCGCCTGTTGCAGGTGACCATGCGTGAACCGACCGCCATGACCACCCGTGCCTTCACCAATCCGCCGTCGGTGCTCACCAGCACCAACAAACCGGAGTGGCGGCGCATGCAGCAACCGGCGGCCAACGGCCACGGCAATGCGCGCAGCCTGGCCGGGTTCTATGCCGGTCTGCTCGACGGCAGCTTGCTGGAAAGCGAAATGCTCGACGAATTGACCCGGGAACACAGCCTCGGCGAGGACAAGACCTTGCTGACCCGTACCCGTTTCGGTCTCGGTTGCATGCTCGATCAGCCTGATGTGCCAAACGCCACTTACGGCCTCGGCCCACGGGCGTTCGGTCATCCTGGCGCGGGCGGCTCCATCGGTTTTGCTGATCCGGAGCACGATGTGGCCTTCGGATTTGTGACAAATACCCTGGGGCCGTACGTCTTGATGGATCCGCGTGCGCAGAAGCTGGCGCGGGTGCTTGCCACTTGTCTGTAAAACATGGCTGGAGGTTCCAGGGCCGGAACCTCATTCGGCTTTTCGATTCAAAGCGTCTGTTTATCCGGGCGAAAGTCCTCTGATTGTCCATCACTAATTTTTGTGGGTTTCCAATGTCGTCCAAACAAACTCTCGCTCTGGCCCTGTGTTTCGCGATCACCGGTTGCGCTCAAACTCCGAAGAATGATGCCGATGGCGGCAGCTGGTGGCCGTTCGGTTCGTCCGACAAGGTCGCGGCCAAGGAACCGGCTCCAGCGCCAGCACCGGTGAAACCCGCCGCTACCGCCCCTGTCGCCAAGACCGAGAGCAGCAGCCACTGGTACTGGCCGTTCGGCTCCGACGATTCGGCAGACAAGGCCAGGGCCGACGTGAAACCCGAGGCCAAGCCTGCCGTTGTTGCCAAGGCGGATGCCGACACCGGCAGCAAGTGGTGGTGGCCGTTCGGCGGCAAGTCCCAGGACACCGCCAAGGCCGTACCGATGCCTGACCCGAAAGTGACCCAGGCCTGGCTCGACGATTACGAACCGCGCCTGCGCGAGGCGATCAAGGGCAGCAACCTGCAATTCGAACGTCGTGAAAACGTCCTCGTGGTCACCGCACCGGTTGAAGGTTCGTTCAACCCGAAACGCCCGGCCATGCTGTTGCCGGTGACACTGAGCCCGTTCACCAATATCGCCAAGATCCTCGAAGCCGATCCGAAAACCGCTGTCCTGGTACTGGGCCACAGCGACAACGCCGGTGTCGCAGCGGACAACACCAAACTCAGCCAGGAACGTGCCCAGTCCGTGGCGGCGATCTTCCGCATGAGCGGGCTGCAGCGTGATCGCCTGATGCTGCGCGGCATGGGTTCCGAGGCACCGCGTGCGGCCAACGACAGCGTTGAAGGGCGCGCCCTGAACCGTCGCGTCGAACTGCTGGTGACCCCGCAGAACACCATGGTTGCGCTGCTGAGCAAATACAACATGCCGGCACCGAAGCCGGTCACGATGGTCGCTGCCCAGGACGTCAAGCCAGTCGCCAAACCTGTGACCCCGGCGCCGGCCGCGAAGAAAGCCGCTGTTCCGGCCAGCAAAAAGGCTCCGGCCAAGAAAGCCGCCGCCAAAGCGCCAGCCAAGAAGGCACCGGCGAAGACGCCGGCCAAGAAAACCGCTCCAGCCAAAGCCGCCGCCAGCGACAAGAAAGTCGCTGCGACCGACGCGGCAAAACAGTGATCCGCTAACGAAAAGGAATGCGCCATGACCCAGGCTCTGGCAGATATGCGTCGTGATTACACCCGGGACGGCCTGACCGAGGCGCAAGCCCCGGCCGAGCCTTTCGCGCTGTTCCACCAGTGGTTTGCCGATGCGGTGAAAACCGAACAGGCGCCGGTGGAGGCCAACGCCATGACCCTGGCCACGGTCGATGCGGACGGGCGTCCGCACTGCCGCATTCTGCTGCTCAAGGGCCTGGACGAGCGGGGCTTCACCTTTTTCACCAACTACGAAAGCGCCAAGGGTCAGCATCTGGCCGCGAATCCGTTCGCGGCCATGACGTTCTTCTGGCCGACCCTGGAACGTCAGGTGCGCATCGAAGGACGGGTCGCCAAGGTCACGCCCGAGGAGTCCAACGCCTATTACCAGGTACGTCCGCTGGGCAGCCGGCTGGGCGCGTGGGCTTCGCCGCAGAGCCGGGTGATCAACGGCCGGGGTGAACTGGAAGATTTGCTCAAGGCCACCGAGCAGCGCTTCAGCGACACCCAGCCCGACTGCCCGGAACACTGGGGCGGTTACCGCTTGCTCCCCGAACGCATCGAGTTCTGGCAGGGGCGCGCCAGCCGTCTGCACGATCGCCTCAACTACCGTTTGCAGGGCGCCGACTGGATTCTTGAACGTCTGGCACCTTAAGCAGTCTACCGAGCGGGATAGCCTGCCGCAGCGGCCTCGAGCCACTTCGGCAGGTCCCGGCGCCTGATCTTCTGTGTCCGGGCCTGCGCCAGCCGTTCGAGCATGAAGGCGCGTTTGCCTTCATCCTTGCCGGCCAGCGACAATGCCAGATCGCGGTCCATCCAGCGTCTGATCCGCACGAACAACCACCAGTGGAAGTACAAACCGGCGACGGTCGTGACGACAATGATGAAGTAGTCCATGAAAATCCTTGGGGTCGGCGGCGCAAGCTTTGTATTTTGGCGCTACTGTTGGGTGAGTTCGTGGAGGCCCTGTACCGGGCCTGAATGAAACCAAATTTATCCGGGCGATGCCGTGACAGGCGTCAAGCTGCGGAGTTTAATGAATACCTGTCCTTTGGAGTTGATCCTATGCGTAAGTCTGTTCTGCTGGTTGCTTCCTTTTCCACGATGGCGATGTTGCTTGCCGGCTGCCAATCGAGCCTGACCGGTGACTCCTACTCCCGTGACGAAGCGCGTCGTGTGCAGACGATTCGCATGGGTACCATCGAATCCCTGCGTCCGGTGAAAATCGAAGGCACCAAGACCCCGATCGGCGGCGCAGCCGGTGCAGTGGTCGGCGGTGTCGGCGGCAGCGCCATCGGCGGCGGTAAAGGCAGCATCGTTGCAGCCGTTATCGGTGCCGTGGCCGGCGGCCTGATCGGTTCGGCCACCGAAGAAGGCCTGACCCGTACCCAGGGCGTTGAAATCACCGTACGCGAAGACGACGGCAGCATGCGCGCCTACGTGCAGCAAGTGCAGGAGAACGAAGTGTTCCGCGTCGGCGAGCGCGTACGGATTTCGACTGTCGGCGGGACCAGCCGCGTTTCGCACTAAGCGGGAACGAGCGGTAAAGGAAAACCCCGATCAGGTGACTGGTCGGGGTTTTTTGTTGGATGTTTACCAGTGATCGCGATAGACGAATGCGATTTGGTAGTCATAAGAAGATGAATCAATGACGTGCTTAAAGTGCGGTTGAAGAATACTCACCCAGTGTGAGAGCACATCGAATCCGCCGTTGTTTATATTGTTTTCAATTGGTATGCCGAGTGATTCGATTACAGAGCCATCGTCACCGAAGTCTTTTGATAATTCTCTTCCTATGCCGAGTTCGGTTTCCTTGTCATACCATTCGAGTCTGACTTTCAAGCCCACGAGGTTCTCCTGTAACTCTCACAACTTAGAGTGTTTTTATACATTGCATGTGTCAATTGGAAGTGGAAATCCTGATTCACAATTGATCTACCTGTAAGTCTTTCGATCGCTTGTATCTGTTGGGGGCTCAAATCTTATCCTTCCCAGCCATGTTGCTCCCTGATCCAACCCATGATGACTTTTATTTGCTCATCACATCCCGCCGGCAACTTAATTACGGAAGCCTGGAAGTCTGTTTTTT
>NZ_LRUN01000112.1 GCF_001679645.1 Pseudomonas bananamidigenes | reverse complement strand
GCTGGCGATCTGGGTCACGCCATCGCGGATGCCGCTGATCAGGTCGCGCAGGGTCACGCCCATGCGCGCAATGCCTTGTTGCAGCACGCCGAGCTCGTCGCGGCGGGTAACGACCACGTTCTGGCTCAGGTCGCCGCTGGCGATGCGCTCGACCACGGCCATGGTTTCCTGCAGCGGACGGGTGATCTGACGGGTGATGATGAACGCCGCGATGACGCCCACCAGCAACGCCAGCAGCGTGCTGATCAGTTGCAGGGTGCGGGCCTGGGCGCTTTCCATGTCACGACGGTCGAGCTGGATCTGATACATCTGCTCGCTCAGGGTCACGATGTTGGCGCCCTGATCGGTCATTTCCTTGCGGGCCTGCACGGCTTCGCTGTTGGCGTTCTTGAACGCCTGCAAGGCACTGCGGTAGTTGGTCAACGCGGTTTCCAGCTGACGCAGGGTGTCTTGCTGGGTGCTGGAGAAGTGCGCGCTCAACTGTTTCAGACTGGCGATGGCCACATCCAGTTGGCCGACGGCTTTCTGCTCGGTATCGGCATTGGTGGTGGCGGTGTAGCCGCGCACTTCGTAGCGGGCCAGGATGAACGCTTCCTTGGCTTCGGTGATGGCCTGGAACTGCTCGAAGCGCTCCTCGCTCATCGCCATCTGCCGCACGCGGTTGCTGATCGATTCGATCAAGTTGTAAGCGGTCTCGGCATTGGCGGCCATGGTATCGCGCGCCGTGTTGCCGGTGCGGTAGGCGTTGCGCATCTTGTTCAGGGAGGTCTGGTACTCGGCGATGGTCGCGGCCTGCTCCTTGAGCAGCTTGACGTTTTCCGGGCTCTTGAACTTGCCCAGCAGCGCCTGCTGTTGCGCGGCGAAACCGTCGAGGGTGGTCTGCACGTTCTGCGCGGCGGTTTCATCGCCATTGGTCAGCATGTATTGCAGGCGCACCACGCGCAGCTTGGTCAGGCCGGCGTTCAGCTGGGTGATGTCGCTCATCCAGTTGCTGCGGTCAATCAGGCCACCGAGGCTGGTCCAGCCGGTCAGGGCCAGAATGCAGGTCAGGGCCAGGACGAGACCGAAACCCAGCCCCAGTTTGAGGTTCACGCTGATATTGCCGAACCAGCTATTCATCACAATTCCTCCAGAAAACGTTGTGCGTCTTGATCGTCGGTCAGGCTGGAAGATTGTTGTTTTTTTGAGCCAGCAAGGGTGTTAGCAGGACTGTATCGGCCGCAAATCCGAGAGCTGAAAGGATTTTGTCCGGCGGAATTTGTAACAAGAGTCTCAAGACTTTTTTCACATGGGTTTCACCGGCTGCCCACGGCGGCCTCTGTACCTTCGCCGGATCAAATGACAGTGCCGCGGACTGGCAAGGCGGATTTTTGTGGAATTGAGACTGAGTCTGTTCGGCGTCAAACGCTCGATCGACCTGAGTGGCCTGGCCCGTTTTCGCAACCTCGGGGTCGTTCTGGCGGCATCGGCGCTGGTGGTGCCGCTGACCCTGTGGCTGCTGGCGCCGAAGGCGGTGCCTGATCTGGCCCACGGCAACGTGGCCGGCGCACAGGCGCTGGCCGCCGGTTGGGCCAAGGGCGACATGATCGTGCTGGTGCGCCATGTCGAGCGCTGCGATCACTCTTCGGCGCCATGCCTGAGCGGCAATGACGGCATCACCGACCGTTCGCGCAGCGTCGCGGTCGCCGTCGGTGCACAGTTCGAGCACCTGGGCCTGAACCATGCCGACATCTATAACAGCCCGATGACCCGCACCGTGCAGACCGCCGGCTACATGTTCAACCACGCGACGACCGGCGAAGACTGGCTGATCAGCTGCAAGGGCCGCATGTTGCAGGATGCCCTCGCGCACAAGGTGCCGGGGCGCAACCTGATTCTGGTCACCCACAGCGAATGCATGGCGCAACTGGAAAAAGACCTCAGGGTGTCGGCCACGACCCCCGGTTATGGCTCTTCGCTGTTCGTTTCCGCTGCCAACCCGGCTGCTCCGAAAATGCTCGGCTTCATCGAAGCCTCTGACTGGCGCACGCTGTCCAGCCGATAAGTGATCGTCACCGAAACGAAAAAACCGCCGGTGATGGCGGTTTTTTCGTTTGTGCTTCACAACATCAATAACTGACGAAGTAGTACGCCTGCCGCCCGACCATCATGGTCTTGAGCACTTTCAACGGAGCGGCGGGCTCGTTGTCCCCCGACATCACGGCGATGTTCGAGGAGGATGCACCGAGGAAATCCTTCAGTTGCGCATCGGTATCCAGGCCTTTGAGCACGCTCCGGGTGTAGAACACGCTGGCGCCGCCGACCCGTTCGTTGGCCTGGAACAGCGCGACCTGATGGCCGCTGGCTTGCAGGCTCTGGATATGTTCGGTCAGTGGCAGGAACGACAATTCCTTGTCCGCTTTCGGCAACGCCCATTGCGCGGCGCCGAGGTAACTGGCGATCACCACGGTCAGGATGCCTGCCGCCAAGGCCTGACGATGACGGGCGATCCATCCGACAAACCCGCTGTTACGGCCCTTCAATCTCTCGAACAGCACACCCGCATATTCCGCCGCGATCACCGCCGCTGCGGGCGTCATCGACATCAGGTACACCGTGCGCTTGCTCGATGCCAGGGTCAGCATGATGAACTGCGCAACGATCCACAGGCTGAAAAACAGCAGGTAACGATTGGCCTTCAATTGTTTGCGGAAGTGCCACAGCCCCAGGTACACCAGAATGTTCCAGGGCAGGAACGCTTCCGGCAGCTTGGCGATATAATAGTAGAATGGCTCGTAGTGCCCGGCTTCGACGAAGGACCCGCTGAAACGCCCGACACTGTTGGTCAGCAAGACTTCGCTGACAGCCTGGCTGCCGCCCCGTTGATAGAGCACCACGAGCCAGATCAGCAGCGGAATCAACCCGACCACCGTCAGCAATCCCGGCCGCAGCCAGTCCGTCAGTTTGAAGCGCTTGTCCATCAGGTTGTCAGCCAGCAGATAAGCGAAAATCACCACCCCCGGCATCGCCAGACCAAGCATGCCTTTGCTCAGGGTGGCGATGGCAATTCCGACGATAAACAGCAGCGAATTCCCCGGCGTCGAGTGGCGCTGCGCCTGGAAAAACGCCAGCAATGCCGTGGTCACGCCCAGCGCGAGCAACGCATCCTCGCCAACCCCGCGCACGTTGCTCCAGTAACTGGCCATGGTCGCCAGCAGAATGCCCGCCGTCCACGCAATCGCTTTCGGCCGTCCGAAGCGCCGCAGCATGCCGAACAGCACCATCACACTAAGCAGGCCGGCCACCGCCGACGCCAGCCGCACCGCCCACGGCGACACGCCGAACACCCGCATGGCGCCGGCGTCCAGCCACAGACTCAGGGGCGGCTTCTCCAGAAACGGTTCGCCGAACAGCCGGGGCGTCACCCAGTCATCGTCCAGATGCATCTCCATGGCGATACCGGCGACCCGCGCCTCGGTGGAACCTTGCAGTTGATGATTGCCCAGCGCAAAGAAAAACAGCAGGGCGGCAAGCAAGAACAATGAAGTGACGGCACGCGACGGCATAGGTTTCAGATAACCGGAAAGGGCGGGAGGCCAGAGCATACTTCGTCAATGCTTAACAAATTGTGAAACTCACGCGAGTCGCCGCGACCAACGCTGATCCGGGGCCTCGAATGCCGGATTGACCAGCGCCGTCAGCACATGATCCTGCCAGCGCCCGGCGATGTTCAGATACGCCTTGGCATAGCCTTCTTTTTCGAACCCGAGACGCTCAAGCAGCCGTGCACTGCGTTCATTGCCGGGAATGTAATTGGCCATGATCCGGTGCAGATTCTGGGTCTCGAACATGTAGGCGATCGCTGCTTCCAGCGCTTCCTGCATCAACCCTTTGCCCTGATGCGCCTCATCGATGTGATAACCCAGATAACACGCCTGGAACGCACCCCGAATGATCCCGCTGAAATTGCACGCACCGATCATCTGCTCGCCATCCGGAGTCAGCAACGCCATATGCACCGCCAACCCGGCTGCGAAGGCACTGGCCTGCACTTCCAGGCGTCGGCGGATCTGTTCGGTGGAGAAATAGTCGGTGGTACGGATCGGCGACCACGGCGCGAGATGCCGCTGGTTGCGTTGGTAGAAAGCGCTTTCCAGTGGCGCTTGAACCGGGTCGAGCACCGCGAGCGTCAGGCGTTGGCAGGGGAGGGTCAACAGCGGCATTGGGGGCTCCGGCTTTCGGGGACTATCGCCAGAATTGCGCGGTGGACGGGAAAACACAAACGCGTGGCCAAATCCCGGGCAAAAAAAA
>NZ_LRUN01000111.1 GCF_001679645.1 Pseudomonas bananamidigenes | reverse complement strand
AGGCGGTCGTACCGTCGGCGCTGGCGTCGTAGCCAAAATCATCGAATAAGTAGTTGTAATGTATTTTTCGGGCCGGCATAATGGTCGGCCTGATTTTGTTTTAGGTCAGTAGCTCAATTGGCAGAGCGACGGTCTCCAAAACCGTAGGTTGGGGGTTCGATTCCCTCCTGACCTGCCAGATTCACCAGGTGTGTCTGGCTTTCTTTTCACAGGATCCTCATAGATGACTCCTAAAGCTGAAGCTCAAGGCTCTCGCTTCGATCTGCTTAAGTGGCTTGTAGTGGTCGCTTTGGTGGTTGTTGGCGTTGTAGGCAATCAGTATTATTCTGCTTCGCCGATCCTGTACCGTGTACTCGCTTTGCTTGTCATTGCTGCTGTGGCTGCCTTTGTAGGCCTGCAGACTGCCAAGGGCAAGTCTTTCTTTGTACTGGTTAAGGAAGCTCGCACCGAAATTCGTAAAGTCGTATGGCCAACCCGTCAAGAAACCACTCAGACCACGTTGATCGTCGTGGCTGTTGTTTTGGTTATGGCGTTGTTGTTGTGGGGTCTTGATTCCCTGCTGGGTTGGCTCGTTTCCTTGATTGTCGGCTAAGGGTGTCCCGTGGCTAAGCGTTGGTACGTTGTGCATGCTTACTCGGGTTACGAGAAGCATGTCATGCGCTCGCTGATTGAGCGTGTAAAGCTGGCTGGCATGGAAGATGGCTTCGGCGAAATTCTGGTTCCCACTGAAGAAGTGGTTGAGATGCGTAATGGCCAGAAACGCAAGAGTGAGCGCAAATTCTTCCCAGGTTATGTGCTGGTTCAGATGGATATGAATGAGGGTACTTGGCACTTGGTCAAGGATACTCCTCGTGTGATGGGTTTTATCGGTGGTACCGCTGACAAGCCTGCACCAATCACTGATAAAGAAGCGGAAGCTATCCTGCGTCGCGTTGCTGACGGCAGTGACAAGCCGAAGCCGAAGACGCTGTTTGAGCCGGGCGAAACTGTTCGCGTCAATGACGGACCGTTTGCAGACTTTAATGGTGTCGTTGAAGAAGTTAACTACGAGAAGAGCCGGATCCAGGTGGCTGTGCTCATTTTCGGTCGCTCTACCCCGGTAGAGTTGGAGTTCAGTCAGGTCGAAAAGGTCTAACTGAGCAAGCATCCCAACCCCGCAGCCCTAGGCTGTGGGGTTTTGTCGTCACTGGGATAAACGCGCAAGTAACCGGGGAGCCTCTCGAGGCGTTCGAACCCGTAATTGGAGTGCCTCATGGCCAAGAAGATTACCGCTTACATCAAGCTGCAAGTGAAGGCCGCTCAGGCTAACCCAAGCCCACCTGTTGGTCCTGCTTTGGGTCAGCACGGCGTGAACATCATGGAATTCTGCAAGGCTTTCAACGCCCGTACCCAGGGTCTGGAAGCTGGTCTGCCGACTCCAGTGATCATCACTGTCTACAGCGACCGCAGCTTCACTTTCGAAACCAAATCCACCCCTGCTTCGGTTCTGCTGAAGAAGGCGGCCGGTCTGACCAGCGGCTCCGCTCGTCCGAACACCGTTAAGGTTGGCACTGTTACCCGTGCTCAGCTGGAAGAAATCGCGAAAACCAAAAACGCGGATCTGACTGCAGCTGATATGGATGCAGCCGTGCGTACTATCGCCGGTTCTGCTCGTAGCATGGGCCTTAACGTGGAGGGTGTGTAATGGCTAAGCTGACCAAGCGCCAAAAGGCTATTGCCGAAAAAATCGAAGCAGGCAAGGCCTACAACTTCGAAGAGGCCGCAACTCTGCTGGCTTCGCTGCCAGCTGCCAAGTTCGTCGAGTCTTTTGACATCGCCGTTAACCTGGGTGTGGATCCGCGTAAATCCGATCAGGTCGTTCGTAGCGCTACTGTGCTGCCGCATGGCACTGGCAAGACCGTTCGCGTTGCCGTATTCACCCAGGGTCCAGCTGCTGAAGCCGCTCTGGCTGCCGGCGCTGACCGTGTAGGCATGGATGACCTGGCTGCCGAAATGAAAGGTGGCGACCTGAACTACGACGTAGTAATTGCATCTCCGGATGCCATGCGCGTTGTAGGTCAACTGGGTCAGATCCTCGGTCCACGTGGCCTGATGCCTAACCCGAAAGTCGGTACCGTAACGCCAGACGTAGCCAACGCGGTCAAAAACGCCAAGGCTGGTCAGGTTCGTTATCGCACCGACAAAAACGGCATCATTCACACTTCCGTTGGCAAGGTCGGCTTCGAAGCTGGCAAGCTGAAGGAAAACGTTGAAGCTCTGATCGCTGATCTGAAGCGTATCAAGCCAGCTTCCTCGAAAGGTATCTACGTCAAGCGCGTTACCCTGAGCACCACCATGGGTCCAGGCCTGGTCATCGACCAGAGCTCGCTGAACGCGTAAGACAAGCGTTGACGCGATTATTCGCGTCAATTGAAAAAATTGGGGTCCCTGCCTGGCGGGGGCTATCCAAGACCGTAGGCGACGCAAGTCTTAAACCATCAAGCCTACGCAGATGGTGCTCCCGATTCCTTACCGAATCAGACACCAAAACGACATTCGGTTTCGATCGAATGAAACGGTAACAAGCAGGAGTTAAACCCGTGGCAATTAAACTCGAAGACAAGAAGGCCATCGTCGCTGAAGTCAACGAGGCTGCCAAAGTCGCTCTGTCCGCTGTCGTGGCCGATGCCCGTGGCGTAACAGTAGGCGCGATGACCGGACTCCGTAAAGAGGCCCGCGAAGCTGGTGTTTATGTACGTGTCGTGCGTAACACCCTGCTCAAGCGCGCCGTTGAAGGCACCGAGTACTCGGTTCTCAACGACGTGTTCAAAGGCCCGACCCTGATTGCATTCTCGAAAGAACACCCGGGCGCTGCTGCCCGTATCTTCAAAGAGTTCGCAAAGGGTCAGGACAAGTTCGAAATCAAGGCAGCTGCGTTCGAGGGCAAGTTCCTCGCAGCTAACCAGATCGACGTATTGGCAACTCTGCCGACCCGCGACGAAGCAATTTCTCAGCTGATGAGCGTGATTCAAGGCGCTACCAGCAAATTGGCTCGTACTCTGGCGGCAATTCGCGACCAGAAAGAAGCTGCTGCAGCCTGAGGCTGAGCGTTTCCTCTCTCGCGTTTTTTGTTTATTTCGATGGCCGCACAGGCTGTCCCCCAATTCAGGAATTGAGTCATGTCTCTGACTAACGAGCAAATCATCGAAGCGATCGGCCAGAAATCCGTAATGGAAATCGTTGAGCTGATCAAGGCAATGGAAGAAACCTTCGGCGTGACCGCTGCTGCTGCCGTAGCTGCTGGTCCAGCTGCTGGTGCTGCCGCTGCTGCTGAAGAGCAAACCGAGTTCAACGTTGTTCTGGTTGAAGCCGGCGACAAGAAAGTAAACGTGATCAAGGCAGTTCGTGAACTGACCGGTCTGGGCCTGAAAGAAGCCAAAGAGAAAGTCGACGGCGCTCCTCAGGTTGTAGCTGAAGGCGTTTCGAAAGAAGCTGCTGAAGACGCCAAGAAGAAGCTGGAAGAAGCAGGCGCTAAAGTCGAGCTGAAGTAAGCATCGACTTTGCTCCTCCAGCCCGAGCGTCAAGCGAAAGGCTGATGGCTGGTGGCTTATGCCACCGGCCTTTTTCCGTTATTGGCAGCCGACCAGGTCGGTGCTGATGACGAGCTGAACCACCCGATGTGGTGGCGCAAACCATGGGGTTTGCACGATTTTCTGGCTGCTCCCGCCGGGAGGGGCCAAACAAGCAGGTGACCAAGCTGGGGAACGCTGATGGCTTACTCATATACTGAGAAAAAACGTATCCGCAAGGACTTTAGCAAGTTGCCGGACGTCATGGATGTGCCTTACCTCCTGGCCATCCAGCTGGATTCGTATCGTGAATTCTTGCAAGCGGGAGCGACTAAAGATCAGTTCCGCGACGTGGGCCTGCATGCGGCCTTCAAATCCGTTTTCCCGATCATCAGCTACTCCGGCAATGCTGCGCTGGAGTATGTCGGTTATCGCCTGGGCGAACCGGCATTTGATGTCAAAGAATGCGTATTGCGCGGTGTAACTTTCGCCGTACCTTTGCGGGTAAAAGTGCGCCTGATCATTTTCGACAAAGAATCGTCGAACAAAGCGATCAAGGACATCAAAGAGCAAGAAGTCTACATGGGTGAAATCCCCCTGATGACTGAGAACGGTACCTTCGTAATCAACGGTACCGAGCGTGTGATCGTTTCCCAGTTGCACCGCTCCCCGGGCGTGTTCTTCGACCACGACCGTGGCAAGACGCACAGCTCCGGCAAACTGCTGTACTCCGCACGCATCATTCCTTACCGCGGTTCGTGGCTGGATTTCGAATTCGACCCGAAAGACTGCGTATTCGTACGTATCGACCGTCGCCGCAAACTGCCGGCCTCGGTATTGCTGCGCGCGCTCGGTTATACCACCGAAGAAGTTCTGGACGCGTTCTACACCACCAACGTATTCCACGTTAAGGGCGAAAGCCTGAGCCTGGAGCTGGTGCCTCAGCGCCTGCGTGGTGAAGTAGCGGTCCTCGACATCCAGGACGGCAATGGCAAGGTGATTGTCGAACAGGGTCGTCGTATCACTGCCCGTCACATCAACCAACTGGAAAAAGCCGGGATCAAGGAGCTGGATGTACCTCTGGACTACGTCCTGGGTCGCACCACTGCCAAGGTCATCGTGCATCCGGCAACCGGTGAGATCCTGGCAGAGTGCAACACCGAGCTGACAACCGAAGTTCTGGCGAAAGTCGCCAAGGCCGGTGTGGTTCGTCTTGAAACCCTGTACACCAACGACATCGACTGCGGTCCGTTCATTTCCGACACGCTGAAGATCGACTCCACCGGCAACCAATTGGAAGCGCTGGTCGAGATCTATCGCATGATGCGTCCAGGCGAGCCGCCAACCAAAGACGCTGCCGAAACGCTGTTCAACAACCTGTTCTTCAGCGCTGAGCGTTATGACCTCTCTGCGGTCGGCCGGATGAAGTTCAACCGTCGTATCGGTCGCACCGAAATCGAAGGTTCCGGTGTCCTGAGCAAGGAAGATATCGTTGCGGTCCTGAAGACCCTGGTCGATATCCGTAACGGCAAAGGCATCGTCGATGACATCGACCACTTGGGTAACCGCCGTGTTCGCTGCGTAGGCGAAATGGCCGAGAACCAGTTCCGTGTTGGCCTTGTACGCGTTGAGCGCGCGGTCAAGGAGCGTCTGTCGATGGCCGAAAGCGAAGGCCTGATGCCGCAGGACCTGATCAACGCCAAGCCGGTTGCGGCGGCGGTGAAAGAGTTCTTCGGTTCCAGCCAGCTGTCGCAGTTCATGGACCAGAACAACCCGCTGTCCGAGATCACCCACAAGCGTCGCGTTTCTGCACTCGGCCCTGGTGGTCTGACTCGTGAGCGTGCAGGCTTCGAAGTCCGCGACGTTCACCCGACCCACTACGGTCGTGTTTGCCCGATTGAAACGCCGGAAGGTCCGAACATTGGTCTGATCAACTCGCTGGCTGCTTATGCACGCACCAACCAGTACGGCTTCCTCGAGAGCCCGTACCGCGTGGTGAAAGAGGGTGTGGTCACCGACGACATCGTGTTCCTGTCCGCTATTGAAGAAGCCGATCATGTGATCGCGCAGGCTTCGGCGACCATGAACGAGCAGAAAGTCCTGGTCGACGAACTGGTAGCCGTACGTCATCTGAACGAATTCACCGTCAAGGCGCCTGAAGAAGTCACTTTGATGGACGTTTCGCCGAAGCAGGTAGTTTCGGTTGCGGCGTCGCTGATTCCGTTCCTCGAGCACGACGACGCCAACCGTGCGTTGATGGGTTCGAACATGCAGCGTCAGGCTGTACCAACCCTGCGTGCCGACAAGCCGCTGGTAGGTACCGGCATGGAACGTAACGTGGCTCGCGACTCCGGCGTTTGCGTCGTGGCTCGCCGCGGCGGCGTGATCGACTCCGTTGATGCCAGCCGTATCGTGGTCCGTGTTGCCGATGACGAAGTTGAAACCGGCGAAGCGGGTGTCGACATCTACAACCTGACCAAGTACACCCGTTCGAACCAGAACACCTGCATCAACCAGCGTCCGCTGGTGAGCAAGGGTGATCGCGTTCAGCGTGGTGACATCATGGCCGACGGTCCGTCCACCGACATGGGTGAACTGGCTCTGGGTCAGAACATGCGCATCGCGTTCATGGCATGGAACGGCTTCAACTTCGAAGACTCCATCTGCCTGTCCGAGCGTGTGGTTCAGGAAGACCGCTTCACCACGATCCACATCCAGGAACTGACCTGTGTGGCTCGTGACACCAAGCTTGGCCCAGAGGAAATCACTGCGGACATCCCGAACGTGGGTGAGGCTGCACTGAACAAACTGGACGAAGCCGGTATCGTTTACGTAGGTGCCGAAGTCGGCCCGGGCGACATTCTGGTCGGTAAGGTCACTCCGAAAGGCGAGACTCAACTGACGCCGGAAGAAAAGCTGCTTCGCGCAATTTTCGGTGAGAAGGCCAGCGACGTTAAAGACACTTCCCTGCGCGTGCCGACCGGCACCAAAGGTACTGTCATCGACGTTCAGGTTTTCACCCGTGATGGCGTTGAGCGCGACAGCCGTGCCCTGTCGATCGAAAAGTCCCAGCTGGACGAGATCCGCAAGGATCTGAACGAAGAGTTCCGCATCGTTGAAGGCGCAACCTTCGAACGTCTGCGTTCCGCTCTGGTAGGCCACAAGGCCGAAGGCGGCGCGGGTCTGAAGAAAGGTCAGGACATCACCGACGAAGTGCTCGACGGTCTCGAGCATGGTCAGTGGTTCAAACTGCGCATGGCTGAAGATGCTCTGAACGAGCAGCTCGAGAAGGCTCAGGCCTACATCGTTGATCGCCGCCGTCTGCTGGACGACAAGTTCGAAGACAAGAAGCGCAAGCTGCAGCAGGGCGATGACCTGGCTCCGGGCGTACTGAAGATCGTCAAGGTTTATCTGGCAATCCGTCGTCGCATCCAGCCGGGCGACAAGATGGCCGGTCGTCACGGTAACAAGGGTGTGGTCTCTGTGATCATGCCGGTTGAAGACATGCCGCACGATGCCAATGGCACCCCGGTCGACGTTGTCCTGAACCCGCTGGGCGTACCTTCGCGTATGAACGTCGGTCAGATCCTTGAAACCCACCTGGGCCTTGCAGCCAAGGGCTTGGGCGAGAAGATCAACCGGATGGTCGAAGAGCAGCGCAAAGTCGCTGAGCTGCGTACTTTCCTGGACGAGATCTACAACCAGATCGGCGGTCGCAACGAAGATCTGGACAGCTTCTCCGATCAGGAGATCCTGGATCTGGCGAAGAACCTGCGTGGCGGCGTTCCTATGGCCACTCCGGTGTTCGACGGTGCCAAGGAAGTTGAAATCAAGGCCATGCTGAAACTGGCGGATCTGCCAGAAAGCGGCCAGATGCAGCTGACCGACGGCCGTACCGGCAACAAGTTCGAGCGTCCAGTTACCGTTGGCTACATGTACATGCTGAAGCTGAACCACTTGGTAGACGACAAGATGCACGCGCGTTCTACCGGTTCGTACAGCCTGGTTACCCAGCAGCCGCTGGGTGGCAAGGCGCAGTTCGGTGGTCAGCGTTTCGGGGAGATGGAGGTCTGGGCACTGGAAGCATACGGTGCTGCTTACACTCTGCAAGAAATGCTCACAGTGAAGTCGGACGATGTGAACGGTCGGACCAAGATGTACAAAAACATCGTGGACGGCGATCACCGTATGGAGCCGGGCATGCCCGAGTCCTTCAACGTGTTGATCAAGGAAATTCGTTCCCTCGGCATCGATATCGATCTGGAAACCGAATAACACGTGACGCGATCGAGAGCGGGGCAGGACTGCCCGCTCTCTGCTCCGCCAGGAGGAAAGGCCTTGAAAGACCTACTGAATTTGCTGAAAAACCAGGGTCAAGTCGAAGAGTTCGACGCCATCCGTATCGGATTGGCCTCGCCTGAGATGATCCGCTCGTGGTCGTTCGGTGAAGTTAAAAAACCGGAAACCATCAACTACCGTACGTTCAAGCCTGAGCGTGACGGTCTGTTCTGCGCCAAGATCTTTGGCCCGGTAAAGGATTACGAGTGCCTGTGCGGTAAGTACAAGCGCTTGAAGCATCGTGGTGTGATCTGCGAGAAGTGCGGCGTTGAAGTTGCACTGGCCAAGGTTCGTCGTGAGCGCATGGCGCACATCGAACTGGCTTCGCCGGTTGCCCATATCTGGTTCCTGAAATCGCTGCCGTCCCGTATCGGCCTGCTGATGGACATGACCCTGCGTGATATCGAACGCGTTCTCTACTTCGAGAGCTATGTCGTTATCGATCCGGGCATGACCACGCTTGAAAAAGGTCAGCTGCTGAACGACGAGCAGTACTTCGAAGCGCTGGAAGAGTTCGGTGACGATTTCGACGCCCGTATGGGTGCCGAGGCTGTTCGCGAACTGCTGCACGCTATCGACCTGGAACACGAGATTGGTCGTCTGCGTGAAGAAATTCCGCAAACCAACTCTGAAACCAAGATCAAGAAGCTGTCCAAGCGTCTGAAGTTGATGGAAGCCTTCCAGGGTTCCGGCAACCTGCCAGAGTGGATGGTGCTGACCGTTCTGCCGGTTCTGCCGCCGGATCTGCGTCCACTGGTCCCACTGGATGGCGGTCGCTTCGCGACTTCCGACCTCAACGATCTGTATCGTCGAGTGATCAACCGTAACAACCGTTTGAAGCGCCTGCTGGATCTGTCCGCTCCGGACATCATCGTGCGCAACGAAAAGCGTATGTTGCAGGAGGCTGTCGATGCACTGCTCGACAACGGTCGTCGCGGCCGCGCCATCACCGGTTCGAACAAGCGTCCTCTGAAATCCCTGGCCGACATGATCAAGGGTAAGCAGGGTCGTTTCCGTCAGAACCTGCTCGGTAAGCGCGTTGACTACTCCGGTCGTTCGGTAATTACCGTAGGCCCGACCCTGCGTCTGCACCAGTGCGGTCTGCCGAAGAAGATGGCTCTGGAGCTGTTCAAACCGTTCATTTTCGGCAAGCTGGAAATGCGTGGTCTGGCGACCACCATCAAAGCGGCCAAGAAAATGGTCGAGCGCGAACTGCCAGAGGTCTGGGACGTTCTCGCTGAAGTGATTCGCGAACACCCGGTTCTTCTCAACCGTGCACCGACCCTCCACCGTCTGGGTATCCAGGCGTTTGAACCGGTACTGATCGAAGGCAAGGCTATTCAGCTGCATCCTCTGGTCTGCGCCGCGTACAACGCCGACTTCGACGGCGACCAGATGGCCGTGCACGTACCGCTGACACTGGAAGCCCAGCTCGAAGCGCGTGCGTTGATGATGTCGACCAACAACATTCTGTCGCCAGCCAACGGTGAGCCAATCATCGTTCCGTCGCAGGACGTTGTACTGGGTCTGTACTACATGACTCGTGAAGCGATCAACGCCAAGGGCGAAGGTCGTGTGTTCGCGGATCTGCAGGAAGTTGACCGTGTGTTCCGTGCCGGCGAAGCCGCATTGCACGCCAAGATCAAGGTTCGTATCAACGAAACCGTGAACGACCGTGACGGCAACAGCGTTAACAACACCCGTATCGTCGACACCACCGTCGGCCGTGCGCTGCTGTTCCAGGTTGTGCCAAAAGGTCTGTCGTTCGACGTCGTCAACCTGCCGATGAAGAAAAAGGCGATCTCCAAGCTGATCAACCAGTGCTACCGCGTGGTGGGTCTGAAAGAGACCGTGATCTTCGCTGACCAGTTGATGTACACCGGTTTCGCCTACTCGACCATTTCCGGTGTTTCCATCGGTGTGAACGACTTCGTCATCCCGGACGAGAAAGCTCGCATCATCGGTGCTGCCACCGATGAAGTGAAAGAAATCGAGAGCCAGTACGCCTCCGGCCTGGTAACCCAGGGCGAGAAGTACAACAAAGTGATCGACCTTTGGTCGAAAGCGAACGACGAAGTTTCCAAGGCGATGATGGCCAACCTCTCGAAAGAGAAAGTCATCGACCGTCACGGTGACGAAGTCGAGCAGGAATCGTTCAACTCGATGTACATGATGGCCGACTCGGGTGCGCGGGGTTCCGCAGCACAGATTCGTCAGCTGGCCGGTATGCGTGGTCTGATGGCCAAGCCGGACGGTTCCATCATCGAAACGCCGATTACCGCGAACTTCCGTGAAGGTCTGAGCGTACTCCAGTACTTCATCTCGACCCACGGTGCTCGTAAGGGTCTGGCGGATACCGCGTTGAAAACCGCTAACTCCGGTTACCTGACTCGTCGTCTGGTAGACGTGGCGCAGGATCTGGTCGTGACCGAGATCGATTGCGGCACCGAGCACGGCCTGGTGATGACTCCGCACATTGAAGGCGGCGACGTTGTAGAACCGTTGGGTGAACGTGTACTGGGTCGTGTCATTGCCCGTGACGTATTCAAGCCGGGCACCGAGGACGTCATCGTTCCGGCGGGCACCCTGGTAGACGAGAAGTGGGTCGAGTTCATCGAGCTGAACAGCATCGACGAAGTGATCGTGCGCTCGCCTATCAGCTGCGAAACCCGCTACGGCATCTGCGCCAAGTGCTACGGCCGTGACCTGGCTCGTGGTCACCTGGTGAACATCGGTGAGTCGGTCGGCGTAATCGCTGCCCAGTCCATCGGTGAGCCGGGTACCCAGCTGACGATGCGTACGTTCCACATCGGTGGTGCGGCGAGCCGTACTTCCGCGGCCGACAGCGTTCAGGTGAAAAATGGCGGTACAGTCCGTCTGCACAACCTGAAGCACGTTGAGCGTGTGGATGGCAACCTGGTTGCTGTGTCGCGTTCCGGTGAGCTGGCGATCGCAGATGACTTCGGTCGTGAGCGCGAGCGTTACAAGCTGCCGTACGGTGCGGTGATTTCGGTTAAAGAAGGTGACAAGGTCGACGCTGGTGCCATCGTGGCCAAGTGGGATCCGCACACTCACCCGATCGTTACCGAGATGAAAGGTACTGTGACCTTCGTGGGCATGGAAGAAGGCATCACGATCAAGCGTCAGACCGACGAATTGACCGGTATGACCAACATCGAAGTGCTCGATCCGAAAGATCGTCCGGCTGCCGGCAAGGATATTCGTCCTGCCGTGAAGATGGTCGACGCCAACGGCAAGGATCTGTTGTTGCCAGGTACCGACGTTCCGGCTCAGTACTTCCTGCCTGCCAACGCTTTGGTTGGTGTGGCGGATGGTGCTCAGATCGCGGTGGGTGACGTTGTTGCGCGTATTCCGCAAGAGACTTCGAAGACTCGCGACATCACCGGTGGTCTGCCGCGTGTAGCCGACCTGTTCGAAGCCCGTCGTCCAAAAGAGGCGTCGATCCTGGCTGAAGTCAGCGGCACCATCGCGTTCGGTAAAGAGACCAAGGGCAAGCGCCGTCTGGTCATCACTCCGAACGACGGTAGCGATCCGTACGAAGAGCTGATTCCGAAGTGGCGTCACCTGAACGTGTTCGAAGGCGAACAGGTAAACCGCGGCGAAGTTATCTCCGACGGCCCGAGCGATCCTCACGACATCCTGCGTCTGCTGGGTGTCAGCGCGCTGGCCAAGTACATCGTGAACGAAATCCAGGACGTTTACCGTCTGCAAGGCGTGAAGATCAACGACAAGCACATCGAGACCATTCTGCGTCAGATGCTGCGTAAGGTTGAGATCTCTGAATCCGGCGATTCCAGCTTCATCAAGGGCGACCAGATGGAACTGACTCACGTACTGGTAGAGAACGAGCGTCTGAATGCGGAAGACAAGTTTGTCGCCAAGTTCACCCGCGTTCTGCTGGGTATCACCAAGGCGTCGTTGTCGACCGAATCGTTCATCTCGGCGGCTTCCTTCCAGGAAACCACCCGCGTACTGACCGAAGCGGCGGTAACCGGCAAGCGCGATTACCTGCGCGGCCTGAAAGAAAACGTGGTCGTGGGTCGTCTGATCCCGGCTGGTACCGGTCTGGCTTATCACAGCGAGCGCAAGCGTCGTCGTGATGCGGACAAACCGTTGCGCGTAAGCGCCAGTGAAGTGGAAGCTGCACTGACCGAAGCGCTGAACTCGAGCGGTAACTGAGTTCTGCGATAAATGAGCTGAGGCCCTGATCGCGCCGTTCATCGAATCGAGACAGTTTGTCGAAGTTCGATGGGCGGGGAGGTCGGGGCCTTGCCTTGACTGGGGGCAAGATCCTCTTTAGACTCTTGATCCCCTAAATTTGGCGGGAATCCGTTCCTGCCATTTTGCTTTTCTTGCAAGACAATAGCGTCGCAAGACAACAGTGGAGCTAGTAGATGGCAACTATCAACCAGCTGGTACGTCAGCCGCGTAAGCGTATCGTCGAGAAATCCGACGTACCTGCGCTGCAGAACTGCCCGCAACGTCGTGGCGTGTGCACCCGTGTGTACACCACTACGCCGAAAAAACCTAACTCGGCACTGCGTAAAGTATGCCGTGTGCGTCTGACCAACGGTTTCGAGGTTTCCTCGTACATCGGTGGTGAAGGCCACAACCTGCAAGAGCACAGCGTGGTTCTGATTCGTGGCGGTCGTGTAAAAGACTTGCCAGGTGTTCGTTACCACACCGTTCGCGGCTCCTTGGATACTTCCGGCGTTAAAGGCCGTAACCAGGGTCGTTCGAAGTACGGTACCAAGCGTCCGAAGTAATCGGTCGTTTTGCAGTTTTTTATTTTACTGAGTCGATAAGAGTAAGGTCGGGCGCGCATCCTCGCGGATCTGTCCCGAACTAACCTGAAGACCGTTTGAGGGCTTATCAATGCCAAGACGTCGCGTAGCAGCAAAGCGTGAGATTCTGGACGATCCGAAATACGGAAGCCAAATCCTCGCCAAATTCATGAACCACGTTATGGAAAGCGGCAAGAAAGCCGTTGCCGAACGTATCGTTTATGGTGCCCTGGAAACCGTTGCAGCTCGCAAGACCGGCACCGATCCCCTGGAACTCTTCGAAAAAGCACTCGACGCCATCGCTCCGCTGGTCGAAGTGAAGTCGCGCCGTGTTGGCGGTGCTACTTACCAGGTTCCGGTTGAAGTTCGTCCTTCGCGTCGTAACGCTCTGGCAATGCGCTGGCTGGTAGACTTCGCCCGCAAGCGCGGCGAGAAGTCCATGGCTCTGCGTTTGGCTGGCGAACTGCTGGATGCTGCTGAAGGTAAAGGTGCTGCTGTTAAGAAGCGTGAAGACGTGCACCGTATGGCCGAAGCTAACAAGGCTTTCTCGCACTACCGCTTCTAATTTTAGCTTCACTAATTTTGCGAGGGCTTTATGGCTCGTACTACTGCAATCAACCGCTACCGTAACATTGGTATCTGTGCTCACGTTGACGCGGGCAAGACCACTACTACCGAGCGGATCCTGTTTTACACAGGTCTGAGCCACAAAATGGGCGAGGTGCATGATGGCGCCGCGACCACCGACTGGATGGTGCAGGAGCAGGAGCGGGGTATTACCATTACTTCCGCTGCTGTTACCACTTTCTGGAAAGGTTCCCGTGGTCAGTATGACAACTATCGCGTAAACGTTATCGATACCCCGGGTCACGTTGACTTCACCATTGAAGTAGAGCGTTCCCTGCGCGTACTCGACGGCGCTGTCGTTGTTTTCTGCGGCACCTCCGGTGTCGAGCCTCAGTCCGAAACCGTATGGCGTCAAGCCAACAAGTACGGCGTTCCACGTGTTGTTTACGTGAACAAGATGGACCGTGCCGGCGCGGACTTCCTGCGCGTTGTCGGTCAGATCAAGAACCGTCTGGGTCACACCCCGGTTCCGGTCCAGCTGGCCATCGGTGCAGAAGATAACTTCGAAGGTCAGGTTGATCTGATCAAGATGAAGGCTATCTACTGGAACGAAGACGACAAGGGCACTACCTATCGTGAGGAAGAAATTCCTGCGCATCTGGTAGAGCTGGCCAACGAGTGGCGCAACAACATGGTTGAGGCTGCTGCCGAAGCCAGCGAAGAACTGATGAACAAGTACCTTGAAGAAGGTGAGCTGTCCGTCGAAGAGATCAAGGCAGGCCTGCGTGCGCGCACCCTGGCCAGCGAGATCGTTCCGGCTGTCTGCGGTTCGTCGTTCAAGAACAAGGGTGTTCCCCTGGTTCTCGACGCTGTTATCGACTTTCTGCCTGCTCCGACCGAGATCCCTGCGATCAAGGGTATCCACCCTGATCTGATCGACGTTCCGAAAGACGAAGTCAAGCCAGAGCAATACGACGAGCGTCACGCTGATGACGACGAGCCGTTCTCGGCACTGGCGTTCAAGATTGCCACCGACCCGTTCGTGGGTACTCTGACCTTCGTTCGCGTTTACTCGGGCTTCCTGACCTCCGGTGACTCCGTCATCAACTCGGTCAAGGGCAAGAAAGAGCGCGTGGGTCGTATGGTGCAGATGCACGCCAACCAGCGTGAAGAAATCAAGGAAGTGCGTGCGGGCGATATCGCCGCTCTGATCGGCATGAAGGACGTCACCACCGGTGATACCCTGTGCAACGCCGACAAGCCGATCATCCTCGAGCGTATGGATTTCCCTGAGCCTGTGATTTCGCTCTCCGTCGAGCCGAAAACCAAGCAGGACCAGGAGAAGATGGGTATCGCACTGGGCAAGCTGGCTCAGGAAGACCCGTCGTTCCGCGTCAAGACCGATGAAGAAACCGGTCAGACCATCATCTCCGGTATGGGTGAGCTGCACCTGGACATCCTCGTTGACCGCATGAAGCGCGAGTTCAACGTCGAGGCCAACATCGGCAAGCCACAGGTTTCGTACCGCGAGAAGATCACCAAGTCCAACGTCGAGATCGAAGGCAAGTTCGTTCGTCAGTCGGGTGGTCGTGGTCAGTTCGGTCACTGCTGGATCCGCTTCTCGGAACCGGATGCCGACGAAAAAGGCAACATCACCGAAGGTCTGGTTTTCACCAACGAAGTTGTTGGTGGTGTGGTTCCTAAGGAATACATTCCGGCGATCCAGAAGGGTATCGAAGAGCAGATGAAGAACGGCGTTGTTGCCGGCTATCCGCTGATCGGCCTGAAGGCTACCGTGTTTGACGGTTCCTACCATGACGTCGACTCCAACGAGATGGCGTTCAAGGTCGCTGCTTCGATGGCAACCAAGCAACTGGCCCAGAAGGGTGGTGGCGTGGTTCTCGAGCCGATCATGAAGGTGGAAGTCGTTACTCCGGAAGACTACCTGGGTGACGTGATGGGTGACCTGAACCGCCGTCGTGGTCTGGTTCAGGGCATGGAAGACTCGGTCTCCGGCCGTGTCGTTCGTGCTGAAGTTCCGCTCGGAGAGATGTTCGGTTACGCAACCGACGTTCGTTCCATGTCTCAGGGTCGCGCGAGCTACTCCATGGAATTCTCCAAATACGCCGAAGCTCCGTCGAACATCGTCGAAGCTCTCGTTAAAAAACAAGGCTGATTCAGCCCCCCTTTAGGCTAGGAGTTAATTGTCGTGGCTAAAGAAAAATTTGATCGTTCCCTACCTCACGTAAACGTTGGCACCATCGGCCACGTTGACCACGGTAAAAC
>NZ_LRUN01000110.1 GCF_001679645.1 Pseudomonas bananamidigenes | reverse complement strand
CGCTACGACAGCCAGCACCGCCTGATCGGTCTGACCCGCCCCGACGGCAGCACTGCGACCTACCACTACGACGCCTTTGGCCGGCGCATCCGCAAGACCGTCGACGGTCAGACCACCGAGTTCTTCTGGCAGGGCGACCACCTCGTCGCCGAAAGCAGCAAAGACCAGCACCGCAGCTTCATCTACGAACCCGGCACCTTCCGCCCGCTGGCGATGCTCGACGGCCAGGGCCCGAAACGCGCCTGCCCGTTCTACTACCAGCTCGACCACCTCGGCACCCCGCAGGAACTGACCGACTACAGCGGCGAGATCGTCTGGTCGGCCAGATACAACGCCTACGGCAAAACCACCTCGGTGGAACTGGCGACCGACGACTACCTCGACCAGCCGCTGCGCTTTCAGGGGCAGTACTTCGATGCGGAAAGCGGGCTGCACTACAACCGCCACCGGTATTACGACCCGGACGTTGGACGGTACCTGACGCCGGATCCGGTGAAGCTGGCGGGTGGATTGAACCAGTACCGGTACGTGCCGAATCCGACGGGGTGGGTGGATCCGTTGGGGTTGAGTTGTGACTGTCCAGGAGCCATTTCTGCTGAGGGACCTTATAGCGAAATTGTTCCAGGTGGGGGCTTAGAAGCTCACGAGTCTCGAGGTGGGCATGCTATTGCGAGACATGTAAATAGGTCGGAAGCTCAACTCAGAGCTAGACTGGCGGCCGAACCGCATATACCTATTGCATCAACATTTCTTAATAGGGCAGAAGCTGAAGCTGCACTCTCGAATGTTATAAAAAACAATAGGCTCACAATTGATAATTTTGTGCAGGGTAACGCAAGCAAGCTTGTGATTAATGAGCAGGTGTCTACTCCTGCTGGCGTAGGTGTGGTGAGGCAGAGCGGAAATCTGGAGCCACTGTCTAGTATCAGTTGGTTTTGCAGAGAGACGCAAGCTCACCGCTTGGCTATTTTATCTTGACGGGGTTTGTAAATGACAACTGAAGATTTTCCTGGCTTGTTCCAATTTCTCGGTGCCTATTTTCATGAGGACTGGATGTGTGAGCTTGACTCAGCAGATGATGTTGTTAAATCTTTCATAGCGGATTCGGAACATTGCGTGCTTGAGGCGGTGGTAAAGGAAATTGATTTAATTTTATCGATGAAAATTAAAGAGAGTGAGGTTCGGGATTTTTTGCTGAAAAAAAATGGATGTTGCTATTGTTACTGGAATGAGTGGAAAGATGGGGTTGCGTGGCTGAGGCATGTTTCTGTAGTTGTCAATGAGGCTTTGCATGCTGACAATTAAGTTGTCGAACTGGTTATTTTTTATGAAGGTATTCGTTTTTGAGTGTCTTGCTTCGCAGGCAAAGCGATTTTGTAAGTTTTGGGGGCATTTATAGGCTGAAAATACTGGTTGCACGAGATTCGGATATGTCGAATCACCGATGTCCGAGTGTTAGTGCTTCTACAGGTGTCTGCGCGAACAGGCTATCAATCAAATGCACACTATACCCCTGCACATTCTTCGCATGATGCTTCGCCTGCGAAGCCATCTCCGCCAGCTGACTCGCATCCAGTTGCGCACAAGCATCCGGATGCAAATGGACGACCCCGATGGAGAGTGACAGCAACGGAAATTCCTGCCGAATACCCTGACGATTCGGCGCAACAAAACACCCAGCCTCAAGGTGTTCGGGGCGGTAAAACCGTCGGCATTGGCTCTGGAAGTCATCAAGCAACTGGTTCAGCCGTTTACGCCAATCCTCCGGGCCGAGCACCAACAGGAAATCGTCACCACCGATGTGGCCAACGAAATCGCGGGACGGGTCGACCCGTTCGTTGAGGCATTGCGCCAGACACAACAGCACCTCATCCCCACGCCCATACCCATAGATATCGTTGAAGGGCTTGAAGCTGTCGATATCGACATAGCAAATAAGCGATTCCCGCCCTTGTTGCAGCAGGCGGGTGAGGCATTGCTGAATCGGCACATTCCCCGGCAGCAGAGTCAGCGGGTTGGCGTAACGAGCCTGCTGGATTTTCAGTTCGGTAATCAGTTTAAGCACGTCGATCACCCGGCCCAGGCCCAGATAGCTGCCGTTGAGGGTGATGATGAAGTCTTCTTCGATGCGCTGTCGGGCGCGGCTGGTGATCAGGCGGCTGACCTGTTGCAGCGACTGGCTCATTTCCACGGCGAGAAAATCGTCGTTCATCAGCCGGCTGATGGGTTTGCGGGCGAACAGGTCGGTGGCGAACGGCTTGAGCAATGCATCGGACAGGGAATGACGATGGACGATGCCACACGGCTGACCCTGTTCGTCGAGCACTGCCAGCGAGTTCAGGTTGGCCTGACGGCGAAAGGCTTCGAGAACGGTGGCGGTAGGCGTATCACGATTCACGGCCGGTTGATCGTTGAGCAGGGCACTCAGGTCGCTGCCTTCGTCATTCAGCGCGACGGCGCTGCTGTCGTGCTTGGGCATCAAGGCCCGGGCGTCCCGTGGCGGGTGTTCCTGGGGACGTCCGAGCAGGTAGCCCTGCACCAGGTCAACACCCATCTCGGTCAGCACCGCCAGTTCTTCCGGCAGTTCGATACCTTCTGCGATCACTTGCGCCCGAGAGGCCTTGGCGATTTGCAGGATCGATCCGACGAACTCGCGTTTCAAGGCGTCTTGATGGATACCGTCGATAAAGTGCCGGTCGATCTTCACGTAATCCGGTCGCAGTTCCGACCACAAGCGCAGGCTGGAATAACCCGCGCCCAGATCGTCAAGTGCAATGGAAAACCCCATCGCCCGGTAGTGATGCAAAGCCGTTTGCAGCAACTGGAAGTCGTCAATCGGCGTCTGTTCGGTGAGTTCGATCACCACCTGGCTGGGTGGAATGCCGAAGTCCTGCAGCAATTGGAGAGTACGTCCCGGCTGATGTGCGGCTTCGAGCAGGGATTCGGGAGAGACGTTGAGAAACAGCTTGCCCGGCAGTTGCTGTTCGTTGAAGCGCCGGCAGGCGCTCTGGCGGCAGGCAATCTCCAGTTCGTTCAAGCGGCCGGCCTGGCGGGCGACGGCGAACAGGGCGATGGGGGAGTGCAGCGGGCTGTTGGACGGGCCGCGAGTCAGGGCTTCATAACCCAGAATGCGTCGCTCGGAGAGGCAGATGATCGGCTGGAACAGGCTGTGTAAACCGCTTTGAGTCAGGATCGAGCTCAAGGCACTCAGCTGTTCGGTCGTGGTCATGGCAATCTCTGGCGATAAAAAAAGGACTGGGAGCGTTCTCGATGAAGAGAACCGCTCCCAGTCCTTTATTTCACGACAGAATGATGACTGTTTGATGACGATCCGGGGATCGTCACCACTAAATTGCCATCACCTTACTTCTTGGCCACCTGATTGCTCAGCTTCAGGTAATCCAGCAGCACGCGCCCGGTCTCGCTCAGGTAGGCGTCGTCTTCCGGTTTGACCTTGTCCGGCTCGGCGGCAGCAAGGGCGTCGTCGTCTTCTTTCTTCAGCTCCTTGAGCGGCTCTTCGCCTTTGGCCTTGCGACGGATGTTTTCCATCGCCAGCTGCTTGGCGTCGATGTCGGCGTGCTGGGCACGGCGATCGGCTTCGTTGAGGCTGACGGTTTTTTCTTCCAGCAGCTTCTGCGCCAGGGCCAGCTTGTCGCGGATGAACACGAACTCCGCATCCTTGGCCGAACGGGCGTCATGCTCGGACTTGAGCTGGGCCAGGTACGGCTTGAACGGGTCGACCGCCGGTTTGATCGCCGCACGGATGGTGTCCCATGGCATGGCTTCCGGCAGGGCGCTCTCGCCGATCTCCTTGGTATCGATAATCGACGGGTAGTCGATGTCCGGCAGTACGCCCTGATGCTGGGTGCTCTGACCGGAAACCCGGTAGAACTTGGCCAGGGTCAGCTTCAGTTCGCCATGGTTAAGCGGCTGGATGGTCTGCACGGTGCCTTTGCCGAAGGTCTGGCCACCGATGATCAGCGCACGGTGGTAGTCCTGCATGGCGCCGGCGAAGATCTCAGAAGCCGAGGCGGACAGGCGGTTGACCAGCAGCGCCATCGGGCCTTTGTAGAACGCGCCCGGGTTTTCGTCTTCCAGCACATCGACCCGGCCATCGGCATTGCGCACCAGCACGGTAGGGCCCTTGTCGATGAACAGGCTGGTCAGCTCCGTGGCTTCCTGCAGGGAACCGCCGCCGTTGTTGCGCAGGTCGATGACCACGCCGTCGACTTTCTCTTTCTGCAGTTCGGTCAGGAGTTTCTTGACGTCGCGAGTGGTGCTCTTGTAATCCGGATCACCGGCACGGAACGCCTTGAAGTCCAGGTAGAAGGCCGGAATCTCGATCACGCCGAGCTTGTAGTCCTTGCCGTCCTGCTTGAGGCTCAGAATGGATTTCTTCACGGCCTGGTCTTCGAGCTTCACCGCTTCACGGGTGATCGGCACGATCTTGCTGGTCTGATCGTTCGGCGCATTGCTGGCCGGGATGACTTCCAGACGGACCACGGTGCCTTTCGGCCCACGGATCAGCTTGACCACCTCGTCCAGACGCCAGCCGACCACGTCGACCATTTCCTTGTTGCCCTGGGCAACGCCGATGATCTTGTCGGCAGGAGCGACCTGTTTGGTCTTGTCGGCCGGGCCTGCCGGCACCAGACGCACGACCTTCACCTGATCGTTGTCGCTCTGCAGCACGGCGCCGATACCCTCTAGGGACAGACTCATGTTGATGTCGAAGTTTTCCGCGTTATCCGGCGACAGATAGTTGGTGTGCGGATCGTAGGACATGGCGAAGGTGTTGATGTACGCCTGGAAGATGTCTTCGGCACGGGTCTGGTCCAGGCGCGCCAACTGGTTCTTGTAGCGCTTGGTCAGGGTTTCCTGGATCTGCTTCGGCTCTTTGCCGGCGATCTTCTGCCGCAGCACTTCGTCCTTGACGCGTTTGCGCCACAGGTCGTCGAGTTCGGCGGTGGACTTGAGCCACGGAGCGTCCTTGCGGTCGATCAGCAAGGTTTCCTTCGTGGTGAAGTCCATCTTGTCGACGCCTTTGTTCAGCTCGGCAATGGCGAAGTCCAGACGCGCTTTCACGCGGTCCAGATAGCGTTTGTAGATGGTGAAGCCGGCGTTGAGATCGCCGCTCTTGAGGAAATCGTCGAACTGGTACTTCCACTTGTCGAATTCGGCGATGTCGCTGGCCATGAAATAGCTGCGCGACGGGTCCAGCAGCTTGATGTAGCTGTCGTAGATGATCGCCGAACGTGCATCGTCGAGCGGCGGCTTGCTGTAGTGGTGGCGCTTGAGCAACTCGACGACGTTCAGACTGGCGATCACTTCATCGCGATCAGGCTGCAACTTGTCCCAGCTGTTGGCTGCGAATGTAGTGCCCGACACCGGCAAGAGGCCGATACCGATGAAAAGAGCGAGGGCGGTGCTGGGGAGCAAATGCTTCATGCTGATTCGACGCGGGGACAATTGATAACGCATATTAGGCCGTCTTTGAAGTCGCCGGTACCTCTACGCTCTGTACGATAACTGCTGTTCAGCGCTCGTTCAGACCCCAGGGCCGGTCGCATAATGCAAAAAGCCCGGCGCTACAGCTTCGGGCTCAGTCCAGACTCACTATGGAGGCACTGTGAAGGCATTGCAAGGCGTTGAAGGTCAAGTGGCATGGGTTGATGAACCCGGTCCTGAGTGTGATGCAGGACAAGTCCGCATCCGGGTGGCGGCTGCGGGCCTCAATCGCGCGGACTTGTTACAGAAGGCGGGGCTTTATCCACCGCCACCGGGCGCCAGTCAGGTGCTCGGTCTTGAGTGCTCCGGAGTGATCAGCGAAGTTGGCGCCGGCTCCTCCTGGCAGGTCGGTGATCGGGTCTGCGCTTTGCTGGCCGGGGGTGGGATGGCCGAAGAGGTAGTCGTCGACGGGCGGCATGTGCTGCCGGTTCCGGAGGGCGTGTCGCTGATCGAAGCCGCCGCATTGCCTGAGGTCTATGCGACGGTCTGGCTGAATGTGTTCCAACTCGCTGCGCTCAAACCCGGGGAAAAAGTTCTGCTGCATGCGGGGGCCAGCGGCATCGGTTCCGCCGCCATTCAACTGTGCAAGGCGTTTGGCAATCCATGCTGGGTCAGCGTCGGATCGGCCGAGCGCCTGGCCTATTGTGAAGCACTGGGCGCCCAAGGCGGCGTGGTGCGCACCGACGATCTGGAAAGCCTGCGAGACTTCGGGCCGTTCGATGTGATTCTGGATCCGGTCGGTGGCAATTACTCGGCGCTGAATCTGAAGCTGATGGCTCAGGACGGCCGCTGGGTGCTCATCGGTCTGATGGGGGGGCGTGAAGCGAAACTGGACCTGGCCCAGGTGCTGGCCAGACGTGTGCAACTGCTGGGCTCGACCCTGCGCAGCCGCGACGATCAGTTCAAGGCCGATCTGTTCAGCGATCTGCGCCAGCATGTGTGGCCGCTGTTTTCCGAGGGGCGCCTGAAGCCGCAACTGGCCAGGACCTTTGCGATCAAGGATGCCGAAGCGGCGTTTGCCGAGCTGGCGAGCAACACGGTAGCCGGGAAGCTGGTGCTGGTGATCGACGAAAGCCTGAGCTGATCATCGATGCATGTGGGAGCAAGTGTGCTCCCACAATACAGTCGCTTATCTCCAGAGGTGAATCGGCCATCCGGACTGCTCGGCCTGCGCGCGCAACACCGGATCGGGATTGACCACATGCGGGTAATCCACCTTCAGCAGCAGCGGCAGGTCATTGCGTGAGTCGGAATAGAAACTCGCGCCCTCAAGGTTTTCCTCTTCGGCATCCAGCCACTCCAGCAGGCGGGTGATCTTGCCTTCGCGATAGGTCAGGGTACCCACGGTGTTGCCGCTGTACACGCCATGGGCGACTTCCAGTTCGATGGCCAGGATCTCGTCGATGCCCAGCCGTTCGGCGATCGGTTTGACCAGGTGCGTGCCCGAGGCCGAAATCACCAGAATCCGGTCACCGGCCTTGCGGTGGGCGGCGATGGTTTTGGTGGCGTCGCTGAAGATGATCGGCTCGATGAAGTCCTCCACCCATGGTCCGACCAGATGCTCGACTTCTTCCGGGGTGCGACCGATCAACGGTTCCAGGCTGAAGTCCATGTAGTCTTCCATACGCAACTTGCCATGGCTGTAGGCGTCCATGAGCTCATTGTTCCTGCGCATGAACGACTCGGGATCGACCCAGCCCAGGCGCCCCATCTGCTCGCTCCAGAGGGTGGCGCAGTCGCCGTGGATCAGGGTTTCGTCCAGATCAAAAATTGCCAGGGCCATCAGTGCAGTTCTCTCTTCAACATCAGCAAAGTCATCAGGCTACCTCACACAGGGCAGTCGGATCGATGGAAAGCGCCAGGCGCCGACCGTCGGGGTGCAGATCCGCTGCCGAACGATTGAGCACATCCACTACCAGCTCCACCCCCCTGGCTTCGACGCGATAGCGGATCACGTTGCCCAGCAGGCTGTGGCTGCGGATCTGTGCATCGAGCTCGCCGTTCAGACTCAGTTCGATGGCTTCCGGGCGAATCGCAACGCGGTGGTTGATCGGTCGCTGCAACAGCTTCGTTGCACTCTCGGCGTCCAGCAGGTTGTAGTTGCCGATGAAACCGGCGGCGAATATATCGACCGGTGCGGTGTACAGGGTTTCGGCATCGCCGCTTTGTACGATCTTTCCCTGATTCATCAGGAAAATCCGGTCAGACATGGTCAGGGCTTCTTCCTGATCGTGTGTGACGAAGATGGTGGTCAGACCCAGTTCGCGCTGGATCTGACGGATCTGCTCACGCAGATGCTTGCGAATCCGTGCATCGAGGGCCGACAGCGGTTCATCCAGCAACAACAGACGCGGACGGGTGACCAAAGAGCGGGCGAGGGCGACACGCTGGCACTGACCACCGGAGAGCTGATGCGGATAACGACTGGCGAAGTCGTTGAGTTCCACCAGTTTCAGCGCCTCGGTGACACGCTTGTGGCTGTCGTCCGTATTGACCTTCTGCATGCGCAGGCCAAAGGCGACGTTCTGCTCCACGGTCATGTTGGGGAACAGTGCATAGCTCTGGAACACCATGCCGATCCCGCGTTTCTGTGGCGTCAGCGGCACGATGTCGACGCCATCGAGCAGAATCTTGCCGCCATCCACCGGTGTCAGGCCGGCGATGCAGCGCAGCAGGGTGGATTTGCCACAACCGGAGGGGCCGAGCAGGGTGACGAACTCACCCTTACGGATTTCGCAGTTGATATCGCTGAACACCGTGGTGCCGGCGTAGTTTTTCTGAAGGTGTTGGACGCTGACATAGCTCATTCGCTTTTGTCCTTGTTCAAGATGTTGGCGACCCAGGTCAGGACCAGCACGAAAAAGAAGTAGGAAATCACCAGCGCACTGGTGAAGTGGCCGCTGCTGTTGCGCATGTTGTTGAGGTAGACCTGCAGGGTTTCGTAGCGGGTGCCGACCAGAATGTTGGCGAACACGAACTCGCCGAACAGGAACGAGAACGACAGCAGCAATGCGACCATCAGGCCTTTGCGAAGATTCGGCAGTACCACCAGAAACGCAGCCTGAAAGGTACTGGCACCGAGCAGTTGGGCAGCGTCCATCAGGTCACGCAGGTTGATCGCCTGCAGGTTGTTGGTGATGGCCCGGTACATGAACGGCAGCGCCACGGTGAAGTAGCAACCGATCAGGATCCACGGCGTGCCGACCATCGCGAACGGCCCGGAACCATAGAGCTGCAACAGCCCCACCGACGACACCACCGGCGGCACCGCGAAGGGCAGCAGGATCAGGATGTTCATCAGCGCATCGAGTTTCGGGAAGTGGTAATGCACCACGAACAGCAGCGGCAGGATCAGCACCACCGAAAGGATCAGCGCACCGACGCACACCAGCAACGACTGACCGAAGGCGTGCAGGAAACGTGGATCGCTCCACAACTGGATGTACCACTTGAAGGTGAAGCCGCTGGGTAGCACGGTGGCTGACCAACTGCTGGCGATCGAATAGATCAGCGTGCCCAGCAGCGGCAGCAGCAGAATGGCGAACAGCAGGTAGACCACGACGCGGTGGTAGACGCCGGCCGGGCCGGATTCAGCGCGAGACATGGTAGCTCCTCTTCAGCAGCAGTTGATGCACGACGGTCACCAGGGTCATCAGCGCCACCAGCACCACGGCCAGGGCACTGGCCATGTTCGGGTCCAGGGAAATGTCACCGGAGACCATCGCCGCAATCCGGATCGGCAGTACGTTGAAGTTGCCGGTGGTCAGCGCATACACCGTGGCGTAGGCACCGAGGGCGTTGGCCAGCAGGATCACGAAGGTGCCGAGCAGGGCCGGGGTCAGCACCGGCAGGCCGATGTGACGCCAGAATTGCCAGCCGTCAGCGCCGAGCAGTGCGGCGGATTCGCGCCAGTCTTCACGCAGCGCGTCGAACGCCGGGTACAGCAGCAGAACGCCCAGGGGAATCTGGAAGTAGGTGTAGAGGATGATCAACCCGGTTTTCGAGTACAGGTTGAAGTCCTGGATGATCCCGGCCTGCTTCAGCATGATGGTGATGCTGCCGTTGAAGCCGAGCAGGATGATGAACGCGAAGGCCAGGGGCACGCCGGCGAAGTTGCTCGTCATGTTGGCGAAGGCGTTGACGAAGTTGCGCAGCTTCGAATCCACCCTGCGCAGGGAGTAGGCACCGAGCACGGCGATGATGATGCCGAACACACTCGACCAGAAACTGATTTCGAGGCTGTACTGGATCGCCTGCAGATAGAACTTCGAATTGAAGATCTTGCTGAAGTTGGCGAAACCCCAGCCGAACTCTTCCGATTGCAGGCTGTTGATCATCACCCAGATCAGCGGGGCGATTTCGAACACGATAAAGAACAAGGCAAACGGCACCAGACACAGGGCCGCCAGCCATTTGCCGCGAGTCATGGCATTCACTTGAGCAACTCCCGGCACACAGGTTTGTCGTGGGGCACGCCAAGCAACTCGCAGACCGTGCCACAAAGGTCGGTCTGCTTCGGTGTGGCGTCGGCGTTCAGGCTGAAGGCGTCGCCGAGTACGAACAGCGGTACCTGGCGTTCTTCCGGCAGCAGGCCGTTGTGCGAGCGATCGCTGTTCATGCCGTGGTCAGCGGTTACCAGCACCTGACAACCGGCGTCGAGCCAGCCTTGCAGGTAGTCGGCGAGGATGATGTCGGCGCTGCGCGCGCTGTTGCGGTATTGCGGGGTGTCGAGACCGTGCTTGTGGCCGGCGTCGTCGATGTTCATCGGATGGATCAGCAGAAAGTCCGGGGCGTGGCGCAGACGCAGGTTCTCGGCGTCGGCGAACAGGTGCGAGTCCGGATAGTGATCGTTCCAGTAAAAGTGACCATGCTGGATCGGTAGCGTCGGGTCGTCGGTGTGACGATCCCTGGCAGCCACGAACGGCGAGCGGTTGTACAGCTCGCTGACCCAGTGGTACGCCGCAGCGGCGGTTTTCAGACCGGCATCGCGGGCGTAGTGATAGATGCTGCGCTGACTGGACAGGCGCGAGACGTTGTTGTGGACGATGCCGCTGTCGATGGGCGGCACGCCGGTGAGGATGCATTCGTAAAGTGGTCGGGACAGGGCCGGCAGCTCGCACTCCAATCGATAGAGCGCGGCGCGTCCTGCGCCAACGTAAGCCTGCAGATGCCCCATGGCGTGACGCGCGACTTCGTAATTGAGGCCGTCGAGCACGACAAGGATGACGGTGTGCTTCATGGGGGCAAAAACTCCGCGAATTCAAACAGCTCGAAATCAACTCAATCCCGTGTGGGAGCGAGCCTGCTCGTGAAGGCGGTTGTTCACTCAACAAGGATGTTGACTGAGACGGCGCATTCGCGAGCAGGCTCGCTCCCACCTCTGGATATCCAACAAATCACACAGAGGGGGCTACCGCATTACTGCATGTTGATGATCACTTCTTCCTGCCACTTCTGCGGCAGAGCCTTGGAGGTTTTTTCCCACGCATCGGCGTCCTTGATCGGCGTGACCTTCTTGTACTGCTCGTTCGGCAGCAGCTTGGCTTTCACGTCTTCCGGCAGGGTCAGGTGCTCGGCGCGGATCGGACGGGCGTTGCCACGGGCGAGGTTGGTCTGGCCGGCGTCGCTGAAGATGTATTCGCGAGTCAGCTTGGCGGCGTTCGGGTTCTTCGCATATTTGTTGATGATGGTGGTGTAGCCGGAAATCACCGAGCCGTCGGACGGGATCAGCACCACGTAGTCATCCGGGTTGGCCATCTTGGCCTTGTAGCTCAGACCGTTGAAGTCCCAGACCACGCCGACTTCGACCTCGCCTTTTTCCATGGTGGCGATGGTCGGGTTGGCCAGCGACAGGCGACCTTGCTTGGCGATGTCTGCGAAGAACAGCAGGGCAGGCTGGATGTTTTTCTCGTCGCCGCCGTTGGCCAGCGCTGCCGCGAGTACACCGTTGGCCGCTTGGGCCGCGGTGCTCACGTCGCCGATGGAGACCTTGTATTTGCCGCCCTTGAGGTCCGCCCAACTTTTCGGTACTTCGGAACCGTGCAGCAGTTTCTTGTTGACGATGAACGCAATGGTGCCGGTGTAGGCCAGCGCCCAGTTGCCGTCCTTGTCCTTGGCCCAGGCCGGAACCTGATCCCAGGTGGTCGGCTTGTACGGTTGCACCACGCCTTGCTTGACAGCGATAGGGCCGAAGGCCGCGCCGACGTCGCCGATGTCGGCGGTGGCGTTGTCTTTTTCGGCGGCGAACTTGGCGATTTCCTGGGCCGAGCTCATGTCGGTATCGATGTGTTTCAGGCCGTAGGTCTTGGCCAGGTCTTCCCAGGTGCCTTTCCAGTTGGCCCAGTCATCGGGCATCCCGACGCTGTTGACGGCGCCTTCCGCTTTCGCAGCGGCTTCGAGGGTTTTCAGATCATCAGCCGCCATGGCGGCGGTGCACATGGCAATGGTCGAGCCTAACAGTGTTGCCAGGAAAAGCTGTTTCATTCCGAAGCTCCTTGGTCGTGTTCAACGCTGCGATTGCGGTGTGTGTTGGTCTAGGTCAGCAATACCTGAGCCAATGTAGGGGGGCTGGATGACACTTTGATGTCGGCGAATGCCTGGCCAGCGATTTTTTTAGCCGGTACCGGCGGCTGCCCGGTAAGCGTAGACCACCCTTAAAGTCCCGGCTGGCAAGGGACCTGGCCGATGTATTGCAAGTTGTCAGGGCGACCGTTCGGTGGTTTTGTCATCTCTCGGTCATCTGCACTGCCTAGGCTTGCAACACGACCGAACGGCGCAATAGTCGTGCGGTTTTGCCCCGAAACAGTGCTGGTCTAGTCCAGATAGGTAACGTTGATGCGCGATGAGGCAACAAAAGCGGTGACAGCCATTGGCCAGATCCTTCAGGAACAGATCGGTCATGGTCTGCTCGCGGCGGGGAGCAAGCTGCCGGCCGAGCGCAAGCTCAGCGAGTTGTTCGGCACGACCCGGATCACGGTGCGGGAAGCCTTGTTGCAACTGGAGGCGCAAGGCCAGATTTACCGCGAGGAACGTCGGGGCTGGTTCGTGTCGCCGCCGCGTCTGGCTTACAACCTGATGCAACGCAGTCACTTTCACGCGATGGTCAGTGCGCAGGGGCGGGTGCCGTCGACCGAGGTGATTTCTGCGCGACTGCAACCGGCGTCGGCGGCGGTGTGTGCGTGGTTGCAGTTGCCGGCGCTGTCGAGCGTGATTCAGATCTGCCGGTCGCGACGGATCGACGGGCGGCTGGTGCTGTATGTGGAGCATTATCTGAATCCGCAGTATTTCCCGGGAATTCTGGATTTCGATCTGAATCAGTCGATCACCGAGCTGTATGCGCGGCATTACGATTTGCACTATGGGCGGGTGCGGTTCGAGATTGTGCCGACCTCGTTGTCGGTGGATGCGGCGGCGGCTTTACGGGTGTCGGTGGGGAGTCCGGGGTTGCGGATTGCGCGGGTCAATTATGATCAGTCGGGGCGGTTGATTGATTGTGATCTGGAGTTTTGGAGGCATGATGCGATTCACGTTGGCGTTGACGTTGTTTGACCTTGACCTTGACCTTGACCTTGGCGGCCTCTGGGCCGACCAGGTTTTGGGTTGTTTTGGGTGAATATCCGTTGCTTCGGGTGTTGCGGCTGGCGGTTCCGCTCTTACAGCGGGTCACTTTTGGCAAACGCCCCAAAAGTAACCAAAAAGTCTAGGCCCCGGCGTTCGGCAC